>NZ_SDLA01000003.1:0-225440 GCF_013096845.1 Geobacillus sp. BMUD
GGGATGGACGCACCGCTGGTGTACCAGTTGTCCCGCCAGGGGCACCGCTGGGTAGCTATGTGCGGACGGGATAAGCGCTGAAAGCATCTAAGCGTGAAGCCCCCCTCAAGATGAGATTTCCCACCGCCAAAAGCGGGTAAGATCCCTCGAAGATGACGAGGTCGATAGGTCCGAGGTGGAAGCGTGGCGACACGTGGAGCTGACGGATACTAATCGATCGAGGGCTTAACCTAGAAAAGTGGAAGCGCCGCGTTTCGCTCTCGAAGCCAAATGTTCTTCACCCGCAGGGGCGCTCGCGCCCCGAGGGGGAAGGTTATTTGGCAGAAGAGAGCTAGGCGCTGGAACTGGACAATAGAAAAGCGCAGGCGAGCGGTTCGCCGCGACGGGCAAATGTTCTTCGCCCGCAGGGGTGCTTGCACCCCGAGGGAGAAGGTTATTTGACCCCGAGCGGCGGCGAGCCGGAGCTAGACAGTGCGAAAAGCGGAGGCCGCCTGCCTATCGGCGAAACGCGCTGGAGGGCCTGCGAGGAGGCTCGAACCAAGCAAAGCTTGGTTCTGCGTGGGTGGTGCCACAGGAGCGTATGCAATGTGTCGCCGCCACAGCAGGACCGAAGCGTCGCGAGCCGATGGCGGCCGGAGCTAGACAGTACGAAGCGCGGCTTCTTCCGACGGTTATCTAGTTTTGAAGGAATGAATTCCTCTCATGATGCGGAAGTAGTTCAGTGGTAGAACACCACCTTGCCAAGGTGGGGGTCGCGGGTTCGAGTCCCGTCTTCCGCTCTCAATGATGCGCTCGTAGCTCAATTGGATAGAGCATCTGACTACGGATCAGAAGGTTAGGGGTTCGAATCCTCTCGAGCGCGTTTATCCACTAGCTTTAAGAAAGATATTGACAAAAAAGAAATTAGCGATTATATTTTTATTGCAGTCGTTTCTAAGACAAGCTCCAATGATATTGATCATGCGGGTGTAGTTTAATGGTAAAACCTCAGCTTCCCAAGCTGAAGTCGTGGGTTCGATTCCCATCACCCGCTTTCCTTTATTTTATCGTGAATATCGTGTAGATATCGTCCCAGTAGTTCAGCAGGATAGAGCAACGAGCGAGACATCTTCGAATGGGCTGCGAGTTGCCCCGACGCATCAGGCTTCTTTGTGTTAGCTGGTAGAGGAAGGGGCAGCAGGAAGATTAGAGTGTCGTCTTGGTTATGTCCCAGTAGCTCAGCAGGATAGAGCAGCGGCCTTCTAAGCCGTCGGTCGGGAGTTCGAGTCTCTCCTGGGACGCCACTTACATACGATCGGTTCGGGTTAACATTGCCGAAACCCTTGATATGACCGCGTTTGCGGTCATTTTTCATTTTTGGGGAATCCTGAAAAAAACGATAGAATGCGAAAAAATTTTGCACGAATTTTGCACAGCTATTTAGCATGGTACAGCTCCTCCATTGCAAGGTCAACTTGCCTAAAATATGCGAGTATGTTTGCGGCGTGGTTACAATATCTTTATGTCCGAGACTCCAAAAAACGTATTTGATATTCCCTCCTTAATATAAAGCATGGAGACGTGAGTATGCTTGAGCCCATGGCAAGCGATTGTTTCCATCCCGTTTTTTTTGCGTCTCCCATTTCGCGCCCTCCTGCTGAAAATTGAAAGGATCTATTGGTTGTGTGTCGAATGCTTGCCCATCTTTCTCTTTTTTTGCATCCCGCGCTTACCGCGATCGCAGAAGCATTTTTTCGTTAATGGAACAGCTATGTTTTGTCTTGCAAATGAAAACAAATTGAAACGTTCCTTTCCGCGAAAGTTTGTTAAAATATATGGGATAGAAATAAAATCATAAATCGTGCCATACAATGAACATGCATGGCAAATATACGAGTCAGGTGATCGACATGGGGTTTGAACAGCAACTGGTTCATAAAACATTTTACGAGACGTTGATCGAGGCGGGAGAATGCGACATTGTCAGCGCGCTTGGCGATATTTTTTTCACGGCGCATCGGGATGGCACTGATTTGTCGTCCATTCGCTTTGCCCAAGGGGAAGTGTATTTCCACCGCCGCGACTATGAAGCGGCGATCTTTAAATGGGAACAAGTCCATCATGACGATTTGCGCCCTTGGGCGCAAAAAAACATCGCCGACAGCTACTATGAGCTTGGACGGCTCGAGCTGGCAGAGGAGCTGTACCGCTCGATTGAGACGGAAAGCGAAACGTTGCATGCGGAAATCATTTTATGCCTGTTTTCGCTCTACCGTGAGTTGGGGGAAAAAGCGAAAGCGGATGAAATGATTAAGCGCGGCGTGACGTTGTATCCGGATTATCCGAACATGACCGAATGGGCGCGCGCCTTTTTCGAGGAGCAAGGTGATTGGGAAAGCGCCGTCGAGCTTGCTTTAGGAGAGGCGGTGCGGACCTCGGCGCGCCGCTGGGCGGACATCTTGACCGGTTATGTGGAACAAGGACATGCGCGAACGATGGCGCCTGCGCGGTTTTCACGCTGCCTAGCGCTGTTGTACGAAACCGATCGCGTGAAGTTTGAACGGCTTGTGCAGGCACTATGGAACGGTTATCGAGATGGAGACCTCTATTTTTCGTGGCTCGCGGAGTGGAATCGCCTCTATGATGAGTTGGCGATCGGCCGCGACTATGACTGGAAGCGAATTCCCGGCCTTTTAGGGGAAGCCTATGCGGGATTGATGAAAGGGCCGTATCGATTGAAAGAGTTGGTGGAAGTTGTTCCACCGCTTGTCAAAAGCTGGGTGAGTTTAGCTGACGGTCCGGAGACAGCCGTGGCCGCAGCTGCCTTGTTGGCGTGGAGTGAGAAATTTCCTGAGGCGTTTGAAGAAGAGACGGTCAACGACGCCGCTAAGCGGCTCGTCCATGCGAAACGGCAGGCTGGGGAAGCGGGTGTGTCGCTATTTGAAGAAATTGCCGATTGGGCGGAAGAGCAGCGGGCGGGCTCGCATTTCCGCTTCCGCTGGTTCGTGCGGCAGCTGTCTGATTCGCGGACGCATTTCGTTTTGATCGCTGGGGCGTCGCGCCATGAGCGGTTGGCGTTTTTGCGGACGTTGGTCGGCGAGGCAGCGTTGGCGGCGCCGTCTGCGCCGGTGATTGCGTGGAGAAACGGTGGGGAGATGGAAGTCGCGAAAATCAGTGACGACCAGTTTACCGTTTTTTCGAGTATTGACGAATTTCAACAGGCAACGGGCGGCCGCGGAAGCCGATTCCCTGATGACGCTGTCATTGAATGCAAGGCGCCGTTTTCACTCGTGCCGCAAGGGATTGTCTTGTTGGATATCGGCCCGCTCGGCGGGCGCGCTTCATCCGACCATGAAGCGCTTGTGTCGTTTTCGCTTGCTGACAGCATTCTCTTTCTTCTCAACGGAGAGGATCCGTTTTCTAGCGCCGATGAACAGTTGATGCTACAGCTTCGCGAGCGGGCGCCGAATGCGCCGATGTACGTTTTGCTTCCTCCGGGCGACGGAATGGTGGATGAAGAGGAGACGGCGAGAATCGTTGAGGAAGTGGAAGCGCACGTTCGTACGATTGTTCCGGGGGCCCATGTTATGGTCTATTCGCCCCATGCGCCAAGCCGCAAGCAGCAACAATTCCTCGTCGGCTGGTTTGAGGAGATGCGCCGCCATGTATCATCGGTCCGCCGCGAGGAAGCGATTTTAACGACGATCCGCCAGTTCATCGCTCATTTGTTCCGGCAGCGGGCCGAGGCGGAAAGCCGGTTGGCGGAGCTGGTCGTGTGGAAAAAAGAAATGGCGGCTAAACTCAGCGGCGCTATTCATCAGTTTGGCGACCTGCAAGAGGAAAAAATGTCCAAAACGGCAAAGTCATTCCATACTGTCTTGGCGGAAATGCGGGGCGAGCTGTCTGCGGCGATTCCCGATCTGTTGCGCAACATGGCGGATCTTGTGAGCGAAGACAGCGATTTTTCCCGTTTGCATCTTGAACTGAACCACAAAGCGAACGAACGGCTTCGTGCTTACCTTGATGAACAGGCGCTGCCAAAGCTGCGCCGCTCCATGGAACAGTGGATTGCAGCGACGGAAGACGAATTCAACGAATGCCAGGCGTTTTTGCATGAAATGGGTGAAGGGTTTAACGCCATGTTTGGCGATGAGCGGCTCAAGCTCGAATGCGATTTTCGCCTTCTCGCCGATTGGCGGCGCGATATGGATCGGTTGATCAGCGGGGTGCAAATAGACAAGGTGAACGTTTTCTTGCGGAGAACGCCAAGCCAGCTGCTGTTGAAAGGGGCGGGAAAACTGCTCGGTGCTTTTGCGCAAAACAAGGCAATGCTGGCGCAAAAGTATAAGCAGTTCATCCAGGCGCAAGATTACGCTGAGGTGGTGGAGGCGATCATCCACCAGTTGCTGCTGCCGTTTGAATGGTTTGCTAAATCGCTTGAACGCGATGTCACCCGATTTTTCCATGCGCCGTTGACAGGGCTCGATGAAACGTTGAAACGGTTGGAGCTGGAGATTGCTGCCCAGGAAGGTGAGCTCAAACATATGCGCACAAATCCGGAGGCGTACCGCGACCCGCTCGTTCTCTTTAGCATTCGTTTGCGGCAATGCGAGCAACTGGCGCAGGCGGCATCGGCCGCTGTGCATTTGCGGCAAGATGAAAACAACCCTATCGGTTCGCTTTGATCGTTGCGTGTGAATCCGTGTTGGAATGGAATCAGGCTGCGCCAACGGTCGGGTCTGCCCGCCTGTTGGACGCAGCCTGATGGCTTAGAGTGAAGGGAAACCAGCTTACGACAATTCGAACGCCCAGTTGCCGCGGCGGAAAATCGGTTCGCGCTTGCCGTCTTTGGTGACGCCGTCGATGTTCAGTTCGGCCGAGCCGATCATAAAGTCGACGTGGACGAGGCTGTCGTTGACGCCGCGGCGGTCAAGCTCTTCTTTGGACAGCGCCGCGCCGTTTTCGATGTTCGTCGGGTACGCTTTGCCCAACGCAAAATGGCAAGCGGCGTTTTCATCAAACAGCGTATTGTAAAAAATGAGATTGGACAGCGATACGGGCGACTGATGCGGCACGAGAGCGACTTCGCCGAGGCGGCGCGCCCCGTCGTCGGTGTCAAGCAAATGCTTGAGCGTCTCATATCCTTCTTCGGCGCTGAAGTCGACGACTTGACCGTCTTTGAACGTGAGCGTAAACCCATCGATGACGTTGCCATTGTAATTGAGCGGCTTCGTGTTGCGGACGGTGCCGTTGACGCCGTCTTTATGCGGCATCGTAAACACTTCCTCGGTCGGCATGTTCGGGTTGAAGCGCACCCCGTTTTGACTGGTCGCGGCGCCGCCGTGCCAAACATGCCCGTCGACGAGCTCGACCGTGATGTTGGTGCCCGGCGCTTCGTAAACGAGCTGTTTGTATTGCTTGTTGTTTAAGTAATCGACGATGCGGGCGAGCCGATCATTATGTTCGCGCCAAGCAGCGATCGGGTCCTCTTGGTCGACGCGGACGATGCGGAAAATCGCTTCCCATAGTTTGTCGATGGCTTCTTCATCACGCAGATCCCCAAATACTTTTTGCGCCCATGCCGCCGTCGGGACGGACAGGAGCGACCAACAGTTCCGATCGGCCATGATGGCGCTCCGATAGTTGGCGAGCGCTTGGGCGGCCGTTTTATTGGCGGTGGCGATCCGCTTCGGATCGACGTCTTTTAACAAGTCAGGATTAGGGGCGTAAATGGATAAAAAGGCTGCTCCTTGTTCGACGAGCTCTTCCATCGCTTTGGCCCGCCACATCGGATATTCGGAAAACGCTTCCTCAGGGGCGTGATGAAATTTGATGTATGTAAGCGCCTCATCGTTCCACTCGACATACACGTGTTTCGCCCCGGTTTCGTACGCCGTTTTGGCGATTTTGCGGACGAGCGGCGCCGCCTCGAGCGGGGCGTTGACAAACAGCGTCTGCCCAGGCTGAATGTTGACGCCGACTTTCACGGCCAATTCGGCGTATTTGTCCAATTCCTTCTCCCAACGGTTCATCTTGTTCACTCCTTTTTTTGGATTCATCTCCACTTTATTATAATTCGAGCCGTCTGGCAACTTGTAGTGTTCCACATGTTGATTCTGTCCGAGCGAAACTTTGCAAGGTGAGACGCGGTGTCATGCTGGAATAACTGGCTCGTTTGCCACATATGTAAAGAGTAAACAGATGCCTGTGAGGAGCAACCATTCTCGCTGTCACTGGCATGATCGTCGATCGTCGCAGTCTGATGATAGCGCCATGTTTATGGAAGGGGAGTGGGATTGGCAGGCCGAGAAGAGAAAGACATCCCTGCAGATTCCGTGTGCGCCTGTGCAAAACCGTACAACAGGGAGGAACAGCGATGAGTGGCATCATCTTGGCGGAACTCGTGCTGTATTGTCTTGTGATGGCGGCGCTTGGCTATTGGTATGGGAAAAAGGAGATGAGCCATTCCGACTTTTTGCTTGGGGGAAAACGACTGCCGGGTTGGGCGCTCGCTTTTTCTGAGCGGGCGACGGGCGAATCCGCCTGGCTGTTGCTTGGCTACACGGGGTTTGTATTCGCCAATGGGCTTTCTGCGATTTGGGTGGCCGTCGGCATTGTCATCGGCATCGTCTGCGCCTGGCTCTTTTTGGCCGACCGGTTTCGCCAAGAGGCGGAGCGATACGGTGCGCTGACGTTGCCCGGTTATTTAGCGAAACGGTTCGGCGCGCATGGGCAAACGATTTTATGGCTTGCGACTGTCCTTATTTTTAGCTTTATGATGTTTTATTTCAGCGCGCAAATTGCCGGAGCGGGCAAGACACTGTTTGCCGTGTTTCATATCGATCCGCAGCTTGGCATGGTCATCAGTGTGGCGATTGTCATTATCTTGTCATACACCGGCGGGTTCGTCAGTGTCGTTTGGACGGATATGATTCAAAGTATGCTCATGCTGGCGACGCTCGTGATTTTGCCCATTGTGGCGTTCGTGGAAATTTATAGTGGTGGCTTGTCGATCAGTGAAGCGCTTCATCACGCGAAGCCGGGCCTCGATTCATGGACGGGGGGAGTCACTGGATTTGCGCTTGGGCTATTGTTGTTTAACAATTTTGCTTGGTTTTTTGGCTATCTGGGCGGACAGCCGCAGCTGAGCGTCCGCTTCATGGCGTTGAAAGACGCCCGCGAGGCGAAAACGGCCAAAACAGTGGCGATCATTTGGACGCTGATGGCCTATGGCGGCGCGTTTTGCATCGGTCTTGCGGCGATTGCCCTTTATCAGGGCCATTCCTTCGCCGACGTGGAAACGGTATTGCCGCATATGGCGCTCGATTTGTTGCCGCCGTGGCTCGCGGGGGTATTGCTGTCGGGCATTTTGGCGGCCATCGTGACAACGGCCGATTCGCAGCTGCTTGTCATCACGAGCGCCATTAGCGAAGACATTGCGCGCCGTTCATTGCGCCTTCGTCTGTCGGAAAAGCAGCTTGTCGCGCTTTCCCGCGCGGTGGTGGTCATCGCCGGACTGCTCGGTTTGGTGCTGGCGATGACATCCGAGTCGCTCGTCTATCTCGTTGTCAGCTGGGCATGGGCGGGAATCGGCTGCACGTTGTCGCCGGCGATTTTGCTCTCTTTCTTCTGGAAGCGGTATTCCGGCATCGGCGTCATCGCCACGATCGTTGCTGGGTTTCTCAGCACGGTCATCTGGATTTCCTCGCCGCTTGAGGCCATCATCAGTTCACGGTTTACGACGTTTGTCATTGCGCTGGCGGCCGGGGTGTTGTTTAGCCTGCTGTTTCCCGATCGTCAGCGGACGACGTGATCGATCACGTCAATCCATTCGCATGAGGGTGTCCCGAAAGAGGCGGGACACCTTTTTTCTGGACGGAACGCTTGATGATCTCCCGCCTCTTTGAAGAAAAGGCGGGCGTTTATGCCAGCCCGGTGCTGTGGTTGCTGCCGTTTTGTCAACGTTGTTCGCTGTCTAAAAACCGTCGCACCATTTGGGCGCATGCTTCCCGGTCGCAGCGATGGTAAAAGGTTGTCGCAAACCGGGCTGGATCGCCGAAGAAAAACCGTTCGTACAGCGTCTGCCGCGTCCCGAAGGCGCTCATCGCCAGATCCCAGGCGAAGCGGAACAGCTGCACCCGCTGTTCGGCCGGAAGCGTCGCTGCCTGCAAATACCGGTCCAAATCCGGGCGGAGCGGGGAAGAAAAGTCTGCTTCCGTCGGCAGGCAGACAAGCCCGCTGGCGCCAAGCAGCTGAACGATGTCGGCAAAGCGCGGGTACAAGCGCGGATACAAAAAGGCGGCAGCGTAAAGCGGGGCAGGATCGGGCACCATGGTGCCGCGCCGGTCCGGTTTCGCGTGGAGCTCGGCGGTGAGAAGCATCCCCCGAAGCGCTTCAAGGGCGGCGGCGATTTCCCCGATTTTTTCTTGCACATGCTGGTATCCGCCAATTTGGATGGATTCGCTGAGCAGCTCCACCGTTCCAAGGAAAAATTCGGTTTTCACGATGCGCCGCGCCAGCACTTGGTGCAGTAGCATAATGGCCAAATGGGTTTCTTCATCCAGCTCTTTGACCACCCATGCGTTTTTGTAGAAAAAGATCCGATCCCACGGAACGAGCACATCGTCAAATACGACAATGGCGTCGATTTCATCAAAGTGCGCGCTGAGCGGGCCGTCAAACGAAGAGGCGCCGGCAGCAAAAGAAGGGCGGCAGATGAACTTCAACCCCGGCGTGTTGCTCGGAATCGAAAACGCGTACATGTATTCATCGCCAAGAAGCGTCCCGCCGGCCGGCAAAACGAGAAGTTCGTCAGTCATGCCGCCTTGAGTGGCGAGCAGGCGCGCGCCTTTGATGACGAGTCCGTCTGTCGTTTCGCGGATCACTTTGGCGGCGATCGGCTCGCCGTCTTCTTCCATATAGCCGAGGGAACGGTTCACTTGCGGGTTGACAAACGTATGGGTGAACGACAAGTCGTTGTTGATCGCCCGCTCATAGAGGTGTTCGATATGTTCGGCGTAGGACGGGTGCTGCTGCCCGAAAAAATCGGCCGCGGAAGCGAGCGCCATCACGGCGGTGTTCATGTAGTCGGGAGACCGCCCCATCATCCCCGCTGTCAAGCGCGCCCATTCTTGGAACGCCAGGCGCCGGTGTTCGAGATCGTCTTTTGTCGTCGGCCGCAAAAACGCCGCGCCGGCCAGCTCCCCCGTCGATGTGCGGAACGTCAGCACCGGCTGTTTGTTTGGATGGTGCTGGGCGTCATATAAGCGCGCTTGGCTTCGCATCACGCCGGCAAAAGCCGGGTGTTCCGACAGCTTTCCCTCGACCTGAGCGCCGTTGATCCATACATTTGACCGAAGATTGTCAATGCGCTCGATATATTGGGTTCCGTTACTAATGGCCATAGTCTCCATCCCCCTTTTTTCCGTAAAGACCGTTTATGGCCATTGTATGCGCGCCTAGAAAAAAGGGGAGGAGTTCATCTGCGTTGCCATGTCGGAGAAAATAATGGGTCGTTCGAAAAAGGAAATCAACGAATGACAGCGAAATTCTATTCATAGGAATGAAGCAGAGGACATGATCATAGGTTGAAAGCGTTTTCTAAAACGAAAATACTGACCGTTCAGTATTCTATTCGGAGGATGGTGAAACAGGTGAACCAAACGCGCCCGTATTGGCCGAGCGGGTTGCCGAAGAAGCTCCGCTATGTGCTCGGCGAACAGCCGCTCTATCATTATTTGCGCCACCGCGGTGAACGTGAAGCGAACGAACCAGCGTACATCTTCTACAATACGGTGATCACATGGGGGACGTTGCTTGACCATGTCCACCGGTTTGCCCGCTATTTGCGGGAAAAGGGGGTGGAAAAGGGGAGCTGCGTGGCTTTGTACATGCAAAACTGTCCACAATACATCATCGCTCACTTCGCCGTTCAGCAGCTTGGCGGCATTGTCGTTCCGCTCAATCCGATGTACCGCGAATCTGAACTTGCCTACTTCTTTTCCGAAGTGCCGCTTGTCGGCATCATCGCTGGGGAAGAAGGATTATCCCGCATTCAACAAGCTGAACAACAAACGGCGCCGCTGTCGTTTACGGTCGCTTGTCATTACGGTGACTATGCGGATCCGGCAGGGGAGATCCCGCTTTGCGAAGAGGTGCTGCAGCCGAAGCAGACGTGTGAAGGCGCGGATGAGCTCACCGCCATCATCGCCGCTTCTCCGCCGCTTGATGAGACCGCTCCCATTGACTTGTGGAACGATGTCGGGTTGATCGTTTTTACGTCCGGGACGACCGGTCGGCCGAAAGGAGCGATGCTCACCTATGGTAATGCGCTATTTAAGACGGCCGCATCGGCCCAAGCGAACCGGCTGACGGAAAAACCGGAAACGTTGATGGCCCATTCCCCGCTTTGCCATATTGCCGGCATGGTGATGGGACTGAATATGCCGGTGTACACGGGACATCCGTGCGTATTATTCACCCGCTTCGACCCGCTGGCGACGATCAAAGCCATCGAAACGTACAAAGTCACGGCATGGTACAGTATCGCTCCGATGAACGCGGCCATCCTGCAGGCGCTCTCTTCTGTCAATGCGGATTTATCGAGCCTAAAACGCAACTTAGCGACAAGCTTCGGCCTGCCGGTGACGAAAGACCTTGCTGAGCGGTGGGCGGAAGCGACCGGTGGCTGCCTGTTGTATGAAGCCGCCTACGGGTTGAGCGAGACGCATACGTGTGACACGTTCATGCCGGATGACCGTGTGAAATTTGACTCGTGCGGCATCCCAACGTATGAGACAGACATTCGCATCGTGGACCCGGAAACGAAACAAGAGCTTGGGACCGGACAGTCGGGGGAAATTGTCGTCAAAAATCCGGGGGTTTTTAAAGGCTACTTCCGCCGCGATGACGCGACGAACGAGACGCTGAAAGATGGGTGGGTGTACACCGGCGATATCGGGTATGTCGATGAAGACGGCTATTTGTATTTCCAAGGGCGGCTGAAAGAGATGATCAAAGTGTCCGGCTACAGCGTCTTTCCAGAAGACGTCGAAGCGTTGTTGAACGAACATCCGGCCGTCAAGCAATGCGCAGTCATCGGTGTGCCTGACCCGATGAAAGGGGAAGTTCCGAAAGCGTTTGTTGTTCTTCACGATTCGTACAAAGGAAGGGTCGCGCCGTCTGACTTGATCGAATGGGCGAAAACGCATATGGCGGCGTTCAAGTATCCGCGTTATATCGAGTTCATTGATGAATTGCCGGCGACGCCGTCAGGCAAAGTATTGCGAAAGCTGCTTCCAAGAGAATAACATAGCGGCGGGGACACGGGCCGCCCTGCCTTTTCCAAAAAAAAAAAGGGGGATCATGGTGGAGAATTTGCGGCAATTAACAGACGAACTGATGGCGAAAAAAGCGAGCGCTGCGTTGGGCGGCGGCGAAGAGAAAATCGCCAAGCAGCACGAGAAAGGGCTGCTAACTGCCAGAGAGCGGATCGCCCTGCTTGTGGATGCGGGAACTTTTATCGAGTTCGGACAGCTGAACGCGTCCGACCAGCCCGGCTTGGAAGAAACAACGTATGGAGACGGGCTTGTCGCCGGCATCGGCAAAGTGAATGGCCGACCGGCGGTCATCATCGCCGGGGATAAAACGGTGCTCGCTGGAACGGAGGGGAGCGTTCATTTGCGCAAGTCGCGGCAAATGCATGCACTGGCTGTGCGCAATGGCTTGCCGATGTTTTTCCTCCATGAAGGCGGTGGGTTGCGCATGCCGGACGGGATGGGGTCGGACGGGATCAGCGACAAATTGTTTCCACGCGAGCTGCTCGCCCACCACCGGCAAGTGCCGACGATGGCGGCGATTTTGGGGGACAGCTACGGTGGGCCGACATGGACGGCGGTCAGCTGTGATTTTGTCACGCAAATGAAGGGGACATGCATGGCGATCGCTGGGCCGCGCATGCTCGAATTGGCGAATGGGCAGCGCGTCACGCCGGATGAGCTCGGCGGCGTAGACATCCACCATAAATATACCGGACAGATTGACGCCGATGGCGAGACAGAGGCAGAATGCATCGAGCAACTAAAAAGGTTTTTTTCATACATGCCGCAAAACGCTAACGAGCGGCCGCCGATGCGGAAGACGGATGATGACCCATACCGGATGGTTGAGGAAGTGTTTTCAATTTTGCCGGACAAACGTAGCCGCGTCTATGATATGCGAAAAATTATCGCCTGCCTTGTTGATGAAGGAGACTATTTTGAGTATCAGAAACAATTTGGCAAGGCGCTGATCGCCGCTTTGGCGTATCTAAACGGTCATGTAGTCGGCATCATCGCCAATCAGCCCAACCAATACGCAGGAGCGCCCGGGCCGCAGGAATGCCAAAAGGCGACGGAATTCATTTGCTTGTGCGACTCGTATCATATTCCGATCATCTTTTTGCATGACACACCGGGGTTTCGCATCAGCGTCGAGGCGGAAAAAGCGAAAATGGCGACGAAAATCATGGTGTGGAATCAGGCGCTTGCTCTATCAACCGTCCCAAAAATTTCGGTTGTCATCCGCAAAAGCATTGGCGCGGCGTACGGCAATATGTGCGGACCGGGGATGGGAGCGGATGTGGTCGTCGCCTGGCCGAGTGCGGAAATCAATTTCACCGGTCCGGAAGTCGGCATCAACGTCGTATACGGCCGCGAGCTTGAACGTGCCGACAACCCGCATGAGCGGCGTCAGGAGCTGCTCATGCAGTGGTCGTTTGACAGCTCGCCGTATGGGGCGGCGCGCAAACATTTGATCGACGATGTCATCCATCCGGCGGAGACGAGAAAATTCCTTTGCCAGACACTTGAATATTTGCTTACATCCAAGCGCGAAAAAAGTGAGCGCTTGCTCGCCGCTTGGCCCACGGGGTTTTAACGGAAATCAGTGGGAAGCCAAGCCCCACGTTACCATGGACTCCGGGGGCGCCTAGCTGTGCGTCCTCCTTTCCACTGATATCTACGAGGGAAAACGGGAAAAGACATTGACAGTCAAATGGAATATTCTTTAATTAATAGCGAATCGTTTATCCGATATTTAGATGTTTTTCTAAATATCTAATTATATACGTATACATGTATGAAAACCTGTTCACATTGGTGCATAAGAGACAACGACAAACGAAAGCTCTCCCGGTGGTTGTCAACCCCTTAAGATGCATCCCAAAATCGTTCACAAGGTGGGATTACCATTGTCGTTCAACGAGGCGTTTAAAGCGATTGCTGATCCGACGCGCCGGAAGATTTTAACGTTGCTCCGGGAAGGAGAGTTGACGGCAGGAGAAATCGCTTCGCATTTTGCTATGCAAAAGCCGAGCGTATCGCATCATTTGAAAATTCTCAAGCAGGCTGATTTGGTGCAAGACCGGCGTAGGGGACAGCATATCTACTACTCTCTGAACACGACGGTGTTTCAAGATTTGCTTCGCTGGTTTTACGATTTTGTCGAAAAGGGGGAGAGACATGATGAACGTTAGCCGGCTGACGATCGTGTTGGCGATTCTCGCTTATTTCTTGAGTTTGGCCGTCCTTCCGTATTTGCCGGATCAAGTGGCGATCCATTGGAACGCATCAGGGGAAGCTGATGGCTTCAGCAACAAATGGTTTGGCGCCTTGCTGCTGCCCGTTCTCATGACGGTGTTCACGTTTTTGACGGCGGTGTTGCCGAAGCTCGACCCGAAAAGAGAACATTACGCCCGCTTTCAAAAAAGCTATCGTATTGTCAATGCGGCGCTTTCCTGCTTTTTCTTGGCGCTGCATGCCGTGACATTGGCGTACAACCTTGGATTTTCCATCGATGTTGGGGCGTTCATGCCGCTTGCCATCGGCGGTCTGTTTCTTGTCATCGGAAATTATCTGCCGAAAATCAAACACAATTATTTCATCGGCATTCGCACACCGTGGACATTAGCGAGTGAGACGGTTTGGCACAAAACGCACCGTCTTGGCGGCAAAGTGTTTATCGCCATGGGGATTTTGTCGATGCTCACCGCGTTTTGGCCCGGAGAGATGAGGGCTGTTTTGTTTCTCGTCATCATCGTTGTCGGCAATTTGTATCTTATCGTTCGATCGTTTCTTTATGAGCAGCAAGAACAACGCAACCGCTCATAAATAAGCGGGAGGGGGAGAGGACGTGGGAATGATCGGTGCGGCGGTGCAGCTCGCCATTTCGTTGTTTGTTCCAGTTGGTCTCGCATGGTACGGAAGAAAAAAAGGATGGCTTTCGTGGAAAGCGCTCGGCATCGGAGCGCTGATGTTTCTCTTGTTTTCACAAGTGTTGGAAAAAGCGCTTCACATCGCTCTCCTCGAACCGGGACGGCCGGCGCTGAAAGGGACGGACAGCGTTTTGCTCTTTGTGTTGTACGCCGCGCTTGCTGCCGGCGTGTTTGAGGAAATCGGCCGTTATGTCGGGTTTCGCTGGCTGTTGAAAAAAAACCGGGCGTATGGCGACGGCTTGTCATTCGGGCTTGGGCACGGCGGGGTGGAAGCAGTGCTGCTTGGCGTGTTTGGCGCTGTGAACACGATTGTGCTTCTGAGCTTGATTCAATCAGGCGCCTTCGACAAAACGATCGCCCCATCGCTCCCGGCAGGCCAGGCGGAGCTGATCAAAGAACAAGTGCTGCACACGCCGTTGGCAATGTACGTGTTGGGCGGCATAGAACGGCTGTTTGCTTTGGCGGTGCATGTGGCGCTGTCGCTCCTCGTTTTGCTTGGCGTGCGCCAGCGGCAGTTCCGTTATGTCCTGTACGCGATTTTGCTTCATGCGGCAATGGACGTCTTGCCGGCGCTTTATCAAGCGAAAGTGGTCACAAACATCTGGGCGGTCGAGGGAGTGCTGCTCATTTGGGCGGTTGCTGCGGTTTCGTTCATCCGCCGGATCAAACCAGCGTTCGCACAGGGGGGAGAGGAACGATGATTCGTATCAAACGGCTTGATCATGTGCAAATTTGCATGCCATTTGGCGCTGAGGATGAGGCGCGTGCGTTTTATACGGATGTGCTCGGTTTTCAGGAAATCGAAAAACCTGAGTCGCTGAAGGCAAACGGCGGACTTTTGATTAACAAAAACGCGGGAGAAAGGACGATCCCTTTCTCCCGCGTTTTTCATGACGAATGCTCTTCTAAGCTGGCGACCGGCACGCTTTGTTTTTGATTCGGATTGTCAAGCGGATGGATCGTTGCCATCCCTTTTTGCTGGTCGACATGCTCAATGTAAATGCGCTGGCCGTTGTACGTGACGTTCGCCATCACCGGCGACGACGCGATTTCTTGTGCCCGACGGACATCCATTTCTAACACCTCCTTTTTGCCGATAACACGTATAGTATGACATGTCTGCGGTTGGACTATGCATGTGGTCGAGGGTGGAAATCAATAATTAACAGAACTATGTGCTAAATAATCAGCAAACGAAACTGACCATCTTTTCCTAGCCGATTCGCGGTTTTTAATGTAAACTATTTTTTATAAAAAGTTTACATATAAGGGGGATAGGGATGAAAACCGAACTAATCGCCAAACTGCACGAATGGGAACAAAAAGCGCAAAAGCGCCAGCTGCGCCGAGCACAGGCCTCAGGCGCTTCGGTCATCCTGAACGGAAAGCCGATGTTGAATTTAGCGTCCAACAATTATTTAGGGTTGGCGGATGACCAACGGCTCATTGAAGCGGGTTGCGAGGCGATGCGGGCCTACGGAGCCGGAGCGGGTGCGTCACGGCTTATCGTCGGCAACCATCCGCTCTATGAGCGGGCGGAAGCCGCGTTGAAACAGTGGAAAAAAGCAGAGGCGGCTCTTATTTTCAACAGCGGCTATACGGCCAACATCGGCGTGTTGACAGCGTTGATTGGCCGAGATGATCTTGTCTTTAGCGATAAGTTGAACCATGCGAGTTTGATTGATGGCATCCGACTGAGCAAAGCCGCCTGTTTCCGCTACCGGCATAATGACGTCGATCAATTAGAATCATTGTTGAAGCAATCTTCGCCTGCGAAGCGAAAATGGATCGTCACCGATGCTGTTTTTAGCATGGACGGCGATCTGGCGCCATTATCGGAGCTTGTCGAGTTGAAACGGCGCTACCGCGCGATATTGATTGTGGATGAAGCGCACAGCGGAGGGGTGCTTGGGCCGAACGGCGAAGGGCTGCTTCACCATTTCGGGCTCGAGAAAGAAGAAGATGTGATCGCCATCGGCACTTTCAGCAAAGCGCTCGGCAGCTTCGGAGCGTATGTAACCGGCGAGCCGTGGCTGATCGACTACTTGATGAACAGTGCTCGCAGCTTCATTTTTACGACCGCCTTGCCGCCTGCTGTCCTTGCCGCCAATGAAGCGGCCATTCGTATCGTCCAATCCGAACCGGAGCGGCGTGAGCGGCTGCACGCCTTAAGTGAACGGTTCCGCATGAGTCTGAAACAGCTCGGCTTTGACACTGGCGGCAGCGAGACGCCGATCGTTCCCGTACTGGTCGGTCCGAACGACCAGGCTGTGGCGATGAGCGAGTTGCTGCAGGAAGCGGGCCTTGCCGCCATCGCCATCCGGCCGCCGACCGTCCCTGAGGGAACGGCGCGCATTCGCTTTTCCGTCACCGCCGCCATGACGGCAGAAGACGTTGATATGGCTGTTGACCGTATCGCTTGGGCAGGAAGGCAGATCGGATTGATTTCATAGGGAAAAACGGCGTCAAGAGGAGGAAACGCGTGAGAGAACAAAAAAACCAGCCGGATGTTTTTCGGCTGGTTTCCTTCGATCGGGATGACAGGATTTGAACCTGCGACCCCACGCACCCCATGCGTGTGCTCTACCAAGCTGAGCTACATCCCGAAATGGTTTGTCAGACATACTTCATTATACAAGAAAAACAGGATAAGATCAATGGCTAATTTTCCATGAAGTCAGAAAAGGATGCCGTTGAAAGGCCATTGGCATCCGACAAGGCTTCGTCTGTCAGCCATGGATTAGCCGTGCTGTGAAACGAGGTTATGCCATCGATCGAGCGATTTGCTCCAACTGTTCACGAATCTGGCCGCGGCACACTCTGCTGTGGTAACAGACGACCGTCTCGATGTCAAAATCAAGCAACTTTCGGACAGACCGCCTCGCTTCGTCCATATCGGGCGTTTCCTCTTTTCTACACGCCTTGGAACACGAGCGCCGTGTCAATCGTTCCGATGACAGAATCGAACATTTCGCCACAGGAGATGATCGTTTCGGCGTATCGATCATGTTCGAGTGTGCACTGACGGATCGTTTTGTTGTAGGGGTCGGCGATCCAGTATTCTTCCACTCCGTAGGCGCAGTACAAATCTTTTTTCAGCGTCACATCGATTTTGTAGGTTGACGGGCTGACAACTTCGATGACAATGAGCGGCCGCCCCTTATAGCCGCCGATGATTTTTTCCGGTCGTTCGCAATAGACAGCGACATCCGGCTGGATAAACTCGTTCATCACGTTTCCGTTCTTTTCGAGTTTCACGGATAAGTTGGAAATCGGTTGGCATGGGCTTTTTCCTTTGATCATGGAAACAAGATTGTCGCAAACGATTTGATGTTCCCATGACGGGGACGGGGACATGTTGATGGCTTCTTGCATGCTCCTCACCTCTTTTTTTATTATACTTGAAACCGTTCTCCCTTGCCTACAACAAGGTTGTTGGAGAAAGACGATGGATGTCTATGTGCTTGAAGAAGGGAGATTCCGCCATCAAGGGATGTATGTTCGCGATGAGACGATTCCTGTCCGCATGTTTCCTGGATTTGCGATCGAATTAAAAAATGTGTTTGCCGAAGAAGAGTAAGAAAAACGGCTGCTGTTCAAACAGCAGGCTCAGGCTGCCGACTTGAGAGGAGCGGGGCGGTTTTTTGCCGGCGGTCCGCTTGGCGAGGGCAAAGCGCCCCCGTCGGAAACCGCCGCTGTTTGAATCGTTTGGGCATAGAAACGGAAAAAATAGGCGATACTAACGATCGGTGATGCTTGTGTACAATCAAGAAGAACTGGCCCGCTTTGTCGAAGAAGCGAAGCCGTACGCCTGCTATGGCAAAGTGGCCGATTATATTCCCGCTCTAGCCAAAGCGAATCCGAATGAACTGTCAGTCGCCGTTTACACCCCGGACGGTAAGGTGGTGAGCGCCGGCGATGTGACGGTGAAAGTGACGCTCCAAAGCATCTCGAAAATCATTGCGCTCGCCCTTGTCTTGATCGACCGCGGCGAGGATGAGGTGTTTCGTAAAGTCGGCATGGAGCCGACGGATTATCCGTTTCATTCCATTGCCAAGTTAGAGGAAAAACCGGCCAAGCCGCTGAATCCGATGATTAACGCCGGCGCGCTTGTCGTCACGTCGATGATTGAAGGCGGCTCGGTGCCCGAACGGCTGAAACGGTTGTTGGCGTTTGTCCGCCGTCTCGCTGGCAACGAACACATCTCGTACTCCGACGAAGTGGCCCGCTCCGAATTTGTAACCGCGTTTTTAAACCGATCGCTTTGCTATTTTTTGAAGCAACACGGCATTATTGATGAAGACGTTGAAGAGTTGATCGACTTGTACACGAAGCAGTGTGCCATTGAGATGACGTGCGTCGACTTGGCGCGCATCGGCTTGGTGTTCGCGCTTGACGGGCGCGACCCGCATTCGGGCAAACCGCTCATGCCGTTGGATGTCGCCCGCATTTGCAAAACGTTCATGGTCACGTGCGGCATGTACAATGCGTCGGGTGAATTTGCCATCAAGGTTGGCATTCCGGCGAAAAGCGGCGTCTCGGGCGGCATTCTCGCCGCCGTGCCCGGGCGGTGCGGCATCGGCATTTTCGGCCCGGCGCTTGACGACAAAGGGAACAGTCTAGCCGGGGTGAAACTGCTCGAGCGGCTGTCCAAAACGTATTCATTAAGCATTTTTGGAGGAGGGAATGACAGTGAAAACATTTACGGTCCAGTTTCACCGTGAAGATGATGTGGAAGCGATGAACGTCGGCAAGTTGAGCCAAGAGGATTTTGACAAGGCGACCGAAGGCGGAACGCGGCATTTGTTTGATCTTGACACGAACATCGGCTATTTTGTCTTTTTCGATGCCGAGGATCGCGAAGGCAACGTGTCGTATTTAATGCTTCAATACGAAGAAGACAGCGAAGATCCAAGCGCGTGCTACAGCTTTGAGCTGAAAGACTTTTATGAGTTTATGGCGCTCTACTTAAACGATCTCGAATTCGCGGAAGAAGAGGAAATGACGGAAGACGGCGAAGAGGAATACGGTCCGATTCACCATTTGGCGCATTTGCTGTATCATATCGTCGAGGAAGGGAAGAAAATAGACATATAAAAGGGAGACTGATCCTGAACAGCAAGGTTCAGAGCTTTTACATGCTACGGATCAATATAAAATTTCCAGTCAAGCTCTGTTAGCGTGCAGTTGTATCAAGAGAAATTCGGCCATAGTTTTTAATAAAAAAATAAAATTCTTAATATTGACATTAATGTAGAGGTCTTGATAGAATGAAAACGCAACCAAAAACGTTTTCGATTAGGGTGGTTGATATTGGTTTCCATTAGAGAAATTGCAAAAAAAGCTGGTGTTTCTGTCTCCACGGTATCGAGAGCACTGAACAATTATGGAGACGTCAGCCCACAAACACGTGAAAAAATTTTGCGGATTTGCAAAGAACTCAACTATTTCCCTAATGCAGTGGCACGAAGTCTTGTTCAAAAAAAGACGAATACGATTGGAATTTTCTTTGGTAATAAGGTGAACTCGGGTTTTGATCACCCTTTCTTTCTTGATGTGATTTCTGCTGTTCGTGAAGAAGTTGGAAACGCGGGGTACGATTTGCTGATTTTTACGAACAAGAACAAAAAGTTGGCCACGTATACAACACTGTGCCGAGAACGCAGTGTAGACGGTGTTGTTTTATTGCTAACGGGTGAGGGAAAAAGAAAAACGGAACAACTTGTGGAGCTTCAAAACAGCGGGATTCCCTGCATTGCGATCGACATTCCTTTAGAAGGGGAAACATGCACATATGTGGAGTCCGATAATTACGGGGGCGCTCGGAAGGCCGTGCAACATTTAATTGATCTTGGCCATAGGGTTATTGGATTTATAGGGGGTGATGAAATTAGTAAAACAAGCTATGATCGAATGAGAGGTTATCAGGATGTTCTTATGGAAAACAGAATAGGGGTTGATCCGTCACTGATTCAATTAGGGTATTTTTCGCGCGAAAAAGCCATGGAGTCTGCTCGGAATTTAATGGTGTTCCGTCCGGAGATTACTGCTTTTTTTGCTGTAAGTGATGAGATGGCGATGGGGGTTATTGACGGATTAAATGAATTAGGATATCGCGTTCCCACCGATGTATCGGTAGTGGGATTTGATGACATCAAAGAAGCAAAATACAGCCAACCTCCATTAACCACGGTGAGACAAGATAAGTATGGATTGGGAAGTATAGCAGCGAAAACGTTATTGAAAATTATTGACAATCCGGGGGTGAAAGTGACACCAACTGTTTTACCCTGCAACCTGATTATTCGAGAATCAACTTCGCCGCCAAATAGATAATTTTTTTGAAATGACCAAAAACGTTTTTGGAGGTGGGTTAGATTGTTCAACAAAAAGAAGATTTGTGCATTCCTTTCTCTATCACTTTTCTCGCTATCCATTTTGTCAGCTTGTAGTCAAGAAGGTGATCAGTCTAATGCCAAAAATGGAAACGGAAAAGATGTAACGATTCAGTATTGGCATGCTAATGTCGAGGAAGAGAGAGTTCAGTTGTTGAAAGAGTTGATTCAAAAGTTTGAAAAACAAAATCCAGGGATTCATGTGCAACAAGTTCCTGTTCCGGAAGAGGATTTGCCAAACAAAATCTCTGCGGCGATGGGAGCTAATCAATTACCGGCTATTATTGAGAGCGGTATTGAACAAACGTTACTTCTTAGTGAGGAAGGAGTCAGCGATACGAAACTTCATGAAGAAATTATCAATGAGATAGGCAAAGATGATTTCTTCAGGGGAGTTTTAGATACAACGAAATCTCCTGATGGCAACGGGTATCTTGGCGTTCCGATATACGGGTGGGTACAAGGGATTTGGTACAATAAACGGCTGTTTGAAGAAAAAGGATTAGAAGCTCCGACTACTTGGGAAAATATTTTAAAAGCAGCAAAAACGTTCTATGATCCTGCAAACAAAAAATACGGCATTGTAATAGGAACCCAGAAGGATCAATTCACAGAACAAACGTTTAGTCAGTTCGCTCTCTCGAATAATGCGGCCATTTTTGACGAAAAAGGAAAGATAAACGTTGATTCCCCTGAGATGAAAGAATCCCTTAATTTCTATAAAGAATTAGCCAAGTATACACCTGAAGGGGCGGAGAGCTGGCGTGAAGCAAAAGAAATGTATTTGTCAGAACGTGCCCCGATGGTCATGTACTCCACGTATATTATGGGAGATTTGTCACAGAATACACAGTTAGCACAATCGACAGGTTTTGCAATTCCAGAAAAGAAAAAGAAGGCTTCGTTTGGCCAAATTACATCATTTGTGATTACGAATACGATAAGCGAAGATGAACGAAACGCGGCCAAGCGGTTTACTAAGTTTTTGATGGAAAAGGAAAACTATATTAAGTTTTTGCATATGTCACCGGGAGGGCAAAATCCAACGAGAAAGTCGATTGCTCAAGATCCTGAGTACCTAAATAATGAGGTGCTTAAAACATTCGGGGAAGTAGCAAGCCAAATCCCATTCGGACTGGAGAATTTACAGCGTTTTGATGTCGTGAACGGCAAAATCTATCCAGAAATGAGCGATATTTCAGCGCAGTTTATTATTAGTGAAGGCATTTATAATATGACAGAGCATGGAATCCAGCCGGATGAAGTGACCAAAACGGTCAAAGAGAAAATAGAAAAGGTGATGAAATAAAAGATAATAATATTTTTGAAGGAAGTGAAATCGTGTTCAACCTAAAAAGAAACAGGGGATCTTTACAAGCCCAAGAAGCTCATTTAGGATACCTCTTGATTGCGCCAGCTTTTTTGCTGGTGGCACTGATCATCTTTTACCCTGTCACCTATAATATTTGGCTCAGTTTCCATGATGTTTCATTAAACCCGAATAAACCGGATATTTTCATTGGTTTGGAGAATTACAAGACCCTGCTTGTTGATCGAGAGTTTTGGCATTCTGTCATGATTACGCTAATATTCACAGTTGTAACGGTTGCCGGGGCCACTATTGCTGGCCTTGGCACTGCCCTTCTGTTAAATCGACCGTTCGTGGGAAGAAAATTAGTGCGCTCCGTTATTTTGTTGCCGTATGTAGCGCCGATTATTTCATTGGTTTTCGTTTGGCAGTATATGTTTAATCCCGTTTACGGAATGGTGAATTATACGTTGGTTGAGCAGTTGGGGTTATTTAAACAAAGTATAGACTGGTTAGATAATCCTGTCGCGGCGATGTGGTTAGTCATTTTGTTTGATATTTGGCATCTATTTCCATTCTCTTTCATGATGATCCTTGCTAAATTGCAGGCTATTGATTCTACCTTATATGAAGCGGCAGAGATGGATGGAGCTGGCGGATGGCAGAAGTTTCGGTATATTACATTACCTGAATTGCGATTTGTAATTGGTGCTTTGGTGATCCTTCGTTTTATTTGGAATTTTTACAAATTTGATGAGATTTATTTGTTAACCAAAGAAGTGCCTGTTGTGAGTGTATATGCCTATGAAACAGCTTTTGCTACTTATGATCATGGACGGGCGGCTGCCATTACAGCGCTGTTGTTTGTACTCATTATGGTTCTGGTGGTAGTTGCAGTAAGGAGAGTGCTCAAGTGGTGACGAAAAAAGGAATGGTGCACCGATTTGTTTTCTATTGTCTCCTTGTTCTAACGGTAGTAACGACGGTATTCCCGTTTTTGGTCATGCTGAGTACAGCACTAAAATCCAATGAAGAGGCTCTATCTTATCCTCCTACATTCATTCCGAATGAAATTACTTTTAAGCATTTCCTAGATGTGTTAAATCCAGAAAAATTTCCATATTGGACGTATTTTAAGAACAGCATGATCATCTCTCTATCTACTGCTTTCTTGGCTGTGGTAGTAGGAACTTTAGGGGCTTATAGTTTTGCTCGTCTGCAATATAAAGGAAAAGCGCTTTTTCAAAAAGGCGTGATGCTCATATACATGTTTTCAGGAGTATTGTTAGTCGTTCCTCTTTATCAGATGGTCACGGCTATTGGTCTTTATGATTCAAAAATCTCATTGATCGTGACCTATATTGTTCTAACTTTACCTGTGTCTTTGTACATGTTAGGAAATTACTTTCGAACAATTCCTGAATCTCTTGAGGAAGCAGCAATGATTGATGGGCTTAGCCGTATACAAGTGATATGGAAAATTGTGCTTCCTTTGTCGATGCCGGCAATCGTCTCCGTGTTCATATATGTGTTCATGATCGCATGGAATGAGTACTTGTTTGCTTCAGTGTTTATTATCTCTGAAGAAAATATGACGTTGCCGTTAGGGTTGAGTCATCTGTTTCATACTAAGCATTATATATGGGGACGGATGATGGCTGCCTCACTTTTGACTGCTTTGCCTATCGTCATTTTGTATGCCCTTATTGAAAAGTATTTTAGCAGTGGTTTGACTGAAGGCGGAGTCAAGGAATAATGACTAAAAATATGATAAGGGAGAGAAGAACCAATGCCTAGACAATTAGTTGCTATTGCCCCACGACAAGCCAGTCTTGTCGAATATGAAGATAGAGATATTTTGCCTCACGAAGTGAAGATTGAGGTGAAATACGCTTCACCCAAACATGGAACAGAGATCGCCGATTTTCGGGGAGAAACCCCATTCTTGGATGAACGGTACGATCAAGAGTGGAAGTTATTTGTCCGTAGAGATCAAGATGAGGAGAAGGGTGTAAAGTTTGGTGAATGGAATCTCGGCAATCAGTGGGTAGGAATTGTTACAGAGGTGGGATCTGAAGTAACAGATTACCAGGCAGGGGATTGGGTATGTGGCTACGGGGGCATACGAGAGACCCATATTGTAAATGGGGTCAATAACTATCGGCTTCGTAAAATGCCATCAACTATGTCGTGGAAAAACGCGTTATGCTACGACCCTGCGCAGTTTGCCTTGGCTGGTATTCGAGATGCTCATATGCGCCCGGGGGACAGGGTGGCTGTCATTGGTTTAGGAGCGATTGGACAAATTGCCGCGCAGATTGCGAAAAAATGCGGTGCCAGTTATGTTGCGGTTGTCGACCCGATTGCCCTTCGTCGGGAGGCGGCGCTAAAAGCGGGAGCGGATGAGGCGTTTGATCCTACAGTCCAAGATGTAGGGTTGGAGTTAAAAAAAGCTACAAACAAACTGGGAGTCGATGTCATCATTGAAACGAGCGCGAGCGCATCTGCCCTTCAGGATGCTTTCAGAGGATTGGCGTATGGGGGGACCATCGCTTACGTTGGTTGGGCAAAGGAATTTAAGGGAGGATTGAATTTGGGCAAGGAGGCGCACTACAATAACGCAAAAATAGTCTTTTCACGCGCGGCAAGTGAGCCGAATCCAGATTATCCGCGCTGGGATCGAAGAAGGATCGAGGATGTATGTTGGGAATTTCTAAAATCGGGTGTCATTGATTGTGAGGAAATTATTTATCCAGTGATTTCGTTTGAAGACTGCGCTCAAGCCTATAGTGAGTATGTAGACCGCCATCCAGAGCGAAGTATTAAATTGGGCATTACATTTTAAATTTTAAGGTCAGGAGGAGCAGCATGAAGCTTGCGACTCAGGATAAATCATTTTTTCCGCAGAACATGAAAGAAAAATTGGAAGCTATCCGTTTGATGGGATTTGACGCTTTTGAGATCGATGGAAGTAGATTGATCAATGAATTTCAGGATGTAAAGAAGGCTGTGCAAGAGACTGCTGTGCCGGTAGTGACGGCATGCGGTGGATATCGTGGTTGGATCGGTGATTTTGACAAGGAAAAACGCAAGAGTGCTGTTCAAGATATTATAAGCATCCTGTGTCATCTTGAGAGAATTGGGGCGCAAGGGATTGTTGTTCCCGCTGCGTGGGGAATGTTTTCCAAACGATTGCCTCCTCTTATTCCTCCTCGATCGGAGGAACAGGACCGGGCTGTTCTATTGGACTCGTTGGATAAACTGAATGAAGCGGCCAAAGAAACTGGAACTTATATTTACTTAGAACCATTAAACCGTTATGAGGATCATATGTTAAATCGACTGGAAGATGCTGTTTCCCTCATCGAAGAAGGAAGATTTTCCAACGTAAAAATTACAGCAGACTTTTTTCATATGAATATTGAAGAGCCAAAAATTGAGGATAGCATACGTAAAGCAAAGAAGTATATAGGTCACGTTCATCTGGCCGATAGTCACCGCTATCAGCCTGGAGACGGGCATCTAGATTTTTCTTCAGGATTGAAGGCGTTAAAGGAAATTGGTTACACGGGTTACTTGGCATTTGAGTGTCGAGTTCTTGGAGTGCCAGAACTTGAGGTGTATCGCCAATCGGTTAAATATATTCGGGAGCTCCTGCAGAGGATATAATTTGATCTTTTTTGGCAGAAGGTTATGAAATAAGCTGTGCCAGTATTGAAAATGATTAGTAGTGGAAGGGAGAACATAGGCAATGATCATCCCTCTTGAAAAAGAGCAGAGTATGCGCCGGAAGCTAAATTTATTATATGGAGAACAAGAATACACAGTTTATAAGAGAATAACAGAATTATTACAACCATACATGAATAGAAGACCAGAGCCTAAACCTTGGGTAACAGAAAAAGACATTATGTTAATTACATATGGCGATTCTATTAAAGAGGAAGGTACTCTCCCGCTACAAACCCTTAAGGAATTTCTATTAAAGTATGTTAAGAAGACCATAACAGCTGTCCATATTTTGCCTTTTTATCCTTATACTTCAGACGATGGTTTCTCAGTAGTCGATTATCGGCAAGTAAATCCTGAGTTAGGGGATTGGACGGATATTCAGTCACTATCGAACGAGTTCGATCTGATGTTTGATGCTGTAATCAATCATATTTCAAAAAGTAGTGAATGGTTTCAAGGCTATTTGCGTGGAGAGAAAAAATACGCAGAATATTTTATTGAGGCTGATCCTAACCTCGATTATAGCCAGGTAGTTCGCCCGAGGACGTTGCCATTGTTGACTGAGTTTGACACGACTCATGGAAAAAAGTATATTTGGACCACGTTCAGTGATGATCAAATTGATCTCAATTATAAGAACCCTGATGTTTTGTTGGAAATGCTGGATATCCTTATTCTATATGCTTTAAACGGGGCAAGGTTTATTCGTTTAGATGCTGTTGGGTTTTTGTGGAAGAAGCAGGGGACTTCGTGCATGCACTTAGAAGAAACCCATGCTCTTATTAAACTTATACGTGACGTAATCGATTTGGTTGCACCGGGAACGATTTTAATTACAGAGACGAATGTTCCTCATAGCGATAATATTACTTATTTTGGGAACGGTTATGATGAAGCGCACATGGTATATCAGTTTCCGCTTCCGCCGTTGACCTTATTTTCTTTTCATACCCAAAATGCTCGCAAACTGTTAGAATGGGCAGACCGTTTAGAACCCCGTTCTGATGCTACCACATTTTTTAACTTTTTGGCCTCCCATGATGGCATTGGGTTGAGGGCAACAGAGGGGATTTTAACCGATGAGGAAAGACAATTATTAGTCGATAAAACGATTGAACATGGTGGGCGGGTTTCATACCGGGATAACGGTGATGGCACAATGAGCCCCTATGAATTGAATATCACTTACCTCGATGCGCTAACTCACCCGTTCGAAGAAGAAAGCGTACGCATTAAGAGATTTTTAGCTGCCCATATGATTTTGCTGTCTATGGCCGGGATGCCAGGGATCTATATTCATAGTCTGATCGGTTCCCGTAACGATTATAAGGGCATGGAAGAGTCGGGAATCAATCGCCGAATCAATCGTCAAAAAATAGACAAAGATCGGTTGTATATGGAGCTTGAATCAAACTCATTGCGCCGCAACATTTTTGTGCAGTTAAGCAAGTTTATTCAACAACGGAGAACACAAAAAGCGTTTAATCCACAAGCGGAACAAAGAGTTCTATTCTTAGACGAACGGGTATTCTCCATATTAAGAACCAATGAACAGACTGGCGATCAAATTTTGGTGCTGGTCAATGTTTCGAAACAAAATGTTGAGCTGAAAACGGAATATGTGGGAATGGATATCATTTTAAATCAACCGATCGACAGAACGATTTTTCTAAGGCCATATCAGACAATGTGGATTAAGACAAAATAGTGTCAACTCGATATTCGAGCGGACGGTGAGAAAATGCCTATCAAATATATTCCAGAAAAGCAAATATGGGTTATCACCACTGATCTTACTGATTACGTGATCGGAGTAGATGCAGAAGGAATTTTGCAACATGTATACTGGGGAGGAAAACAACCGCTGCTGTTAGACTATATGGACTTGCCGAAATCCATTGAGCATCCTGGTGGGGGACCTATTGGGCCCCACCGAGATGAGATCATGCCTTGGGGAGGGTTGCGATTTACGGAGCCAGGGATCAAGCTTACATTTTCTGACCATATCCGTGATTTGCATCTTATCTATGACAGGCATGAACTCTTGAATTCGGATCAGTTAGTGATTTATTTGAAAGATACCCTCAAGCCGCTTACGGTGAAACTGAACTATAAAGTGATCAAAGAATATGATTTGATTGAGCGTTATGTTGAAATCGTAAATGAAGGAACGGAAGGGCTCCAAATTGAGCAATTGATGGGAGCTATCTGGCATTTGCCAGTCTATCCTGAGTACCGACTAACATATTTAGCCGGTCTTTCTAGAGGAGAGACTCAAGTCAGAACAGAGTGGATTCAAGAGGGCAAAAAGGTGCTGGAAAGTCGACACGGGAGAACCAGCCACCAGTTCAACCCTTGGTTTGCGATCGACTTTGGGCAGACAACTGAAGAATATGGTGACGTATACTTTGGAGCCATCGCTTTTAGTGGCAACTGGAAGATAGTGATTGAAAAAACTCCGTATCAGACGCTACAAGTGGCTACAGGATTCAATGACTTTGATTTTGGTTGGACATTAAAACCGGGTGAGATACTTCGATCCCCAATCTGTATAGGAGGATTTACAGCGAAGGGGTTTGGGGAAGCAAGCCGTCAAATGCATCGATACCAAAAAAAATATATTCTTCGAAATGGCCATAAAGTAAGAAAAGTGATGTATAACTCTTGGTACGCTACGGAATTTGACGTGACTGAGGAGGGGCAGAGAAGGTTAGCTGAACAGGCAGCAAAGTTGGGAGTTGAACTGTTTGTAGTGGATGATGGCTGGTTTGGCGCTCGGGATCATGATCGTGCGGGATTAGGAGATTGGTTTCCAAACAAAAGGAAATTTCCAAAAGGTCTGCATCCATTAATTCAACACGTGAAATCGTTAGGAATGGATTTTGGAATTTGGGTTGAACCGGAAATGGTCAATCGTGATAGCGATCTTTACCGGAGCCATCCGGATTGGGTTTATCGTTTTCCGGGAAGGAGAAACACGGAACAACGAAATCAGCTTGTCTTAAATCTATCTAGGCCTGATGTCGAAGAGTATATTTTCTCTATGTTAGATGATTTGCTGTCCAATCATGAAATTGATTACATTAAGTGGGATATGAATCGTTCATTCAGTGAACCTGGTTGGCCGGAAGCCCCTCCGGAACACCATAAGGAAATATGGGTGAGACATGTTCTTGGCGTTTATCGTATACTGGAGCGGTTACAAAGAAAGCATCCTCATGTGGCATTTGAATCGTGTTCAGGTGGCGGAGCCAGAATTGACCTTGGGATCATGAGATATATCGACAATGTTTGGCCGAGCGATAATACGGATCCCTTTGACCGGTTGTTTATTCAGGAAGGATATACCTATGCCTATAATACGAAAGCGATGTTATGTTGGGTAACGGATGTGCCGGATGAAAATAATTTGCGTACAACGACGTTAAAATATCGTTTCCATAGCGCCATGATAGGGTCTCTTGGCATTGGATTGAACTTGAATAAATGCAGTGAATTGGAGCTTCAAGAATGTAAAAAATATATTCGCCAATACAAAGAAATCCGTCCCATCATCCAAGATGGGGATTTGTACCGGATTCTTTCTCCGCGCTCTTCTTACGGAGCGGCCTTTCAGTATGTGAGTCCAGATCGCTCTCGGTCTGTTTTGTTTGTATTTCGACATCGTCAACAATTCCGCCATCCTTTTCCTCCTATTCAGTTGAGGGGACTTGATCCAGAGGCGGTATACTTGTGCAGACAGTTAGGTATAAAGCGCAGTGGCACTTCACTGATGACCAGAGGGATTTCGCTTGACCTAAGAGGAGATTATGCTAGTGAGCTTATAGTATTTGAAAAAGATATCAATTACTGATTGTTTACAGTTGATGACTCAAAATGAGAGCACAAGAAGGAACAGATTCCGTTGATTAGAGCTCAACGTTGGAGAAAAAAGCAAGTTTGACTAATCTAAGTGCTTCATTAAATATTAGAGTTGGTTTTCCGTAACGGAAAGAGCGGCAATCCCAGCCAAACGGCTTGGGGTTCTTTGTTTATAGGACAAAAAAAGAATTTAGGGACTTGACGAACGATTTTGCGGCGATGTAAGATGGTTTTGTAATCGATTACATAACGAAGTTTGTGAAAGGAAGCCGACAAAGCGGATAAGGGGCGCGATGATGATAGACAAGTTGTCTTCATTGAAAGGAGAAACGGATAGACGGTGTCCCCTTTTCGCCTTTGACGAGAAAAGAACAGAATAGGCGAAAACGAGGATGGTTCGTCCATTTGTATGTAATCGATTACAAACAATCGATGCATAGACAAGCAGTGGGGGCTGCCAAAGCAAAAGGCGATGGATGTCATGTCCGGGGGGTGATTCGGGCAGTCGAAGCAACCACCATATGCGACGCCGTGCGGTGTTTGACAAATCAAAAATCTAAAGGGGGAGAACGACGATGAAAAAGACGTTGAAATCATCCGCGCTTTTGTTAGCGCTTACGATGGGGCTTGCGGCATGCTCCGGCGGCCAAAGCGCCAGCGATGCGGGCCAAGACAGCAAAAAAGAAGAAGGGAAAACAGGGCAATCCGAAAAAGTCGTGAAAATTGTCTATGCCCGCGGCCAAGATTCCACGAAAGCCACTGAAAAAATCATCGAAGCGTTCGAGAAAACGCATCCGAACATCGATGTGGAATTTCGCGAAATGCCGGCTGACACCGGGAAGCAGCATGATGCGTATGTGACGATGTTAAACGCGCAGTCGTCGGAAATCGATGTCATGGATCTCGACGTCATTTGGCCGGCTGAGTTTGCTCAAGCGGGTTATACGCTGCCGCTCGACCGCTTTATTGAGAAAGACGGCATTGACCTGAGCAAATACAACCAAGGGGCGCTCGCGGCCGGCAACTTCAATGGCAAGCAATGGGCGATGCCGAAGTTCATTGATGCCGGCATGCTGTTCTATCGCACCGACTTGGTGCCGAAAGACAAAGTGCCGAAAACATGGGATGAACTCTTGAAAGAGGCGAAAGAGCTGAAAGGAAAGGGCGGCACGAAATTCGGCTATTTGATGCAGGCCAAACAATATGAAGGATTGGTGTGCAACGCCGTCGAATTTATCGCCTCTTACGGCGGACAAATCGTCGATAAAAACGGGAATGTCGTGATCAACAGCCCAGAAACGATCAAAGGGCTGAAGAAAATGGTGGAAATCGTCAAGTCCGATGTTGTGCCGAGCAATATCACCACCTTCACTGAACCGGAATCGCATACCGCGTTCATTGAAGGGCAATCGCCGTTTATCCGCAACTGGCCTTATCAATACGCGCTGGCGAATGACAAAGAACAATCGAAAATCGTCGGCAAAGTCGGCGTGGCTCCGCTCCCGGCCGGGGACAAAGGTTCGGCTGCCGCGCTGGGCGGCTGGATGACCGCGATCAACAAATATTCGAAACATCCGAAAGAAGCATGGGAATTTGTCAAATTTATGACGGGGCCGGAGGGGCAAAAAATTTCCGCGATTTACGGTGGTTTAGCGCCGACGCTTCCGGAGCTGTTTAAAGACCCGGATGTCTTAAAAGCCAATCCGTTCTTTGCGGAAGAAGGATTTGTCAATGCCTTGAACGCTGCTGTGCCGCGCCCGGTCGTCCCGAACTATCCGGAAATTTCGGAAATCATCCAAATTAACGTATCCAAAGCGCTGGCCGGGGAGCTGACGGTCGAACAAGCCGTGGCCAATATGGAAAAAGAAATGAAAGCAACCTTGAATAAATAAGGAGAATGACTTGGCCGGCGCTCGGCAGCGGCCCGAATCTGGCCCAACGCCGGCCAATGCCCCATCAGCCAAACAAAGAGAACGCGATGTTGATTTTACCATTTTTGATTCATTAGCCTTCAGGCCGTCGTCTGCCCGGTGCTGAAGGCTAATATCCTTTCCAAGCAGAAGGGAGAGAACAGCGATGAGGAATGAAAAGCGAATGGAGCGCCTGTTGGGCTATTCGCTTGTCGCGCCGGCCATGCTGCTTATTTTGGCGATTGCCATTTGGCCCGTCATCCAGTCCTTTTATTACAGCTTGTTCGACTATCGGCTCAATGATCCGACCAAATCGTCGATTCACTGGAGTTACAGCCTCGATCTGGAAGGATATCTACAAAACTATCCGTTCCTCAAAAGCGCCCTCAAGCAGGAAATGGAGGCTGCGGATGAACAAACGAAACAAACATTGGCGCAAATCGAACGAAAACTCGCGAAACTGGACGCGGCGATCCGTTCCGACGATCAAGTGGCGAAGCAATATGACAAAGTGAACGAAGTGCTCGACAATTTTGGGACGCCAAGCGATGAGCTGAAGATCGCCGAGCTGGACAAACAGACGGCCGAGCGGCTGACCGACACGGTTCATGATGTCGTCCAGACGCTCAAGGAGATGAAAAAAGCGGGCGAACTGCGGCAAGCGGATAAAGTCGTCGGCTTGGCCGAAGGGCTCGAAGGGGTTGTGATCGAGCCGAACTTTGTCGGCCTCAAGCATTATAAGGACAGCTTCAGTGACATGCGCTTATGGAAAGCGTTATGGAATACGACGTTCTTTACGGTGGTGTCGGTCGCCATTGAGCTCGTGTTAGGGCTTGGAATTGCGTTGCTCATTAATAAGGCCTTTTTTGGCCGCGGGTTGGTGCGGGCAACGATTTTGATTCCGTGGGCGATTCCTACCGCCGTATCCGCGCTCATGTGGAAATTTTTATACGATGGACAAAACGGCATTGTCGCCAAATATTTCGAAACGATTGGCCTTGTCGACCGAATGGGGGATTTGTTGACAACGGAAGCAGGGGCGATGTTTGCGGTCATTTTTGCCGATGTATGGAAGACAACCCCCTATATGGCGCTCTTGTTGCTCGCCGGGCTGCAAACGATCCCGAGTTCGTTGTATGAAGCCGCCTCGATCGACGGAGCGACCAAATGGCAGCAGTTCACGAAAATCACGCTGCCATTGTTGAAATCAAGCATTTTAGTCGCGCTGCTGTTTCGCACGCTCGATGCGTTCCGCGTCTTTGACTTGATTTACGTCTTAACCGGCGGAGGGCCGGCGAACTCGACGGAGACGATTTCGATTTTAGCGTATAAAGTCATGTTCTCGCAGACGAATTTCGGCGCGGGATCGGCGCTTGCTGTCATCGTGTTCCTCTGCGTGGCGGTGATTTCCATGATCTATATTCGCTGGCTTGGGAAAGATTTGTTGTCTGATGGCTCCAGCGTCAAACGATAACGAAAAGAGGTGAGACCATGCAAAAAAAAGCCGGTCCGTTCTTTTATGTGTTTTTGGCTCTGTTCGTGTTCTTTGTGATGTTTCCGTTTTTATGGGTTTTGCTTAGTTCCATTAAGCCGCTCAGCGAATTGTTTGGCGACAAAGCGTTTGAATGGTTTACGAGCCATCCGACGTTGAAGTCCTATGTATCGGTCTTTGTCAATTACCCGTTTTTGCGCTATTTATGGAACAGTACGGTCGTGGCGACCATTACAACGGTGTATACGGTCTTTGTTGCCGCGTTTGCGGCTTATGCGATTGCGCGCCTCGAGTTTAAAGGCAAGACGGTCATTCTCGGCTTGGTGCTGGCCGTATCCATGTTTCCGCAAATTGCCACCATTTCACCAATTTACATGTTTGTGAAAAAGTTCGGGTTGACGAACAGCTACTTGGGATTGATCATTCCGTATACGACGTTTGCTTTGCCGTTGTCGATTTGGCTGCTCGTCACCTTTTTCCGCAAGATTCCGTTTGATTTGGAAGAAGCGGCGAAAATGGATGGGGCGACGCCGATGCAGACGTATTTTAAAATCATTTTGCCGCTTGCGGTGCCAGGGGTGTTTACGACGTCCATTCTCGTCTTCATTGCTGCATGGAACGAATTTTTATTTGCCTTGACGATCAATACAGCGGAAAAATACAAAACTGTCCCGGTCGGCATTGCCATGTTCCAAGGCCAGTATACGATCCCGTGGGGCGAAATTTCCGCGGCCACTGTGATTGTGACGATCCCACTCGTCGTCATGGTGCTGTTGTTCCAGCGCCGCATCGTCTCTGGGCTCACGTCCGGCTCGGTAAAGGAATAAGGGATCAATTCGAAAAAGGATGCCAGGTGAGCATCCTTTTGTTTTTTGCGGCAATGCGAATGTTGAAACACGAAACAGAGAAAGAGAAAGTTCTATCCGCTCCACTCCGTTCATATGTTAATGGCAGACGTCTAGCGGGGAGGGATGCGTAAAAGCCAACGATATGCACGATTAATATTCTGAATATTTACAAAAATGGAGATGGCAGCCGGAAAGGGGGTGGAATTTGTTTTTCCTCTTTTTTGCACCAGTCAAGGGGAGGGGAAGGCGTGCGATTTGACCGTCCGTTTGAACAGTATGTGCTTGGCGAGCGCCACCGTTCGCGCGGGCGAACGATCACCGAAGCGGATATTGTTCAGTTTGCCGGCGTTTCCGGCGATTTTTATCCGTTGCACATGGATCGGCAATATGCCGAGCGGACGCCATTTGGCGAGCGCATCGCCCATGGGATGCTGACGCTGTCGGCGGCGACAGGGCTGTGGGTGATGGAGCCGGGATGCGTGCTCGCCTTTTATGGGATTGATGCGCTCCGTTTCGTCCGTCCGGTGAAAATCGGCGATACGATTTATGTAGAATCAGAAGTGACGAAGCTGACGGTACGGGGGGAGCGAGCGGGGTTGGTCACGGTGCATCAGCGGATCGTCAACCAACGAGAAGAAACGGTCGTCGATGCCGTTGTGCATGTGCTTGTTGCCCGGGAAGGGAAAGCTCCATGACGGGCTTATGACATGGTGTCGCGGTCCGATAAAGAAACGAATGCATGACATTTCGGTTTTTGGAAGCGCTAACATTATGTTTGTTTTTTTGCTATCATCTATTTGTTTTTCCATTTCCGTGAAAATCCCACGTTGGTGAGTGGTGATTTTCATGCCCGGGTGGAGGGTAAAGTTGCTCATGGACCTTTTCTATAAAATGCGCGCAGTTTGATTGCGTGAAAGGGGTGTTGTGAATGGCCGTAGCGATGATGGATGCGGCGGAATTGAAGCGCCAAAAAAAGAGGGCGGCGATTTCAAGTGTGGTCGGCACGACGATTGAATGGTACGATTTCTTCCTTTATGGGACGATGGCCGCTCTCGTGTTTCCACAGTTGTTTTTCCCACAAAATGATTCATATGTAGCGCTCATGCAGTCGTTTACGACATTCGCCTTAGGGTTTATTGCGAGACCAGTAGGGGCGGCGATTTTCGGCCACTTTGGCGATCGGATCGGACGCAAGGCGACCTTGGTCGTCACCTTGCTGTTGATGGGATTGGCGACGGCGTTCATCGGCCTGATGCCGACATATGAGCAAATCGGCCTGTGGGCGCCGGTGCTGGTGACTGCGCTGCGCCTGATTCAAGGCATTGGCGTCGGCGGGGAATGGGGCGGTGCCATTTTGATTGCGATGGAGTGGGAAGAAGGCAAACGGCGCGGGTTGATGGCTTCGCTGCCGCAAATGGGTGTGCCGTTCGGGCTGTTGTCCTCTTCCCTTGTGACGACGCTCATGTTGGCGGCAGGCGGCGACAGCTTTTATGCGTGGGGATGGCGCGTTCCGTTTCTCGTCAGCTTCCTTCTCATCGCCGTCGGGCTGTATATCCGGTTGAAAGTGCTCGAATCGCCGCTGTTCCAAGAAGCGATGAAAAAACAAGAAACGAGCAAGATGCCGGTCGGCGAAGTGCTGGTCAAGCATCCACGCGAAATTCTCTGGTCGGCGCTTGCACGGGTGATTGAAAACGGGTCATTCTACATTTTTGTCACGTTTATCGTCAGCTATGGGACGACATTTTTGGGGATGGAAAAAAGCATTTTCGTCAATGTGACGATTATTGCCGCGATCATTAACGCGCTCTCGATCGTTTATTCCGGCCATTTATCCGACCGGTGGGGGCGGCGGCGCGTCTATATGACGGGAACGATTTTGTTGATGCTTTGGGCGTTTCCGTATTATTGGCTTGTCAATACAAAAAGTGTTGGGCTGATCTTTTTGGCGACGGTCGTGGCCATGGTGTTCCACGGCATGCTGTATGGCCCGCAGGCGGCCATGATCGCGGAAAACTTCCCGACGCGCCTGCGCTACAGCGGCGCCTCGCTCGGCTACCAGTTGGCATCGATCATCGCCGGCGGTCCGGCGCCGCTCGTGAGCACGTGGCTGCTGCATAAATACGGCAGCGCAACGGCCATCTCCTTCTATATCGTCGTCATGGGCTTGATCTCGCTGGCCGGGGTGAAAATGCTGCAAGACCGTGCGCGCCAGGCGCTTGAGTAATATCGGATCGGCGCCTTTGCTTCGATGCAAAGGCGCCTTTTTACCTTGTCTGCTTACAGTGTGGATGGTCGGATAGGTTTGGGTGAACTACCCACCACCTACGCTTCGCTTAGAGGTGGGGCTTCAACATAATTCCGAAAGAAGTCTCCCACTTCAAGCGTGTGAAGGGCGTAGCCCAACGATCAGTGGGAGATGAATTTCGGTTGGCGTTAGCCAAATCTTATGATAAATTGAATATATCATATGTTTCTTGATAAGTGGCTATATGGGGGTTGAGTGGACAAATGAATAGGCGAGAACCAAGCAGATTCCTTCCACTCGTAAAATAGCCAAGGTAGAAAAGAACTTCCGTCATGTCGGATATCTAGGGTTGGGACGACCCGAAGTCACGCTCAGGGAGACGAAAGGTTGCTTTCGTCGCGGAACTGAGAAGCTCTCACTTCAAGCAAAGCTAAGTGGGAGTAGTTCACCTCGATTTTCTCACTTTCAGTATACCCCCATTTTGCCAAGAAGGGCAGCCGCAATCAGATTGTCATGCCGAATAGAATCCCGCCAATGTTTCTTGCGCAGCTCTACGGGGAAAAAGCGAAACTGCAGCACATCGCCAAAGGGAAATTTGATCGAGAATACGGACGGTTCCTCACGGAGGGCATCATAGCTGAAGACGGCGATCGGAACGATGCGGGTGCGGTACTTTTCGAACAAACGGCTGAAATAAAGAAACATTCGCTCCCGAACTTTTGGTTCTTGTCGAAAGAGTGGGGGGCGCTAGTCTTGGACAATGCCCGTATTCATCATGTGATACGTCTTTTATAGAGACGAAGATTTGAACCCTGTCCCGCCTACGCTTGCGGTTGGAGTGGGAGGCATCGATTCATCGACGGATCGAAAAAACAATGCTTGACAACCGCCCAGTCTTTTCGATACGATGGTGATGTAATCGATTACATAACTGAGAGGACTGCACCGATGGCAAGCATAAAAGATGTAGCGAAGCGGGCAAACGTATCGACGGCCACCGTGTCGCGCGTGCTGCGCAACGCGAGCAACGTCACTGAAGAGACGAGGCAGCGCGTGCTCGAAGCCATTGAAGAGCTGAACTACCAGCCGAACGTGCTTGGCCGGTATTTGCGGCGGATGGAGACGGAAACGGTGCTTGTCGTTGTGCCCGATATTACGAATCCGTTTTTCTCAAAGGTGTTGCGCGGCATTGAAGCGGTCGCCCTCGAGCATGGCTATCAGGTGCTGCTTGGCGATACGCAAAACGATGCCCGGCTTGAGGAGCAGTATTTGAATTTGCTGCCGCAGCGGCAAGTCGACGGGATGATTTTTTTGACCGCCCGCATCCGCAAAGAGCTGGTGGAAGAGATGGCGCGGCAGTTTCCGATCGTCTTGGCGTGCGAGTATTTGGAAGGGACGGACATCCCGACCGTTTCGATCGATAACATCAGCAGCGCCCGCAAGGCGACAGAACACTTGATCCGCCTTGGCCATCGCCGCATCGCCCACCTATCCGGGCCGATGAACATCATTTTGAGCCGCGATCGGCTGCGCGGCTATCAACAGGCGCTGGCCCAGCATGAGCTTGAGGAGGACGCTGCGCTCGTGCAGGAAGGCGATTTTACCTATGAGTCCGGATATAATGTCACATTGAAGCTGCTCGCTCTTGAGAAGCCGCCGACCGCGATTTTCGCCGCCAACGATGAGATGGCGATCGGGGCGATCAAAGCGGTTCGCCATCGCGGCGGGCGCGTTCCGGACGATGTGGCGGTCGTCGGATTTGACGACATTCAAATGGCCTCGATTTTTGAACCGAGCCTCACGACAATCGCCCAGCCGATGTTTGAGATCGGCCAAAAAGCGATGGAGCTGTTGCTTCAATTGATTGAAGGAAATGACGTGGAACGCCGCCAGTTTGTGTTGCCTGATCAGCTCGTTATCCGCGAATCGTGCGGGGGGAAGCGCTAAGCGCCATGGAGGCGCTTCTTCCCAGCGGCGGGGCAAGGAATCATTTTTTGTCGCTTGATGTAATCGATTACATCGGGCGGCAATCGCAGATCAAATCGACGCAAGGGGGAAGAATGATGAAAAACAACCGTCCAATCCGTCTTGGCTTGATTGGAGCCGGAGGGATTTCCAACGAACACATCAAGGCGGCGCTAAAGCTTTCGGAGCGCACCGTTTTGCAAGCGATTTGCGACGTCAATGAACAAGCAGCCGCGGAAAAAGCGAAAACGTACGGCATTCGCGATGTGTACAGCGACTACAAAGAGTTGCTCGCCTCGCCGGACGTCGATGCGGTCATCATCACGGTGCCGAACTTTTTGCACGCCCGAGTGTCGGTCGACAGCTTGCGGGCCGGAAAACACGTGCTTTGCGAAAAGCCGATGGTGACCAAAGCGGAAGAGGCGGACGCCATCATCCGCGCTCGCGATGAATCGGGCAAGCAGTTTATGGTAGCGCTGAACAACCGGTTCCGCCAAGCGGCGCAATGGCTTCATGAGCGAATCCAATCCGGCGCGTTCGGCGAGATTTATTACGCGAAAACAGGCTGGGTGCGCCGCCGCGGCATTCCCGCATGGGGGGCATGGTTTTTTGACCGTGAGCGCTCCGGGGGCGGCCCGCTCATCGATTTGGGCGTCCATATGCTCGATGTCACGCTCTGGCTGCTCGGGAATCCGAACCCGGTTGCCGTGACCGGGAAAACGTACGCCAAATTCGGTCCGCGCCATCAAGGAGCATGGCCGGGGACATCGTTTGCGCCGAACGCTGCGTATACGGTCGAAGATTTTGCTTCCGCGTTCATCCAGCTCGAAAACGACGCGACGGTGCTCCTTGAGACGAGCTGGGCGTCGCACATTGAAGAAGAGCGGGCGTATGTCGAGTTTCTCGGCACGGAAGGCGGCGTGCGTTGGGAGTGGAATGTGGCCGGCAACCGCCAAGAAGTGAAATGGTTCCGCAATGAATACGGCGTCCCGGCTGATGTCACGCTCCATTTTGACGATCAAAGCGAACGGGTGGCGCTACTTGACCATTTCTTGACGAGCATCGCCGAGAACACACCGCCGCTTTGCACCGCTGAACAAGGGCTTACGATCGCCAAAGTGTTGGAAGCGATTTACGAATCGTCTGAACAAGGTCGGCAAGTCCGCCTCGAATGGTGAGAAACGCTCCATGAATCGCGCTGGAGTCCCAACGAGTCGCGAACATGGAGAAACATTCCAAAAAAACACTCCGCCTAGCCGCGTACAGGCAGGCTGAAAAAACAAGGGGGAGCGAACGGATGACCACACCGATCCGCGTCGTCGTTTGGAACGAATTTCGCCATGAAAAAAAAGATGAACAAGTCAAAGCGATTTATCCGGAAGGGATGCATGCCGTGATCGCAGGCTACCTGGCTGAAGCCGGGTTTGACACGGCGACCGCTGTGCTCGACGAACCGGAGCACGGCTTGACCGACGAAGTGCTCGACCGGTGCGACGTCCTCATCTGGTGGGGGCATATCGCCCATGATGAAGTGAAAGATGAAGTGGTCGAACGCGTCCACCGCCGCGTGCTCGAAGGAATGGGGCTCATTGTCCTTCATTCCGGCCACTTCTCGAAAATTTTCAAAAAGCTGATGGGGACGACATGCAATTTGAAATGGCGCGAAGCCGATGAAAAAGAACGTCTCTGGGTCGTCGCCCCGGGCCACCCGATCGTCGAAGGAATCGGGCCGTACATCGAGCTCGAGCAGGAAGAAATGTACGGCGAGTTTTTCGACATTCCGGAGCCGGACGAAACGATTTTCATCAGCTGGTTTGAAGGCGGGGAAGTGTTCCGCAGCGGCTGCACGTTCACGCGCGGGAAGGGGAAAATTTTCTACTTCCGTCCTGGCCATGAAACGTACCCGACGTACCATCACCCGGACGTGCTGAAAGTGATCGCCAACGCCGTCCGCTGGGCCGCGCCGGTCAACCGCGGGGAAATCGTCTTCGGCAACGTCAAGCCGCTGGAACCGATCAAAGCGAAACAAGGGGGAGTGACGCTGTGAAACCGATCAATGTCGGCATCATCGGCACCGGCTTTTCCGCTTCATCCCATATCGAGGCGCTCCGCCGCTTGCCGTTGGTGAACATTGTCGCCATCGCCTCAAGCAGCCAAGAAAAAGCGGAAGAAGCCGCGCGCCGGTTCGGGATTCCGAAAGCATACGGCGACTACCGAGCGCTGATTAATGACCCGGACGTGGAAGCGGTCCATAACTGTACGCGCAACGTCTTGCATTTTCCGATCAACAAGGCCGTGCTGGGGGCGGGGAAACATTTGTTGTCGGAAAAGCCGCTCGCCATGGACAGCGAGCAGTCGGCCGAACTGAAACAACTGGCGGAAAAAAGCCCGGGGCTGAGCGCTGTCTGCTTCAACTACCGCCACTACCCGCTCGTTGCTGAGGCGAAAGAGCGGCTCGCCCGCGAAGCGAAGCGCGTTCATTTCGTCTATGGCGGCTATGTGCAAGACTGGCTGCTTTATGACACCGACTACAACTGGCGGCTTGACCCGGCGCAAAACGGCCCGTCGCGCGCCATCGCCGACATCGGCTCGCACTGGTGCGACACAGTGCAATACGTGCTCGGCAAACGCATCGTCGAAGTGTTCGCCGATTTGCGCACCGTCCATCCGGTTCGCTACAAGCCGAAACAGGAAGGAAGCACGTTCACATCCGGACACGCTCAAGACGCTGAACCGGTGCAGATTGATACGGAAGACGGCGGCAGCGTGCTTGTCCATTTTGACGACGGCACCCACGGCGCATTCACGATTTCCCAAGTGAGCGCCGGCCGGAAAAACCGGCTGTATTTTGAAATCGCCGCCGATGCCATGACGCTCGCTTGGGACCAAGAGCACCCGAACCGCCTTTGGGTCGGGCGCCGCAACGGCCCGAACGAAGAAGTCGTCCGCGACCCGGCGCTTTTGTCGCCGCGCGCCGCCTCGCTCGCCCATTACCCGGGCGGCCATGAAGAAGGCTGGCCGGACGGGCTGAAAAACTTGTTCCTGGACTTTTACAGCGCCATCAGCCGGAAACAGCGCGGTGAGGCGCTCGGCGAGTTGCCGTTTGCGACGATCGCCGACGGCCATCATACGATGACGATCGTTGACGCCATTTTGGAAAGCCACCGGACGAAACAATGGGTGCGGGTGGCGGAATAAATGGTGTCAGTTTGGCCGCCGCCAGCACGGGCGCGAACGGCGCGCCAAAACGAAATGAAACGTTGGGGCCGACCGCCGACTGACCGGCCCTACACCGCGAGAAGGGGGAGAAAAACAAATGAAAGTAGGCGTATTTACCGTCTTGTACCAACAGTTGCCGTTTGAAGACATGCTCGACAAAGTGGCCGCGATGGGCATTGAAGCCGTCGAGCTTGGCACCGGCAATTACCCAGGCAGCGCCCATTGCGATCCGGATGCCCTGTTAGATCAGCCGGACAAAATCAAGGCGTTGAAAAAAGCGGTTCACGACCGCGGACTTATCATCAGCGCGCTCAGCTGCCACGGCAACCCGCTCCATCCGGACAAAGCGTTTGCGAAACAATCGCATGACACGTGGCGGAAAACAGTGAAACTCGCTGAGCAGCTCGAAGTCCCGGTCATCAACGCCTTCTCCGGCTGCCCGGGCGACCATCCCGGCGCCAAATATCCGAACTGGGTCACGTGCTCCTGGCCGCCGGATTATCTGGAAATTTTAAAGTGGCAATGGGACGAAGTCGTCATCCCGTACTGGCGCGAAGAAGCGGCGTTCGCCAAGGAGCACGGCATCACGCAAATCGCCTTTGAAATGCATCCGGGCTTTGTCGTCTACAACCCGGAAACGCTCCTCAAACTGCGCGAGCACGTCGGCGAAGCGATCGGCGCCAACTTCGATCCGAGCCACCTGCTTTGGCAAGGCATCGACCCGGTTGAAGCGATCAAACTGCTCGGCCGCGAAAAAGCGATTTTCCACGTCCATGCGAAAGATACGTACTTGGACGAAGCGAACATCCGCAAAAACGGCGTGCTGGATACGAAGCATTACAGCCAAATTCTCGACCGCTCGTGGGTGTTCCGCACCGTCGGCTACGGGCAAAGCGAAAAACGGTGGCGCGACATCGTCAGCGCCTTGCGCGCCGTCGGCTATGACTATGTACTCTCCATTGAACACGAAGACATGCTCGCCTCGATCGACGAAGGGCTGTCCAAAGCGGTGGCGCTCCTCAAACACGTGCTGTTCAAAGAAGAACTGCCCGAGATGTGGTGGGCATAAAAAGAAGGCGGCAAGGAGCAGGGCTCTTTGCCGCCTGTGTGCTTGCTTCGACATCTGCTGCCAAGAGGACCTCGCGCTGTCGCCATAGGGGCTTTATGCGGACATTCGTCCGGCCGCCAACGGCTTTTTGCGGAAAACAAAAATGGGCTTGGGTGCTTTTAGAAAGAAAAACGGTCATGAACGACAGCGGACAGACTCTTCCCAGCGGTTGATCAGCTTCATCAGGATTCGAACGAAAAACGATAGGAGAAAGATCGTGACAAACGAATGCATCCATGTCCACGTATGATATCGAATCAAATTTGTATGCCTTTCATAAAGAACCTCCACGAATGTCAAAGCAGCTGTATACAAGACACATTGCCCGACAATGCCGAAAATGCTTGAATGGTATGATGTTCGATAAAAATACACGCACATGACTGGGTAGAGAACATATTCAAACAAGATGCTGGTGTCGAAGTATTGCCCCAAAAACCTCACCGGATAATCGAGCAAGTGCTTTTCGACCACAATCACACCGAAGAAGGTGGAAAAATAAGCTTTCAATAAAAACACGAGAATCACGTCTTTAATGGGTGGTTTGCGCAAACTGAAAGCCAGTAGGATGAGCCCTAGAGCCAACAACGCCCATAAATGGATTCGATCCATGTCTTCACCCTCTCCTGTTAGGGCACTCTGTTGCCCAGTCTATGCGGTCAATAAGGATAGCATAGTTTAGTTCGCTGGGAGGAATCAGGCATGTGTGCCAGCGCGTCTGTCAGCTGTTCATGTAGGATGGCTCGGGGGCAACCGCTTTTACATAGCGCGCGCTGTCTGGCTGCGGATGCGCCCCTTGAGCAGCAGAAGCTGATGACCATCCACCGTCAAATCAATCATCGCCCCGTTCAATATGTCTTCGCCTGATTTTCGCCCGTCCGCCTGCAAATACTTCACTCGATACCATTTTCGTCCATATTCAAAATACAGATACTGTCCGCGCTGGAAGTCGATCCAAAACTTCACCCGCTCGCCGTTTACAGTCTTCCATACATATCCCCACGCCCGGTCTTGGCGGATTGGCGCCATTTTCGGGCGCGCGGAATTGATGGCTTCGTAATACAGGCGGTGTTTGATGTCAAACAGCACCATCCCGTTCGCCTCCTTTATGGACAACTATACTATATGTATAGCGCGAACTAGGAGAAATAGACATGCCAACTCACCCGTTTTCTTGAAGCAGCCGTCCGGCAAGCAGGCGAACCGCGAGCGTTAAAAGGAACATGGCCACGAAGGAGTGCACCCATGTCCAGCCATGGTACTCAATCAAATCCGTATATCGTTCAAATACTACTTCTAATGCCGTCATCGCCGCCGCATACCCCGCACATTGGGCCACCACGCCCAACCCGCGTGAACGCCTTGATGTCGCATACACGTATACGCTAACGACCGGATAGAGAAGATATTCAAAAATGACACTGTTGCCCGTATAAGCCGCAAAAAAACGGATCGGATACTCGAGCAGCCCGGCCCCCGCCGTGACCGTGCCCAAAAAACTCGTCGCATACGCATTGAGCAGAAAGGAGATCGACACCTCTCGCAACGACAACAAGCGGAAACTAAGCAAAAGCAATCCGATGCCGATCGCCACGAGCAGCCAAAGCAGCAGCCATTCCATACAAACCTCCAAGCACGAATCGTGTCGATTTTTCTTAGTATGGCACGGGGGAGGGGGGAGTATGTGAAGTTTTTGGCTTAATTATTTGTAACGATTGATAACGGTTTTATTTAGGCAGAAACAATATTCCTTAGGAAAAGGGGCCTTCTGCTTGTTCTTTCTATGAAAAAAAGGCGAGATTTTGTAAAATAATCGTATAGTCTCGTAGATGGAGGAATGGATATGCCGATATACAATAAACTCGTTCGCGACCGCATTCCGGCCATTATCGAACAAGCCGGAAAAACGTTCACTACTCGCATACTCGACGCGGAAGAATATAGGAAAGAACTACAGAAGAAAGCGTTTGAAGAGCTTGAGGAGTATGTTCAGTCAGCGACCGACGAGGCCGCCCTCGAAGAGCTTGCGGATGTGTTGGAAATTATTCATGCCTTAGCCGCATGTCATGGCGCTTCGATCGAACAAGTGGAACAAATCCGGGCGAAAAAAGCAGAAGAGCGCGGCGGCTTCCGTGAAAAAATTTTTTTGGTCGAGGTTCATGATGAGTAAAGTCGAGTTGATTTCCCGGCGGCTCATTGACAAGCTGCGGGAACAGATAAGCCGCTCGTCGACAATATACATACTGACATCGTTTGCCATGAAATCTGGAGTCCGCCTTTTGAAAGACAGTCTAGAGGCGGCTGCACGACGGGGTGCAGACATCAAAATTTGTGTTGGGGATTATTTGTTTGTCACCCAGCCGGAAGCGTTGCGTGAACTGATTTCGATTCATCCCGACATCGAAGTGCGCCTGTTTAGAAGTGATGGGATTTCGTTTCATCCGAAGGCTTACTTGTTTGAAGATAGCGAACAAGGCTACTTTGTCATCGGGTCTTCTAATTTATCCCGTTCGGCTCTCACAGACGGCATCGAGTGGAATGTGGGGCTGGATAAAAGTGTTGATGAAGATGTATTTGCCGAAGCGATGGAGCAGTTTTTAAAGCTGTTTTACGCTCCGGAAACGGTGCCGGTCAACACCGAAACAATCGCTGACTATGAAAAACAGTATCAAGATAATCACCAACGCCATCCTAACCTATCTCGTACATGGGTTGAGGCAGAGGAAATCGAGTTGATGCTTCCGACGGAAACGGAAAAGAAGCAGGAGGTGGAAACGGCAGACAAGGCCGATGTTGTTCATGAGACGGCTACTCCATATGGAACGATCCAGCCGCGCTTTGCCCAAGTTGAGGCGTTGGAGCGGTTGGAAGCTGCGTATGAAGAAGGATACGATAAAGCGATGGTTGTCATGGCGACCGGGCTTGGGAAAACGTATTTGGCCGCTTTTTTTGCCCGCCGTTTTTCGCGAGTGCTGTTCATCGCCCACCGCGAGGAAATTCTTCGCCAGGCAAAACAGTCGTTCGAACGTGTGATCCCGGATCGAACGGCGGGTATATACGACGGCAATCAAAAAGACGGAAGTGCGGATATGGTGTTTGCCTCGATCTTTACGCTGAGCATGAAAAAACATTTGTTTTCGTTTCGTCCTGACTCATTTGACTTAATTATTGTGGACGAGTTCCACCATGCGGCGGCCCGCTCGTACGAACGCGTCCTTCGTTATTTTCAGCCGAAATTTTTGCTTGGCATCACCGCCACTCCAGATCGGAACGACAATAAAGATGTGTACGCGATTTGCGATGGAAACGTTGCCTACCGCATTGACTTTATTGAAGCAGTGCAGCGCGGTTGGCTTGCGCCGTTTCACTATTATGGCGTGTACGATGATACCGATTATTCGCAAATCAAATGGCTCGGCAACCGCTATGATGAGGAAGAGCTGCTTCAAGCGCAACTTCGCGAGGAGATGGCGGAGAACATTTTGCGAGCGTGGGAGCAGTATAAGAAAACAAGAACACTCGTCTTTTGTTCATCGATTCGGCAAGCCGATTTTCTGTCCCGATATTTCCAACGCCATGGCTACCGGACGATCAGCCTTCATTCGAAGCAGACGGCCATTTCGCGCAAGCAGGCCATTGACATGTTGGAGCGCCGTGAACTGGACGCTATCTTCACCGTCGATTTGTTCAATGAAGGGGTCGATATTCCTTCTGTCGATACACTTTTGTTCGTGCGGCCGACGGAATCGCTGACCGTCTTCACCCAGCAAGTCGGGCGCGGGCTGCGGCTGTATGAAGGCAAGGACTACTGCGTCATTATTGATTTAATCGGAAACTACCGCAATGCCGATGTCAAGCTGCGCCTGTTTGATGCACAGCGGGGCGAAACGAAGAAAAAAGCGAGGGAATCCGTTGTGCCAACGGTTCCGGAACCATGCGAACTGCATCTTGATGTCCAGGCCATCCATCTTCTCGAGGAGATGCAGAAAAAACGCCAACCGCGCAAAGAACGGCTGCTGGCCGATTACAGACAGCTCAAGCAGGAGTTGGGCAGACGACCAACGTATTTAGAATTGCATCTCCAAGGCCGAAGTGAAGCGGCGGAGTACAAACAAGAGTTCAACTCTTATGTCGGCTTTTTATATTGGGCCGGGGAGCTGTCAGATTTAGAGAAGGAAGTGTTTCTCAAGCATGAACCGTGGCTTGTTGAGGTTGAGCGGACGGTAATGTCGAAAAGTTATAAAATGGTTGTCTTAAAAGCCATGCTCGAGCGCGGGCCTTCGGGCTGGCATGAGCCCATCACTCCGCAACAAGCGGCACCGTTCTTTTACCAGTATTTAACAGAAAAAGAATACCGGAAGCGCATCGATTTTTCCGACGGGGAAACGAAACGACTTTGGGAGTATGATGAGGAAAAAGTGAGCAAACTGATCGCCCGCATGCCGATGACGAAATGGAGCGGCAGCTCAAAGGGACTGATTTCCTTTGTAAACAATGTGTTTGCGCTCCAATTTTCCATCGCCCATGAACATGAAGAAATCTTGTACAATTGGACGAAAGAAATTTGTGAGTATCGGTTGCATGTGTATTTTGAGAGGAAAAGTGGATAGATGGACAAGTCATCAACTACATGTGTTCACAAGCCGTATAACGTGAATGTCGATGCTGCACATCGCAGTGAAAAGGGTGTCTCGTCGCTTTGGGAGACACCCTCTTCGCTTATAGCGAGACTAGGCTCGTATATGTGGAGTCCATCCGTTATGCTTCGACCGGGATAAACTCCCAACGTTTAACGTCAAATAGTCCTTGATCGGTCAGCTTGAGCTCGGGAATGACCGGCAAGGCGAGAAATGACAGGGTGATGAACGGATTGAAAGAGCCGTCTGCGCCGATTGCTTTAAGTGCTTGTTCAATCTGTTTCAATTCGTTTAGCACCTCGGTATAGTCTTTTCCAGTCATCAATCCGCCGATTTCAAGCGGCAGGCTGGCGAGCACCGTTCCATTTTTGACGACGGCAAGTCCGCCTTGTTGTTGGCGGAGCTGTTCGATGGCGATGACGAGGTCACCGTCGTTTGTTCCGGCGGCGATGATGTGGTGCGAATCGTGTGCGATCGAAGAGGCAATGGCGCCTGCTTGGAAGCCGAAGCCACGGACGATGCCAAGGCCGATGCCAAGCCCGCGATGGCGTTCGACGACCACAAGCTTCAACAAATCCCGTTCGACCGAAGGGGAAAAGGCTCCGTCCTGGACATCGACTTCGGTGATGCGATGATTCGTGTGCAAGTGGTTCGGGATGATCTCCATGACATGGGCGTTGTTTCCTTTCCGCATCGGAATGCGAAGATCAGCTTCGGTGACCGGTTGGCAACGGATTGATTGCCGTAATTCCGATTGGACGCGGCAAGCTGACGATTCAGAGTGGAAGGTGGTTCGGCCGTGTTCGGCGACGAGTCTGCCGGATTTGAATACATGGGTGATATTCAGTGTTTCCAAATCTTCCAACAGCAGAAAATCGGCATCGTATCCGGGGGCGACCGCGCCTTTGGTCGACAACCGGTAGCACTCGGCGGCATTTAACGTAGCCATTTGGATGGCCAGAAGCGGATCGAGCCCAGCGCGAATGGCCAGCCGCACGTTATGGTCGACGCTCCCTTCGAACCATAAGTCGTCCAGATGTTTGTCATCCGTGCAAAACAGAAAGCGGCGCGCGTTATGCTCAGTGACGGCGGGAAGAAGTTTGTCAAGATCTTTGGCGACTGAACCTTGGCGAATGAGCACGTACATGCCGCGGCGAATGCGTTCTAACGCTTCGTCGGCGGTGACGCATTCATGATCCGTATGGATGCAGGCGCTACGGTAGACGTTGATGGCATCGGCATCCAGACCGGCCAAGTGGCCGTCGATGAGACGGTTGGAGTTGGCCGCGAGCGCCAGTTTGTCAAGCATGGACGGGTGTTGTTCCCTTAATGACGGATAGTCCATCACTTCCGCCAAGCCGAGAACGCGCTCATCGTTGAAAAACGGTGCTAGGTCCGCAGCTGACAAGACGGCGCCGGCATGTTCAAAGGAAGCGGCCGGCACGCACGATGGCAACATGATATATACATCAAGCGGCGTCCGCTTGGCGTCGTCGAGCATAAATTGAATGCCGTGGACGCCGGCGACGTTCGCGATTTCGTGCGGGTCGGCGATCACCGTAGTGACCCCATGCGGCAGAACGACGCGGGCGAATTCGCTCGGGGGCACCATCGACGATTCGATATGCACGTGTCCGTCAATCAGTCCAGGACAAATATAGCGTCCTTTGGCGTCCATCGTTTCTTTGCCTTCATAGCGGCCGATGCCGACGATCGTCCCTTCGGCAATGGCGAGGTCCCCTTCGACGATTTCGCGTGTAAACACGTTGACGATTTTTCCGTTTTTGATGACGAGATCGGCTTTCGTTTGTTTTGCGGCAGCGGCGATTTTCTTCTGCAACGTTGAATGCATGTTTCTCTTTCTCCTCTCTTCATAATGTGAATCGCGATGCCAGTGGAAATTGGCTTCATTGTACTGAGCTAGACGGCAGGTTGTCAATCGCCTTGTCTCATTTTTTGACATATGCCCCTTTACAACGTAACAATGTTATGTTACATTTATGGTTGTGAGGGAGGTGAGCTGCTCATGGAACAGGAATTGATTTCGAAAAAAGAACTGCTTGAGCTGACCGGCATTTCATACGGCCAGCTGTATCGCTGGAAGCGGAAAAAGCTGATTCCGGAAGAATGGTTTATTCGCAAATCGACATTCACTGGGCAGGAGACGTTTTTTCCGAGAGAAAAAATCTTGGCTCGCATTGAGAAAATCAAGGAGCTGAAGGATGAGCGGTCTCTCGATGAGTTGGCGGCGATGTTTGCGCCTGATCCGGCGACGGTCGTCATGACGAAAGAAGAAATCGTAAAACGTCACATTGTTTCGGACGTCGTGTTGCAATTATTGAACAACCAGTTGAGCGATCGAAACGACGTTTCGTTTGTGCAGCTTCTTTCTCTTTATCTTGTTGATCGGCTGCTTCTTTCCGGCGAGATCAGCATGGAAGAGGGAAAAAACATATGGAAGATGTTTGAGAGCCATTATCCAAAACTGCAAGGAAAATCATGTGAGCTGATCGTTCTTCGCAAAATGGGGATGGCGACTTGCTTTTTGGCGGAAGGGGCAGTCAACTTGTACATCGAAGAAGGAGCAAAGCTCGCAGCGCGGCTGCATGTGCCGGCATGTATTGAAGAGTTAAAGCTGAAGCTTTCGGAGGGATGAGAAATGGAGCGGCGTGATTTGGTCATTGCCGGAACGGGGCATGCGTCCGGCGGGCTGTACAGCTTGGTGAAATTATCGGGGAATGGAAAGCTGTATGGCGATCTCGATTGCTTGGAGATGCAAGTGCAAGGAAATGCGACCGTCGAAGGAAGCGTGAAAGCCAACAACGTTCATATTGCCGGGAAAGGCCATGTGACAGGTGGGATGGAGTGCGAGTGGATGAAAGTGAGCGGGAGTGTGAAAATTGGAGAACATGTGCAATGCCAGGAGGCGACGGTTCGCGGCCACGGCTTGGTGAAAGGCTCATGCACGGCGGAGACGATCCGTGTCCATGGCGAGCTCGACGTTGGCGGTGACTGTTCGGCCGAGCGGATGGAGGTCGAAGGGCATTTCTCCGTTGGCGGGCTGTTGAACGCAGGCTATATCGAAGTAAAGCTGTTTGGTCCGAGCCGCGCTACGGAGATCGGCGGGGAAACGATTATGGTAAAGAGGCAAGGAGGTTCGCTGTTCAAAAAATGGTTTTTTCCAGCGGAGTTGACCGCCGATGTGATCGAAGGGGATGTCATTCATCTCGAACATACTACGGCGAAAACGGTGCGCGGCAACCGCGTGACGATCGGGCGGGGATGTCACATCGAGCGGGTCGAGTACCGAGAAGCATTGGAATGTGATGAAGAGGCGAAAATCGGAATCATAGAGAAAGGGTGAGAACGATGGCGGCGAGAAATTTGACCATTAACGGATCGGCGTTTTCGGGCGGCGGCACGTTCCATCACGTGACGGTCCGCGGCGATGCGACGATTCGCGGCGATGTCGAATGCGACCGCTGCAAAGTGTTTGGCTCGGCAGACATGAAAGGAGCGCTCACCGCCCGCCAGCTTCGCCTGTTTGGCCAAGCGAACATCGACGGTCCTGTGCGTATGGAGAAAATGGATGTGTTCGGGGAAGCAGACATTCGCGGCCATGCCCATCTGCAGCATCTTCAGCTGCGCGGGATGGTGCAGGTGGAGGGGAACGTGGAAGCGCATGCGATTCGCGGCTATGGCGAGCTGTCGGTGTCGGGAAGCTGCGAGGCGGAAAAGGTCGCGTTGACCGGCGTCGTGCGAGTCGGACAGACGCTGAATGCCGAACAGGTGGAATTGTCGCTCTATTTTGCCGACAGTTCGGTCAAGGAAATTGGCGGCCGGACGATTTCCGTCAAGCGAAACAAAACGTGGAACGCCATTCACTGGCTGACGCGTTTTTCTTCCTTATCCGCCACGTTGGAGGCGGACACGATTGAAGGCGATGAGATTTATTTGGAATATACGAAAGCCGCGATCGTCCGAGGAGAGCGGGTGACGATCGGCCCAGGCTGTGAGATCGGGCTTGTTGAATATCAGATGGCGTTTGCCCAAGACGAACATGCCATGGTGAAAGAAAAAAGACAGAGGTAGAGGGAGAGGGAACGGATGAAGAATAAGGAAACGAAAACGGGATTGGTCGTGATCGCGCTGTTGCTCGGCATTTTTGTCGCCTCGATGGACAATACGATTGTGGCAACAGCGATGGCGACGATTGTCGCCGATTTGGGCGGGCTCAAGCAGTTTGTTTGGGTGACGTCGGCGTATATGGTGGCCGAGATGGCGGGGATGCCGATTTTTGGGAAATTGTCCGACATGTACGGACGGAAGCGATTTTTCTTATTTGGCATCATCGTGTTTTTAATTGGGTCGGTGTTGTGCGGCATGGCGCAAACGATCGTGCAGCTCAGCATTTTCCGCGCCATTCAAGGCATCGGTGGCGGGGCGCTCGTGCCGATCGCGTTTACGATTATGTTTGACATTTTCCCGCCGGAGAAGCGCGGGAAGATGGGCGGGCTGTTTGGCGCGGTGTTTGGCTTGTCCAGCATTTTCGGCCCGCTGCTTGGCGCGTATATCACCGATTATCTCAACTGGCGCTGGGTGTTTTACATTAACATTCCGCTTGGGATTGTCGCGTTTTTCTTGCTTTGGATCTACTACCGCGAGTCGCCGAAGCATGCGAAGCAAAGCATTGACTGGCTTGGCGTGATGACGCTTGTTCCGGCGATCGTCTGCCTGATGTTTGCGCTGGAGCTTGGCGGCCAGAAGTACGCGTGGGACTCGGCCGTGATCATCGGGTTGTTTTCGGCGTTTGCCTTGCTCTTTCTCGTGTTTTTGTATGTAGAAACGAAAGCACAAGAGCCAATCGTATCTTACCATATGTTTCGCGAGCGCCTGTTTGCGTCAACGACGTTGGTCGCCTTTTTCTCCGGCGCGACGTTTGTTGTCGCCACCGTGTACATCCCGATTTTTATCCAAGGGGTGACGGGCGGTTCGGCGACGAATTCCGGATTGATTTTGTTGCCGATGATGCTTTCGACGACGGTATCAGCCCAGCTCGGCGGCTTTTTGGCCGGGAAAACGAGCTACCGCAACGTGATGTTCGGGTTTATGTTGCTGTTTACGGCTGGGATCGGGCTGCTTGGCACGATTGATGAGCATACCACGCGGCTTACGGTGACGTTGTACATGATTATTGTTGGGTTAGGGGTTGGAGCATCGTTTTCGGTGCTCGGCATGGCGGCGATCCACCATTTTTCTGAAGCGGAACGGGGAGCGGCCAGCTCAACGAACTCGTTTGTCCGGTCGCTCGGCATGACGGTCGGCATTACCGTGTTTGGCATCATTCAGCGCAACTTGTTCACCGATCAATTGGCCGAGCAGTTTCGCGGCATGGCGCAAGGGGCGCCTGGAGCGAATATGCACGATCCGCGCGCGATGTTGTCGCCGGAAGCGCGGGCGCACATCCCGGCCCCTGTGCTCGACCGTTTGACCGAAGCGCTCGCCTCGTCGATTGCCGATACGTTTTTATGGGCGCTCATCCCCGCGGCGCTGACGATCGTTTGTGTGCTGTTGATGTCCAACGATCGGCTCGCTGCGCCAATGAGGATGAAAGAGTAAGAGATGGAGAAAGGGTGTCTCAAACGATTCGAGACACCCTTTTCATCTATACGCCCCTGGAAGGAATGCGGCTTTTGCTCTTTTGGATGCGAAACAGAGGCCAGTGTCTGGCGGGGACAGCGCCAATGTACTTGAGCAGCGAAAACAGCAGCGCGGATTTCATAATCATCGCCGAAATCCCAAGGGCGGCCGCCAACGCATGGATCGACAAGGCGCAACAAACGCCGAGCGTGGTTTTCATCCCGCCTTTTTCCCTATGGAAATGGTGTTTTTCGTCACAATCGCCGTATCCGGACCAGGCAAAACGATGAGAAAAGCGGATAAGAATAACAAAGGAAGGAAAGATGAATCAACGCGAATCGCCGCCTTTCCAAACAGGCTGCGGTCAGAATCGTCTCACAACAATGATTATATCGTCAGATTGTTTTTGTGCTGGGACGTGGAAAATGCCGCTTTTCCCTCCGCAAACGGTTGGGGCAAGACCATTGACAACCTATTGAATCGCTAGTTAATATACCTATAGGGGTAGATGTGTACGAAAAACGCTGTTTCAGTTGCCCCTAGATTGTAAAGCATGTTGGATGTCAAAGCCATCCATCTGGGTGAACTCGCTTATTCCGCCGGCTGATGGATGGGGGAAGGTGAGGATTCGTTGGCCGATCAGGCGGCAGAAAGGCAAGAAGGCGGGGGAGAAAAGAGATGAAGGAGGAAAAACAACCGACAGAGGATTCCAAATATATTCAGCAACATTTGGCGAACGAGCGGACGTTTCTCGCCTGGATTCGCACGTCGATCGCGGTGGTCGGGATCGCGTTTTTGGTCATCCATTTGCATGAAAAGTCAACGAGCAGTGCATTGTCTACGGCGATTGTCCAATGGATCGGAGCGTTGGCGGTCGTGATTTCGATCTGCACCATTATTTTTTCTACCGTCAGTTATGCGATAAAGGCAAAACAAATTAATGAACAGACATTCCGACCGTCACGGCCCTTAATCTGGTTTTTAGCGTCTTTGTTGCTGTTGATTACGGGGTTGTTCGGTTACTATTTTTTGAGCTTGCTTTAGCAACGACACTGTATGGGGAACAAAGGTTTTGGAAATAGATGTTTGTTGGACATATACCATGCGGGGCATATCATCGCCTTGCATAGGTGAAGAAGAGGAGGGTGAGCTGTTGATCGGGAGCAGTTTGTTGCTGATTTTTCTGATTGTGTTCGTCGTGGCGCTGTATCGACGCTACGGTTCGGTAAAAGGTGTTTTGTGTCTTCCGGTCGATCAAGTGCCGAACCGCTTGCTTATTGTCGATTTGCGTGATTATAATGAAGTCAATGGCCCTATGTTTCGGCACGCACTGCATATTCCCGTTGCCTATATCAAACGGCAGCTGCCGTCCATTCCGCGGCAGCCATTGCATGTGATCGCCCAAGATGCGGTCGAAAAAAATATCGGCATTCGGTTGCTGCGCAGCTACGGTTATGAGGTGAAAAGCTACTCAATCGCGGCTTGTGATTGTCAAGAAAGGGGGCGAACGAGCCGGTGGAATATAACAAAGAAATCAAAAACCGCTTAAAACGGATTGAAGGACAAATTAAAGGCATCCTTGGCATGATGGAACAAGGCAAAGACTGCAAGAGCGTCGTTTCCCAGCTATCGGCGGCGCGCAATGCCATTGACCGCGCCATTGCGGTGATCGTCAGCACCAATTTGGAACATTGTCTGCGGGAAAGCATGGAAAAAGGAGAAAGCACAGACCATCTTGTCAAAGAAGCAGTGGAGTTGCTTGTGAAAAGCCGTTAATACGTTGCTCAACAAAAAGTGTTGACAACGTTCTTTTTCTCATGGTAATATACCTATAGGGGTAATGGTAATAAAATTTCTGGTGTGAAGGAGGTCATCATCATGAACGTCGCAAAAGTATTGGATGCAAAAGGATTGGCTTGCCCGATGCCGGTGGTGAGGGCGAAAAAAGCGATAGACGAATTGCAATCAGGTCAAGTGCTCGAGGTGCACACGACCGATAAAGGGGCGAAAAACGACTTGCCTGCATGGGCGAAAGCGAGCGGCCATACGGTGCTTGATGTGAAAGAAGACAATGGTGTGTTGATGTTCTGGATTCAAAAAGGATAATTTTCACCTTTTTATATACCCACACAGGTATAAGGAGAGGAGGTAGCAAGATGACACAGCCGAAGAAAAAGACAACGATCATTTTGTTCAGCGGCGACTATGATAAGGCGATGGCGGCTTACATCATCGCCAACGGCGCTGCGGCTTATGATCATGACGTGACGATTTTCCACACGTTTTGGGGGCTGAATGCCTTGCGGAAAGAGGCGCCCGTTCCGGTGCAAAAAGGGTTTCTTGAAAAGATGTTCGCCAAAATGATGCCGCGCGGCGCCGACCGCATGGGACTGTCGCGCATGAATTTTGCCGGCATCGGCCCGAAGCTGATCAAAAAGGTGATCAAAAAGCATAACGCCATGTCGCTTCCGCAGTTGATCGAGATGGCGAAAGAACAGGGTGTGAAGCTTGTCGCCTGTCAAATGACGGTCGATTTGCTTGGACTGAAGCCGGAAGAATTGATTGACGGCATTGAGTTTGCGGGGGTGGCTGCCTATTTGGCCGATGCTTCGGAAGGAAATGTGAACTTATTTATTTAAAATGAGGGAATGGTATGTCGCAAACCATCATCAACATCATTTTGTTTCTTTTGCCTGCTTCGTTGCTCGCCGGCCGCTTCATTCTGCCGAAAAGAATATATTCTTGTCTGCCGTTCCGGCGGACGGAGCGGCCGCGCGGCGGAGTTTCTTGACAGCCGCGGTTGCCGCGTCGTCAACATGACAGGCGGCATGCTGGCCTGGGAAGGGCCGATCGAATAAACCGGTCGAATAAACCATCAAGGAGGGAATTTGTCAATGATTAAAGTCGATATGACGGTAGACGCGAAAGGATTGTCCTGTCCGATGCCGATTGTCCGCACGAAAAAGGCCATCGGTGAGCTGCAGCCAGGCCAAGTGCTGGAAGTGCAAGCGACGGATAAGGGCTCCAAAGCCGATATTAAAGCATGGGCGGAAAGCACAGGGCATCAATATGTAGGAACGATTGAAGAAAATGGGGTGTTGAAACATTATATCCGCAAGTCAGCGGAACATGAAACACGCAAAGAAATGACATTTCCTCATGTCGTATCGAATGAACAACTGCAAGAAAAACTTCACGATCCGGATTCGTTTGTCTTGGATGTCCGCGAACCGGCGGAGTATGCGTTTGGCCATATTCCGGGTGCGGTCTCGATTCCACTTGGGGAGCTCGAGAATCGGATGGCTGAGCTTCCGAAAGACAAAACGATTTACGTCGTGTGCCGCACAGGGACGCGGAGCGATTTGGCCGCGCAAAAGCTGGCCGAAAACGGATTTGACCGTGTGCGCAACGTTGTTCCAGGCATGTCGCAATGGAACGGGCCGCTTGATTCCGCTCAATCGTAATAGAGCGGCCTTTTTCAACAATCAAATATACATCGGGGGGTATATGATAAGATGGTGAAAGAAATGACCGTACAACAAATGACGGAAAAGGTGTTAAACAAAGCATCGTTGTTCATCTTGGATGTTCGCAATGAAAGTGATTTTCGCGATTGGAAAATCGAAGGGGAAAACTTCGCGTATTTGAACGTGCCGTATTTCGAATTGATTGACGGCGTGGATTCGATTGTCGACCGTCTTCCGAAAGACCAAGACATCGTCGTCGTGTGTGCGAAGGGCGGATCGGCGGCGTTTGTCGCTGAGCAGCTGGCAGAAGCCGGGTTTGACAACGTGTATACGCTCGCCGGCGGGATGCAGGCGTGGAGCGAGCATCTCCATCAAGCGAAGGTATACGAAGATGATCAATTGAAAATTTACCAATTCATCCGCGTCGGCAAAGGATGCCTGTCGTATATGGTCATCTCAGGAAGCGAAGCGCTTGTCGTCGATCCATTGCGGTTTGTCGATGTGTATGAACAAGTGGCCAAACAAGAAGGGGTAACGATCACGCATATCGTGGATTCGCACTTGCATGCCGATCATTTGTCCGGCGGCAAAGCGCTGGCTGAACGAACGGAAGCAGCGTACTACTTGATGAAAAGCGAAGGGGCGGTATTCGATTTCGAGCCGCTTGAACAACATGAAACGATCGACTTTGAAAACGTTCATCTTGAAGTGCTGGCGGTGAAAACGCCAGGGCATACGCCAGGCAGCGTCTCGTTCTTCGTCAACGGCAAATGGCTGTTCTCGGGTGACACCATCTTTGTCGGTGGTCTCGGACGCCCGGACCTTGGCGGCAAAGTGGCCGAATGGGCGGAAGATTTGTATCACACCGTATATGAAAAAGTGGCAGCCATGGCTGATGATGTCATCGTTTTGCCGGCGCACTACGCGAACTTAGACGAAGAAATCAACGCCGAGGGGTATGTCGGCGATACGCTAGGCCGCATCCGCGCCCGCAATGAGATGATGCAAAACAAACCGAAAGACGAATTCATCGATCTCGTCATCCAAAGCGCCAAAACGGAAACCCCGCCGAACTTCGAAGACATTGTCGCCATCAACCGCGGTCTCAAAACGGTGGATATCGAAACACAACGAGAGCTTGAGATCGGCCCGAACCGCTGCGCGCTGCATCATACTCATGCCTAAAGAAGCGGCACAGATTAGCAAGGGACGGGGGCGTGCCCCGTCCTTTTTGAAAACAAAAGGGGGGATGGTCAATGGGTGTTTCGCTCGCATTTCTCATTGTCATCTTTTTAATCGGTTTTGTCGGTTCGTTTATTTCTGGGATGGTGGGGATCGGTGGATCGATTATTAAATATCCGATGCTGTTATACCTCCCGCCGTTGTTTGGGCTGGCGGCGTTCAGCGCCCATGAAGTGTCCGGCATTAGTGCCGTGCAAGTGTTTTTCGCCACGATCGGCGGTGTGTGGGCGTATCGAAAAAGCGGCTATTTGAACAAATCGCTCATTCTCTATATGGGCGTAAGTATTCTTGTCGGCAGTTTCGTCGGCGGCTATGGTTCGAAGTTGATGAGCGAGGGAGCGATTAACGTTGTTTACGGCATCTTGGCCGCGTTGGCGGCGATCATGATGTTTGTGCCGAAAAAAGGGATCGATGACATCCCGCTTGATCAAGTGACGTTCAACAAATGGCTGGCGGCCGCTTTGGCGTTTCTGATCGGCGTCGGGTCCGGCATCGTCGGGGCGGCGGGGGCGTTTTTGCTTGTGCCCGTCATGCTCGTTGTCTTGAAAATTCCGACGCGCATGACGATCGCCACGTCGTTGGCCGTTACATTCATTTCCTCGATCGGCTCGACGTTCGGGAAAATCGCCACCGGCCAAGTCGATTACGTTCCAGCATTCATCATGGTCATCGCGAGCTTGCTTGCCTCACCGCTCGGGGCAAAAGCCGGACAAAAGATGAATACGAAAGTGCTGCAAGTGATCTTGGCAGTATTGATTTTGGCGACAGCGGTGAAAATTTGGGTGGATATTTTATGAGTGGATCGATAGACGACGAAAAATGATATGTGTGAAGGCGAAAACGGATCATGTTTCGCCCGGCAAACGAACTCGTTCATGGTTGGACCGGCTGCGTGATGTGAGCAAGCGGGAAAAAGGAAGGAGGAGGTTCACCAAGCGGTGAGCCCCCTCTTTTTCACTGCCTATCTGTATCCGCTCCGCCAAGAAAACGTGTCTCTCGGCCGCATGCCACGGTCGTTTCGCCTTGTTGCGGATCGGCTTGCGCCCGCCAGCGCTTTCCCCTGCGGCGGATGCAGCGGCATCGGGCGCTAATCATTCCGTTGATGATGCAACGTTTGGTGCGTCATGTTTATGCCTTGCCCGCTCCGGACGCGTTTTTCCATTTTGTCTTCCGCGTCGCCGGCGATGCTTCGGCGTCTTCTTCCCGCCTGCGGGGCACGATCTCATCGGGATCGAGTCCGTTGCCAAGCGTGCCGTACACATGACCTTGCTTTGGTTCGATGAGCTCATTGTGCTCGTAGTAGACGCGCGGCGTTTTCCAAAGCGCGGCCAGCGCTTTGGTCATCGGCATCTCGTGGTAGCGGTCCGGCCACATCCGTTTGATCTGCTCTTTCACGAGCGGATAGTATTTTGAGCTCATCGCCGGAAAAAGATGATGTTCGGTATGATACGAGAAATGGAAGTGGAGAACATCCACCCACTTCGGCACGGTGACCGACAAGCTGTTCGCCAACGGGTCGTTGACCGGCACCAATGGATTGAGGCGGTGGTTGGTCGAAATGTAGCCCATGACGATCATGTTGGCGACAAGCAGCGGAAGCAAAAAGGCGAACAGCCACTTTTCCCAGCCGATCAGCCATAACAACCCGATCCAGGTCGTCCACGGCAAGAGAAATTGACATAGGACAACGATGCGATTTTTCCAGCGGAAGTCTTGCCAAAACGAAACGAGCATCCGAATCGAGTGGACGGTAAACATCACCGACAAGGAGGCAAACGCGAAACTAGCGCGAACTGGGAACGGAATGCGGTAAACCCAGCGAAGCAGGCGGCTTTTCGCCAATTGTTCCATGCTTGGCCAGGCGTCAGGGTCTTTTTCTTCATGTTGGGTATGCACATGGTGGGTGGCGTTATGCCATTTTCGCCATAGCTTCGGCCCGGTGCATAGCGGCCAAAAGGCGAGCGCCCCGAGAAGATCGCGCAGCCACGGCGTTTTGACGACCGTGCCGTGCAAAATTTCATGGCCTAAAAATCCTAGCGCCGCAAAACTGAAACCGAGCACAATGGAAATGAGGAGGTTCCATACAGGATGGAAGTCGAAAAGGGACACAGCGAGGATGCCGCCAGTGACCACCAGCAAATAAGCCAAACCTCCCAACAGACGGGATCTCACAGGCTGAAACGCTTTTTTCGGCAAATGCGGGGAAATTTTCGCCGCATACCAGCCGAACGGGTGAAAATCATTCATTCAAAAATCTCCTTCCACATCACTCTTCGCTCGATGTGCCGCGCGATCATGCAAGCGCGGGTTCATCGCCGCGATCATTCATTGAATGAAGGTGATCAAATGCCGAGTGGCTTTTCATCATAGTGAAGACCATCATATCATCTTTTCCCTCGTCCTGTCTATAAAAAAGCGAAAAAATTGTGGCGCGTGCCAGGCAGAGAGAGGGAATGATGCGTGGCGCCGTCAAACGGCGGGCTCGTTCGCGGAGCTCGGGAGGGGGCGGAGAGGAGGGCTAGGGCGCATCGTTCCCCTGATGGCCGGCTGGCAGCCGAGAGGGAAGACAAGGCGCCCGCTGAGACGGACGGGCTACAACATCATCAGCAACGTCCCCGCGGTGATGAGCAGCACCCCGATCACGACCTTCGCGGAGAGCGGTTCACCGAGAAACATCGCCGCAAACAAAATCGTCAGCACCAAGCTCGATTTGTCAATGGCCGAAACGCGGGACACATCACCGATTTGGATCGCTTTGTAAAAACAAAGCCACGACAATCCGGTCGCCGCCCCGGACAAACATAAAAACCACCAGCTCTTGGGAGAGATCGATTTGATGCCATGGTGGGCGCCGGTCAACCACACGATGGCCCAGGCGAGCACAAGCACGACCGCAGTGCGAATGGCGGTCGCCAAGTGAGAATTGACGTTTTCAATCCCGATTTTCGCCAGCACCGACGTCAGCGCCGCAAACACCGCCGCCAACAAGGCGTAAACGATCCACATGGGCATCCCTTCGCTTTCATTGAGAATTTTTTTCATCTATTATACTATGAAAAGCGGGAAGATTTCACGTTTTTGCCATCGTTTTGTTATAATAGGGGAGCGCCTATGAGGACGGCTCTAGTGGAAAGCGAGCTGCTGGTTTACGGGCCGCGGTGTGGAGAACAGCGAAAGAGAGAGGGATGGATCTATGCTTATTGCCTTAGATATGGATGGAACGCTGTTGAACGGGGAGGGAAAAATCAGCGAACCAAATCGGCAAGCGATCGCAGCCGCACAAGCGCAAGGCCATATCGTAGCCGTCGTCACCGGCCGGGCGCGCAAAGACGCACTCGCCCCGCTTCGCGAGGTGGGGCTCGTCTGCCCGATCGCCAGCTTAAACGGGGCGATCGTCACGCTCGAAGACGGCACTGTCATCAGCGAGGCGCCGCTTGAGCGGGCGACGGTCCGCCCAGTGCTTGAGTGGGTGCGCGAACAGGCGGACTTGTATTGTGAGACGTACACGGGCGATGCGGTCTATGTCGGCTTGCATAACCGCGCTCAGTGGGAAGCGCTCGCTTCGGAGATGGCTGAGGCGGCGCCAGAGGTGAAATGGCTCGTGAACAAACAGTTCCAGCAGGCGCGGGTGACGTACGTCGACGACATCCGCACCGTGTGGGACGACCCGGCGCGGGTGATGTATAAGCTGCTGATTTTCGCCCTTGACCGCAAGCGGCTTCTTGATGCGGCGTCCCGTTTCGCCCCGCTCCCCGGCGTCACGGTCACCTCGTCGCATCCGCACAACATTGAGATGAACAACGAACGGGCGACGAAAGGGGAGGCGCTTAAGCAACTCGCCGCCCATTACGGCATCGATATGCGCGATACGGTCGTCTTTGGCGACAGCCATAACGACTTGTCGATGTTTGAGGTGGCGGGCTGCCGCGTCGCCATGGCCAACGCCGCCCCCGAATTGAAAGCGAATAGTGATTTCGTCACCCTCTCCCATGAGGAAGACGGCGTGGCGGTGGGGCTTGAGCGGGTATTGGCGCGGCAGGGAACAAGCCGATGACCTTCCTCAGCTGCACACCCCAAAACACCCGCAAAAACGGCAGGGGGGTGTGCAAGCCTCTTTTTCTTTCGATTCACGAAATATAGTATTGATAGATCAACAGTTTGAACGTTTGACAGATTCGGTCAGATGTACAAGTTGACATAACCACTTTTTATGTTTTGCAGGGGTGTGAGGGGTGTGCAAAATGGCCTCTTGCCGCCTTAGAAGGCTGGTGAAAAACAGCGATCGCCCCTAGCCGACGTCGGATGACGTGAAACGAGAAGCTGATGTCGCAAAGTTTCTCAATTTGAGAAACAAGGCGGTGAAGCAACCTGTTCCTTTTGTCACCATCCTTTTAGAGAATCAATGGTAAAATAAAGGTGCTGTTGAAAGTAGTGGGCCTCGCGGAGAGGATTGAAACAGGTTTACGTTGCTTTTCCTGACCTCGCTTGGTTTCACGTTGAAAGAATTGGTCCTTGCGGAGAGGACCTAAATCGGCCATCCCGCCGGATTGCTTGACAAAGGATGGGGCATTTTTCGGCGGTTTGGTCTATGGAACACCTAGGAAGGGCGATGTTGCCGTTTTCCTAGGTGTTTTTTGTTTGGAGGGAATGAACATGCGGGGGATGAAAGTGAGAAAAAGTCTGTCTTGTCTTGCGGAAGAAAGCCGGTTTATGATTGGAGAGAGGTGAGTGATCATGGAAGGAAGGAATCTAAAGCGCATGATTGGAACACTGCGGGTACCGTTGTATACAGCAGTGGTGGTGTTGTATGTCGTCGCTCAGTTTGTTGATGCAGTGGTGATCCGCTACGTGATGGGGGGTGCGGCTGTTTTGGCACTGGCCGTTTCGGCGTTTTACGTTCGGGGGGTGTATGCGGTGTCAGGGACCGTTTTTTTCGTGTTGGGGGTCAGTCTGTTTCTTTATTATGGCGATTCGTTGTCGACGTTTGTCCTTCATTTTGAGCGGGTGTTAGGGCTATTGGCGCTGTTTTTCGTTCTGCCGTTTATGAACACGCTCATTCGTGTCGGGCGGTATGATCAAAGTTTAAGCCAATGGCTGCAATGGAAAACAGGGCGTGCCGCATCGCTATATCGGCGCAGTTTCAGTGTCTGTCATTTGCTTGGACTGTTTTTAAATATTGCGACCATCCCGCTTCTTGTCCGTTCGTTGCGGGCAGCGCTGCAGAATTGGGACAGAGGGAAGGCCGAGACGTTTTACGTGCGGAATTTGTTGCGGGCGTATGCGCTTTGTCTAACATGGAGTCCGATGGAAGTGATGATCAGCACGACCATTGACTTCACCGGTGTGCGCTATTATGAGGTCGCGCTGTTTTTGTTGCTTTTAGCAGTGACGATGGCACTGATCGATTGGGGAGTGGCAGGTGTTTCGTATCGCAACGATCCGTTGGCTGACAATGGGGAGGCGAATGGGGAAACGGTTGGTTCGGTTGGCAAAAAAGCCACCCAGTTGCTTGCGGTGCTCGTCGTGTTTACGGTGTTCGTTTCCTTGTTGCAACACTGGCTTGGCAAAGGCTTTTTGTTTTCGGTTGTTCTGTTGCTTGTTCCGTTTTGTTTCGGGTGGGCGCTGCTCGCGCGTCGGTTGAAACGGTATGGGACGATGGCACTTCGTCATTGGAAAGAGAGAACGGAAGGACTGGCCAACTACTTTTTCATGTTTTTAGGAGCTGGGTTGTTTGTGGAGATGCTGTCCCGGTCCTCGCTCCTTGCCGTGCTCGAAGGATGGTTTCGCGCGGGGGCGGAGCATGCCGTCTGGTTGTATGTCATGATTGCCGCTTACTTTTTCGTTACATCGTTCGTTGGCTTCCATCCGCTAGTCAGTTTAACGCTGCTGATGCCGCTGTTAAAGCCCATTGTGACGCTCGTTCCGGCGGTGCCGCTGTCGATTGTGCTCATTTGTTGCAGCTTGTCCACGGTGATGTACAGTCCGTACAATATTTCCGTTTCGCTGTTGGCCGATGAGCTTGGTGTCAATCCGTACCGCGTCGGGAGATGGAATATCGGTTTTGCGATCGCTTATATGGCGGCAGGGATCGGTGTCGCGATGGTTGCTGAAATGTTAGTTCATCGTTGACAACGTTTTCAGTGGTGGATATAATGAAGATGAAGCTGCTGAATTTTTTGATAAGTTCCAATGGTTTGACGTTAGATCGATCCAAAAGAAAATAGATTTCACTTCGAGTGATCAAAGGGAGACAGGCGGGAGAGCAAGGGAAAGTAAGCTTGGCCCTTGTCTAGATCGATCTAATCGTCAGCAGCCGTTAGTTTAGATCGATCTAAATATAAGTTTCTGGCGTTTTTAGATCGATCTAATAGGCAGGTGGCTCGATCAACGCTCAGAAGGAGGGACAGCCTAGCCATGAAACAACGAAGCGCCCTCGATATGTATGCCGATGGGGCGGCATGGTGGGAAACGTCGATCAGCGACGTTCGCAAAAATGAAATTCTCGTTCGTGGTTATCCAATCGAAGAACTGATCGGCAACGTCTCGTATACGCAAATGCTTTATCTCCTATTATGCGGCGAGATATTGAGCGAGAAAAAAGCGAAGTTATGGGAAAGCGTCCTCGTCGCTGGGGCGGACCATGGTCCGCGCGCGCCATCAATTGCGGCAGCCCGCATGGCGGCGACGTGCGGTATTTCCTTTAACTCGTGCGTCGCGACCGGCATTAACGTGCTTGGCGATGTACACGGGGGAGCGGTGGAGAAAGCGATGGCGCTATTTTATGAAACGAACGGGCAGATTGAAGCTCGCGGTGGAGACGACGCGATCAGCACCGTGGTCAGTGAACGGTTTGAACAGTTTCGGCGCGAAGGGCGGAAGCTGCCTGGATTTGGCCACCAGCTTCATGACGATGATCCGCGCGTCAAGCGGCTGTACGCGTTGGCTGAGCGGCTTGTGGAAGAGGGAGAGATCAGCGGGCGATATTTAACGATCGCAGAAACGTATCGCTCCCAGCTCGAGAAGGCGAAAGGGAAAAAAATGACGATGAATATCGACGGGGTGGCGGCCGCGATCCAGTGTGAGCTCGGCGTGCCGGCTGCAGCGGCGAAAGGTGTGTTTGCTTTGTCGCGGGGAATGGGCATTGTCGCTCACGCGTTTGAAGAATGGCAAAACGGGGTGTTGATCAAAGGGCCGTGCCCGAACCGCAGCGATTTGGTCCGCTACACTGGGCCGGAGAGACGTCATTTTAAAAAGTAGGTGATGAACGTGAGAAAGGCGCAATTGTACATTAATGGAACATGGGTAGGAGACAACCGCGCGGTGGAGCCGGTGAAAAACCCGTATACAGGGGAAGTCATTGGTGAACAGCAACTGGCGACGCCCGACGATGTCGAAAACGCCTTAGCTGCGGCGTTTGCGGCGAAAAAAGAAGTAGCTCGCATTCCAGCTTATGAGCGGGCACGCATCTTAAAAAAGGCGTCGGCGCTGCTTGAGGAACGGAAAGAAACGTTTGCCCGCTATATTTCCGAAGAACTTGGAAAACCGCTGAAAAATACGTTGGATGAAGTGTCTCGTTCGATTGAAACGCTCGAACAGTCCGCGGAGGAAGCGAAACGGCTGTTTGGGGAAACGATCCCTGGCGATGCCTCGGCGCGCGGGACGAAGGCAGTGGCGCTCACCTTCCGCGTGCCAGTTGGTGTGGTGGCGGCGATTACGCCGTTTAACGCCCCACTGAACTTAATTTGCCATAAAATCGGTCCAGCCTTTGCGGCGGGCAACAGTGTCATTTTAAAACCGGCGCCGCAGACGCCGCTCATTGCGGCGGAATTGTTGAAGCTGATGCTTGAGGCCGGTCTTCCGCCGCGCGCCATCAACATGGTGCTTGGTGGTGCGGAAGTCGGGCAGCAAATCGTGAAAGATGACCGCGTCAATGTCATTTCGTTTACCGGCGGCGTGGTAGCGAGCCGCAACATCTGCGCGCTAGCTGGCATGAAAAAAGTATTGCTTGAACTTGGCGGCAATGCGGCGACGATTGTTCACGAAGATGCCGACCTCAAACGAGCCGCCGCGCTTTGCGCCAAAACCGGCTACAGCAACTCCGGGCAAAGCTGCATTTCTGTCCAGCGTATTTACGTACATGAGTCGGTCGTCGAGACGTTTACCGACTTGCTTAAACAGGAAGTCGAAGCGTTGAAAGTTGGTGATCCGCTCCTGCCGGACACCGATGTCGGCTGCATGGTCGATGAACGGGCGGCGGATCGGGTGATGGATTGGATCGATGAGGCCATCGCGGGCGGGGCGACGCTTGTCTGCGGTGGAAAACGGCGCGGGGCGACGGTCGAGCCGACAGTGCTCTTTAACCCGCCGAAGCGAAGCAAAGTCGTTTGTGAGGAAGTGTTCGGCCCGGTCGTCAGCGTTATCCCGTACCGGACGATTGACGAAGCGATTGCGGAAACCAACGATTCTTCGTTTGGCTTGCAAGCGGGGCTGTTTACGAATCGAATGGATGTTGTTTATCAAGTCGCCGAAGCGTTGGAAGTCGGTGGGGTCGTTATTAACGGCACATCGAATTTCCGGTTGGATCACTGGCCGTACGGCGGCGTGAAAAATAGCGGCATCGGCCGCGAAGGCCCGCGGTATGCGATCGAAGAAATGACGGAAATGAAAATGATTGTATGGCAGTTTCCACAGTGATGATGGGTGGTGGACAACATGTTAGGGCTTTATGTCGCCAAGCCGAATGAGCTGGAATTGCGGCACCTCGATTCCATCCGTTCTCCGGTGGGGGATGAGGTGAAAATCAAGCTGATTTACGGGGGGATTTGCGGATCGGACCTCGGGGTGTTCAAAGGAAAACTCCCTCACGCGAACTATCCGGTCCGGGCCGGCCATGAGCTAGTCGGTGTCGTCGTGGAAAAAGGCGAACAGGCGGCGTATGACATCGGGACACGGATCGTTGTGTTGCCGAATACGTATTGCGGAACGTGCGACTTATGCCAAAAAGGGTTGACGAACATCTGCCGGCATAAACAATCGCTCGGCATTAACGTCGACGGTGGGTTTTCGCATGAGTTCGTCATCTCGTCGAAGTATGCGCTTCCTGTTCCTGATGATCTACCGGACGAAAAGGCCGTGCTCGTCGAGCCGTTTGCGGTTGTCGTGCATGCGTTGCAAAAGGTGAAAATCGAACAAGGGATGAAAGTAGCCATCATCGGCTGCGGCAATGAAGGGATGATGGCGGCGGTGTTAGCCCGCCATTTGGGAGCGGACGTGACGGCGATCGACATCAATCCGCTGAAACTCGAAACGGTGAAAGCGATGGCGGATATTCGCACGCTTGCGCCGAATGCACTGGCCAATGAATCGTTTGACGTGGTCATTGAAGCAGCGGGTACGCGCGAAGCGGTCGAACAGGCAGTGGAGCTCGTCGCCCCAGGCGGTCATCTTGTGTTGATCGGTTTTGCGAATGAAGCGACGTTCCCGGTCGTGCGCCTCGTTCGCAACGAAGTAACTGTGCATGGCTCGATCATCTATCGCTTCCCGGATGACTATGTGCAAGCGATTCATTATTTGCGGACGATGCCGTATCCGATCGAGCGGGTGATTTCGTGCATTTTCCCGGTCCGCGACTATCAGCAGGCGTATGACTTGGCGTCATCTGGAAATGCGGGCAAAGTGGTTTTAAGTTTTCAAGAGGAGGAAGAGCGATGAAAAAAGGGGTAGCCGAACAGTTAGTCCGGTATTTGGAAGACCGCGGTGTCACGCATATTTTCGGGCTTTGCGGCCATACGAATATCGCGGTGTTGGCGGCGCTTGAGCATAGTCCGATCAAGTTTGTCAACGTCCGCCATGAACAAATTGCTGCTCATATGGCGGATGGCTATGCGCGGGCGAAAAAAGAAACAGCCGTCGTATTATGCCATGTCGGCCCGGGGTTGACGAATGCGGCGACAGGGGTCGCCAATGCGGCGCTCGACTCCATTCCGATGGTCGTCATCGCCGGCGATGTGCCGAGCCATTATTATGGGAAACATCCGCACCAAGAAATCAACTTGCATGCGGATGCGTCGCAATATGAAATTTACCGCCCGTTTGTGAAGCGGGCATGGCGGGTCGACCGGCCGGATTTGTTCCCGGAAATTTTAGAAAAAGCGTTCCAGCTGGCGGAGAGCGGTCGTCCGGGTCCGGTGCTCGTCTCCGTACCGATGGATATTTTCTCAAAAGAGGTGGACGTGTCGCTGTTTGAAAAACAAAAGCGGCATACGAAAGCGTTGCATAAGCCGTCGATTGATGATGAAACAGCAAAACAAGTCATTGAAAACATCATGCAGGCAGAGCGTCCGCTTGTGTATGTTGGCGGTGGCATTATGCTTGCCGATGCCGCGGAAGAACTGAAAGCGTTTGTCGAACACTTTGACCTTCCTGTTGCTCACACGTTAATGGGGAAAGGAGCGATGCCGGATGACCATCCGCTGGCGCTGGGCATGAGCGGATTTTGGGGAACGAAATTTGTCAATGACATGTGCCGCAACGCCGATGTCATTTTGGCATTGGGGACGAGATTTTCCGAAGCCGATTGTAGCTCGTGGGAGTCGGAGTATACATTCAATATTCCGGAAACGAAACTCATTCATATTGACATCGATCCGAATGAAATCGGACGCAACTATCCGACGGAACTCGGTATTGTCGCCGATGTCAAGCAAGCGCTTACCGTGTTGAACCGCGTGGCCAAACAAGTCGTGCCGCAAGGGCGGTCGGACGAAGCGCTGAAAGAACGGATCGCCAGCTATAAGCAAGAGTTCCGGCAACAAAACGAACAGCATATTCGCGATGACAGCTATCCGATGCGTCCGGAACGCATTTTGCATGAAGTGCGGGAAGTGTTGCCAAGAGACGCCATCATTACAACGGATGTCGGTTGGAACAAAAACGGGGTCGGCCAACAGTTCCCGGCGTATGGAGCAGGGACGATTTTAACGCCAGGTGGCTATGCGACGATGGGCTTTGGCGCTCCGGCGGCGCTCGGGGCGAAAATCGCCTGCCCGGATCGCGTCGTCGTGTCGCTCGTTGGAGATGGCGGATTTGGGCAAAATCCGGCGGTGCTGGCGACAGCGGCTGAGGAAAACATCGCCGTTGTTTGGGTCATTATGAACAACTACGCTTTTGGCACGATCGCCGGACTGGAAAAAGCGCATTTTGGCACGACACACGGAACAGTCTTCCAAAAAGATGGCCAACCGTATTCGCCGGATTATGCGGCCATTGCCCGGGCGTACGGCATCGAAGGAGTGAAAATCCGCTCGGCGGAAGAGTTTAAACCAACGCTCGAGCGAGCCATCCAAGCGAACAAACCGTTTGTCATCGATGTGGAAATGATCAACGTCCCAACGCCGACATCTGGCCACTGGAACATTATGGATATCTATTCCCCGGGTAAGCGTGTTCACCATGTTGCGGTTGAGCGGTAATGAGGAACATTGAAGATTGGGGGGACGGATATGGCGAGAACCTTTTCATTGGCTCATCTAACGGTGCTCGGCTGCCCACCGCCGGAGATGACGCACATCGCTGCCCGAGCAGGATATGATTACGTCAGTTTCCGGATCATTTACATGGGGTTGCCCGGTGAGCCGAATTATGCGTTAGCCGAAAACCCGCAGCTGCTGCGGGAGACAAAGGAAGCGTTGCGGGAAACGGGAGTTAAGCTGTTGGATATCGAACTGGCCCGCATTGATGCCGATATTGACCCCAAACGGTATGAACCGGCCATGGAAGTGGCGGCTGAGCTTGGCGGCCGCCACGTCTTAAGCAGCATTTGGACGACCGACCGCAGCGTCTATATCGAACGGTTTGCTGAGTTGTGCGAGTTGGCAAAGCCATACGGGCTGACTGTTGATTTGGAGTACGTGCCGATTGCTGCTGTGACGAATTTGGCTGGGGTCATCGATGTATTAAATACGGTGAAACAAGACAATGCCGGAATCATGATCGATCTTCACCATTTCCATCGCGCGGGAGATTCGCCGGAAGCGTTAGAGAGCGTGCCGAGAGAATGGTTCCATTTTCTCCATCTTTGCGACGCTCCTGGCGAGATTCCAGCATCGAAAGAAGAGATGACGAGAATTCTCCGTGAAGAGCGGCTGTATATTGGGGAAGGCGGGATTGATATCGCCGATATTGTTCGCCGTATGCCGGAAATTCCTTGTTCGATCGAGCTGCCGAATATCCAGCGGGTAAAGGAATGGGGCTATGAAGAACATGCACGACGTTGCCTGCAGTCGGCAAAAGAGTATTTTGCCCGCCATTTTACGGAACAAAGCGACCTGTCGGCGTGATCGACAAACAAAAGCTTGGCAGCGCTTCCTACAGGGAAGGCTGCCATACACACAAGTTTAGTTATCTGAAAATTTAATATATAAATAAATGCTTCATTCATTTGGTTGTTTCCCGCATAGCCGACCGCGGTCGAGAGGGAACACAACGGTTTGCGGCAGAGCAGGAATGCGGGTTCAACATACAAGGCGTACAGCCGATGGATCCATTCGGCTGTATCGACCAGCTTACATTGAAAGAAGAAATAAAGGGGGAAAAGTGAATGAAAAAGATGTTGGTATTGTTCGTTGCTTGCCTGTTGGTTTTTGCGGGGTGTTCATCAAAATCGGAGACACAAGGGGGCGGCGCGGCGAAAAAAGCAGAACCAAAAGTCATGAAGATGGCCGTTGCGACATCGAAAGACCGTTCACTGACAAAGGGATTGTACAAGTTTGCTGAAATCGTAGAAAAAGAGACAAACGGATCGATTAAAGTGGAAGTGTACCCGGACGGACAACTTGGAGGAGACTTAGCCGTATTTGAAGCGCTGAAGATGGGAACGATTCAAGGATCAACGATGTCGACAGGCCCGATCGCTTCCTTTGCGCCGCGCCTTGGGGTGTTAGATCTTCCCTTTTTATTCAAAGATCGAGAAACCGCTTACAAAGTACTGGATGGGGAAATTGGACAAGAATTGCTAAAAGATTTGCCTGCTACCGGAGTGATTGGCCTGAACTATTGGGAAAACGGGTTCCGTCATTTGACGAACAATAAACGGGAAATCAAAAGCGTGGACGATATTAAAGGATTGAAAATCCGAACGTTGGAAAATGACCTGCATATTGACTTGTGGAAAGAGTTGGGAGCCACTCCAGTGCCGATGGCCTTTACGGAGCTGTTCACTGCTTTGGAACAACACGTGGTGGACGGTCAAGAAAATCCGGTCGGAAATGTCGCGATCAACAAGTTTTACGAAGTGCAAAAATATTTGACGAAAACTGGGCATGTGTACAATGCGAGCCCACTGCTCATCAGCAAAAAGTTTTGGGATACGTTGACGGACAAAGAAAAAGACGTGATCACGAAAGCGGCGGAAGAAGCAAGAGATTACCAGCGTCAATTGAATAAAGAAGAAGACGACAAAATGTTCGACTATTTAAAACAGCAAGGAATGGTCATTACCGAACTATCTGAAACAGAAAAACAAAAATTTATTGACAAAGTGCAACCGGTCTATAAAAAATATGCGCCGAAGTTCGGTGAAGATTTAGTGAACCAACTGCTTGAAGCAGGAAAATAACAGAATGGCACAACGGCTCTTAAGGGGAAATGCCCCTTAAGAGTCATTCCATTCTTTGATGACAGACTTTAGGGGAGGAACACAATGAAAAGGATCGGAGCCGTTCTGGAGAAGACGCTCAATGCATTGATGGCGCTATGTCTCGCTTTGATGTCTATTCTTGTTTTCGGCAACGTTGTGTTGCGCTACGGATTTAACTCTGGCATTACGTGGTCGGAAGAAATGTCCCGCTTCCTCTTTATTTGGATGTCGTTTTTCGGGGCCATTGGCGCGTTAAAAGACAACGACCACTTAGGCGTTGACACGCTGCTTAGGAAGCTGCCGTCTAGCGCCAAACGCATCGTCTTTGTCATTAGCAACGCGATCGTACTTTATGTGCTCTATTTGCTTTTTGATGGAAGCTGGAAGATGACAATCAGCGGCTTGGAAAGCAAAGCCCCAGCGACTGGGCTGCCGATGGCGTTCATTTATGGAACCGGGCTTGTCGTGAGCATCGGCATGGGCATCATCACTTTGTTTCATATGTATCAGGCGCTGTTTCGCCCCGGTGCGATTGATGAGCTGACGAGAATGAAAGAATCGGAAGATGAGATCATCACTGTCGCTCACAGTGAGGCAATAGAGCTGCCACACGAACGGAAACAGAGCGCCGCCGGAGGTGAGCGGTAGATGGCATTGGTGGTATTTGTCGGATCGCTGCTCGGCGTGATGGCGCTTGGGATGCCGATCGCGTTTGCCTTGCTCGTCAGCGGAGTCGCTCTTATGTTTTACTTGAATATTTTTGATACGCAAATCATCGCTCAAAACTTGATCAGCGGGGCGGACAGCTTTCCGCTCATGGCCATTCCGTTCTTTATTCTCGCCGGGGAGTTGATGAACGCCGGGGGCATTTCCAAGCGGATCATCCGCTTTGCCTTGGCGCTGGTTGGCCACATTCGTGGAGGGCTCGGGTATGTGGCGATCATCGCAAGCGTACTGTTCGCGGGGCTGTCAGGATCGGCGGTGGCTGACACGGCAGCGCTGGGCGCCATTTTGATCCCGATGATGGTCAACGCCGGATACAACCGCAACCGTTCGACAGGCCTCATTGCCGCGGGCGGCATCATTGCGCCAATCATTCCGCCGAGCATTCCGATGATCATTTTCGGGGTAACGAGCGGGGTATCGATCACCAAGCTGTTTATGGCCGGCATCGTTCCCGGAATTTTGCTTGGAATTACGTTGGCGGTGTGTTGGTGGTGGGTGACCCGAAGCGATCAAGTGGAAGTGCTTCCGCGTCAGTCGGCGAAAGAAATTTGGCGGGCGACCCGCGAGGCGTTTTGGGCGCTGTTGTTGCCGGCGATTATTGTCGGTGGGCTTCGCGGAGGGGTGTTTACGCCGACGGAGGCCGCAGTGGTGGCCGCGTTTTACGCCTTGTTTGTCGGTTTGTGTATTTATCGTGAACTGAAACTGAAAGACTTGTTCCACGTGCTCGTGGCCGCATCGAAAACGACGAGTGTCGTCATGTTTTTGGTGGCGGCGGCCATGGTGTCAGCGTGGTTGATCACTGTCGCCAATATTCCGGCCATTGTCACGGACGTGCTGGCGCCGTTTATCGATCATCCATTAGCGCTGCTGCTGGCCATTAACGCGTTGGTGCTGTTGGTCGGGACGGCGATGGATTTGACGCCGACCGTGCTCATTTTGACCCCGGTGTTAATGCCGATTATCGAAAAAGCCGGGATCGATCCAGTGTACTTTGGGGTGCTGTTTATTCTAAACAACTGCATTGGACTGCTCACTCCGCCGGTCGGCACGGTGTTAAACGTCGCCTGTGGGGTGGCGAAAATCAACATGGAAGACATTATGAAAGGGGTTTGGCCATTTTTGCTTGCCGAAACGATTCTCTTGCTTTTGTTGATTTTCTTCCCGTCTCTCGTCACCGTGCCGCTCGGATGGTTTACGGGGCATTGAACCGGATCGATTTCGCATTGAGGTGGGGCAAAGCTTTGTTCACTGCAAAGCGGCAGCATGAAAAGACGCCTTCGCTAGTTGGACGAAGGCGCTTCTTTTTTCGTTACCGCACTTTTATGTGCTTGATGTTTGTATTTTGCTTTGTTTCTGCTTCAGCCATCGGCTCAATTGGTTCTAAATCTGTCAACAGGAATAAATAGCTGAAAATGCCGGCAAGCAAAATGAGTGCGGCGACGAGAAACGCGTACATAAACGAGCCGGTCGCTTGAACAATAAAGCCCGTAACGATCGGCGCGACGATGGCCATCGAGTTGTTGCCGAACGTCAATAGACCGGTCAACGTTCCGATGGTGCCTGGCGGGGCAATAAACGTCGGAATGCTGTAGGCGATCGATGACGTGATAACTAAACCGCCGAGCGCAATGGAAATGCAAACAATGGCGATGTTCGGGTTTGTCGTAAAGGCGGCGCCGATGACGGATAGCCCGAGCAACATCCCGGCGACAAGAAACGTTTTTCGCACGCGCGTGGAGTTGCCTCCTTTGTGCACCAATCGGTCGATGAGCCATCCGCCGATCACGATTTCTGAAATCGTGCCGACGATCCACGGAATCGAAGCGTACCAGCCTGATTTTAGCACTGACATGTGCATTTCCGTTGCCAAATAGCCGGGAAGCCATGTGAGAAACAGAAACCACGAGTAGCCATACGCGGCAAACCCGATCAACGTCGCCCATACTTTTTTCTTTGTCAGCAAATACCGAAGCGTCTCCCAAACGTTGCTGGATGTTTCATCCGACTTTTGCGCTCCACCTTGGACAATGTAGTCATACTCTTCCTTGGACAGCCGTTTGTCTTCATGTGGCTCTCGGTACATCGTCCAGAAGATGACAGCGTAAATCAGGCTGAGCACCGCGGTCGTATAAAACCCAGCTCGCCATCCCCATTCAGTGATGATCCAGGCGATGATCGGGGTGCCAATGGCGTTTGAGAGCTTCGACTGGGCGTCGTAAAGAGAAATCGCGGTAGCCCGCTCATGGCGCGGAAACCATTGGCCGACCGCTTTAGCGGCGGAAGGGAAATACGGTGCTTCCCCAACTCCTAATAATACGCGTGACAAAATGACAAGCCCTTGGCCGCTGGCGATGGCGGTGAGGAAACAGGCAACCGTCCAAATGATCGTTCCGACACGCGTCACCCATTTAACACCAATTTTATCAAGGATGACACCAGCTGGGATTTGCAAAATGGCGTACGACCAGGCAAAGGCAGACAACAAAATGCCGATCTGTCCGGGCGTGAGGCCGAATTCTTTGGACAGCGGCTGAATGCCGACGGACATATTGATGCGGTCAAAATAGTTGATAATGACTCCTAAGGCGATCAAGAATGCTATCGCCCAACGGCGTTTGTTCTTCATTACCTGCTCACCACCCTTGTTTTGATGAGAGAAAACGCATACAGTGTTAGACCGAAAAAATAGCGTGGTTTAATCCGCCATCGCATTGGGACATTCCGTCATTTATCAAACGCTTGGCTTGCCGATGTTCACTTATCATTCGCCCCCTTCCTTGTTCCATTGTATGTAACTCATTTTCTTTTAACGGAACCCTTGAGTGGATTATAACAAAATTCGTTTTCTTTTGTCCATCATTTGTTAAAAAATTTGGACTGTTTATGTTAATGCATTCAGATCATGGACGGACATTGGGCTAAAAACGGCTTGCGTTCTGCGGCTGGATAGTTGAATAGGAGAGATGAATGAGAATGGGACGCCCTGTTCCTTGGGGACGGCTTGCGGTTGTCTTTGAAAGCGAAAAAGAAGGAAACGAAAAAACTTGAATGACGTGGAGCAAAGATGCTAAAATGGGAGTAAGGTTCCACTGAAAGAAATTAAATTCCGTTAAACGGAACTTAGGGAAGCGAGGGAGACGAACAAGTTGAAGGAGGAAAAGAAACACGAGGCAGGCTTACGAACGGTGCAGAGGGCCATTGATATCTTGTATTGTTTTACCCTCGAGGAGCAAGAGCTATCACTCACGGAAATTGCGAAAAAAATTTCGCTCGCCAAATCGACGACGACGCGCTTGCTCGCCACACTTGAACAAAACCGCCTGATCGTCAAAGACCCGGAGACGTTGAAGTATCGACTCGGTCAAGGGTTGTATTATTTAGGACATATTGCCGGCAAGTCCATCGAAGTAAGAGAAATCGCCAAACCGGTAATGGAACGTCTGCGCGATGAGACACGGGAGACGGTGAACTTGTATGTGCTCGAACAAGACGCCCGCGTTTGCATCGAACAGTGCGAGGGGCTTCAAGCGCTGCGCCATATGGTAAAAATCGGCGAACGGCTGCCGCTTTGGGCGGGAGCGGGGGGAAAAGTGCTGTTGGCGTATCAATCTCCTTCGTTTCAGGAGCGCATTTTGGCCCAAGTGCCGGCGAAGGAGCGAAGGACTCGTTTAACCGCTGAGCTGGAGATGATCCGGCAGCGCGGCTCTGCCTCAAGTATTGATGAGCGAGAGGTCGGTTCGGCGGCGGTCGCCGCCCCGATTTTCAACATTCACGGAGAAGTAAATGCCTGCCTATCGATCTCAGGACCGACGCACCGTTTTACGCCGGAGACGATCGGCTGGTTTGAATCGCTAGTCAAAGAGGGAGCCCAAACGATTTCAGAAAAGCTAGGTTACCGTCAGTAAGGGGGAGATCAATATGGCTATTTCAAAAGGCGCGATCAACGTGCGCAACATATCCATCGGGGGTGAAGAGCCGTGCATTTGCGCTCCGGTTGTGGGGGTGGACGCCGAGCAAGTGTTAGCTGAGACAAGGCAAATCAGCGCGAAAAAACCGCATCTCATCGAGTGGAGAGCCGACTTTTTTAACGGTATCCATGATGATCGTCAAGTGGTAGCGACGGCGAAACAGATGCGGACGATCGCCGGAGAGATTCCGATTTTGTTCACGGTCCGCTCCGAGCGCGAAGGGGGAAGACCGATTCCGTTGACGGAAGAGGAAAAAATACGACTGTTTGAAACGGTGTGCCAAAGCGGAGCGATCGATTTGCTTGATTACGAGCTCGTCCATGAGCCGTATGTGGCCACTGTACGCCAGCTTTCCCGCCAATACGGGGTGCGGCTCATTTTGTCCTACCATAATTTTGACTTCACTCCGGCCAAAGAAGAGCTCGTAGCCAAAATGCGCCAGGCCGGGAAATATGGCGCTGATATCGCCAAAGTGGCGGTGATGCCGAAATCGCTGCAAGATGTGCTTGTATTATTGCAAGCGACGGAGGAAGCGCGGCAGGAGCTGCCGATTCCGCTGATTACGATGTCGATGGGGGGGCTGGGTGCCATTACCCGCTTGGCCGGAGGGCTGTTTGGCTCGGCAGTGACGTTTGCGGTTGGCCAGCAAAGTTCGGCCCCGGGGCAAATTCCAATTGAGGAAGTCAAGGACGTCTTATCGGTCATCATGAAATATAGCCAATGAATGAGAATTTGAGGGAGGAGAAGCCAATGGGACGTTTGCCGTTAGAAGGTGTCAAAGTGCTTGATGTTTCGACGATGATCGCCGCACCGTTTGGCGCGGTATTGCTCGGCGACTTTGGCGCTGACGTCATTAAAGTGGAGTTGCCGGGAAAAGGTGATACGCTGCGCCATGTCGGGCCGTTTAAGGATGGCGAGCCGCTTCGCTGGCCAGGGCTGGCACGTAATAAGAAATCGCTCACCCTTGATTTGCGCAAAGAAGAAGGAATGAGCATTTTCAAGCAACTCGTCCGCCATGTTGACATCGTCATTGAAAACTTCCGCCCTGGCACGTTGGAAAAATGGGGCGGCGGATATGAGGAGCTGAAACGGATCAATCCGAAGCTGGTGATGATCCGCGTCTCCGGTTACGGCCAAACGGGGCCGTTTCGGGAAAAAGCCGGGTTTGGCACACCGGCGACGGCATTCAGCGGGTTTACGTACTTGCAAGGGTATCCAGACCGCCCGCCGGTCAGCCCGTCTTTTTCGTTGACAGACTACATCACCGGCATTTACGTGGCGTTTGCGGCGGTGACCGCCATTTACTACCGTGATGTTCATCCGGACGGGGAAGGACAGATGGTTGATATCGCTCTTTACGAATCAGTATTCCGCATGATGGAATTTTTAATTGCCGAATACGACCAATTGGGCAAGGTGCGCGAGCGGTCGCCGGGATTGTCGGGACATTCGAGTCCAGCCGGCACGTTTATGACGGAGGACGGGCATTGGGTCGTGCTCGTCGCAAGCACCGATTCGACGTTTGAACGGTTGGCAAAGGCGATGGGCAGAGAAGATTTATTGACGCACGAGAAGTTTTGCACCAATGCACGGCGCCTCGCCCATCATGAAGAAACGAACGGGATCGTTGCCGACTGGATTCGTTCCAAACCGCGCGACGAACTGCTCCGGATTTTGGACGAACACGGGGTGCCGGTCAGTCCGATTTTAAGCATCAAAGATATTTTCGAGCATCCGCATTATCAGGCGCGGGAAAATATTATCGAAGTGGCTCATCCGCGTCTTGGCAAGATTAAAGTGCCTGGAATTGTTCCAAAATTCGAAAAAACGCCGGGCTCGGTGCGTCAGCTTGCGCCAGACTTGGGGGAGCATACGCAAGAAATTTTGCAAAGCATGCTCGGTATGTCTGAGGAAGACATTCGGCGACTGAAAGAAAAAGAGATTATCTAAGCGGGGTGGCACGTCCCGTCTATTCCCGGCATCTCATTTGGAGATGGCGGGCTTTTTTGTGAGGCTTAACCGTGCGGGTGAAAACGTTTCTTTTTGGCGACCGCCCGCGCCTTGCATTGACACTGCTTGCGGCCACCCTTTATACTTTTGGTAGGCGAAAGCGACGGTAAAGCAGGTGATTCGAACGGTGTCAGATAAAAAACGTTCCCGCGTGACACTCGAACAAGTCGCCAAACACGCTGGCGTGTCGCGGGCGACCGCCTCCCTTGTCGTCCGCGGGAGTCCGAATATTTCGAAAGAAACGCGGGAAAAAGTGCTTCAATCGATGAAAGAGCTCGGCTACGTCTACGATCGCGTGGCCGCTAATTTGCGCTCGCAGCGCTCTTCGACGGTCGGGCTGATCATTACTGAGCTTGACAACCCGTTTTTTTCCGAGTTGCTTGTCGGGGTTCATGAGGCGCTCGACCAAGAAGGATATACGGTGATTTTGGGCACAACATTTGATCGGCCGGAAAAACAAGACGCATTGTTGTCGACAATGCTCGAACACCGGGTTGGTGGGGTTATTATGAGCCCGGTTCCAGGTTGTTCGACAGAGATGCTCGAACGGTTGCGGCAATGGGATATCCCGGTGGTGCTGTTTGCTCGCGAGGAAATTCCTGCGGGACAATTTGATTATATTGGCATCGATAATGTAGCTGGCGGGCGGATGGCGGCCGAGCATTTGATCGCTCAAGGGCATCGCCGCATTGCGTTTATTGGCGGTTCTCCGCATTCGTCCGTATGGAAGGCGCGCCAAAGGGGATACAGCGAGGCGCTGCGCGCTGCAGGCATCGAGGTAGATGACGCATTGCTTGTGCCGTCGGCGACAACAAGACAGGGCGGGCGAATGGCGACGAAACGTGTTTTGCAACAACCGAATCCGCCGACAGCGCTCTTTTGTTATAACGATGTTGTCGCCTTCGGGGCGATGCTCAGCTTAAAGGAGGAAGGAATCGTTCCAGGGCGTGATATCGCGGTCGTCGGATTCGATAACATTCAAGAATCCGCTTTGTTTCAACCGCCGCTTACGACTGTCGCCGCATTTCCTGAGAAAATCGGCGCCTTTGCCGCCAAACAGTTGCATGAGCGCATGAAAGGGGATGCGGGCGCGCCAAAGCGGACGATTTTGCCGCCGGAGCTCGTCATCCGCCAGTCCTCAGGGAAGAGAGAGTAAAAAGAGGTGAAGCAACGTGGAGAGGCAGACGATCATCCCGCTCCGCGAGCGGAACATCATATTGATCGGCTTTATGGGGGCGGGAAAAACGACGATCGGGCAGCTGGTGGCGAAAAAGCTGTACCGCGATTTTATCGATGTCGACGCGGAAATCGAGCGGCGGCACGGGATGTCGATTCCGGAAATCTTCGCGCAAAAAGGGGAAGCGTACTTTCGCAAGGTGGAGCGCGAGGTAATCATCGATTTATGCACGAAGACAAGGTTGAAAATTTTATCGCTTGGCGGCGGCGCGTATTTGCAGGAGGAGGTGCGGCGCGCATGCCTCGCTCATGGGATCGTTTTTTTCCTTGACTTGTCATGGGATCAATGGAAAGAAGAGCGCCTGCCGCTCATTGTCGACAGCCGGCCGGTGTTGAAAAATAAAACATTGGAAGAGGTGGAGCAGCTGTTTTTCCAGCGGCAGTCGGCTTACGCCCTCCATCATTCCCGCGTGGTGCTGAATGAGCTTGAGGCCGAACAGGCGGCCGAGCAAATCGTCGAGTCGATCAAATGGACGTGGGATGTATATGAACCGAATCGATAGATGGTCATGACGAAAAGGCAGGCTCTTGTCGGGAGCTTGCCTTTTTGTGTTGGATGGCCGCGGCGAGAGCCGGTGGCGGAGCGGTAATCTGACAGTAATGATGCAGGCCGACTTCGTGCCTCGGTTGAATGGCTGCATCGAAAGCCGGTGACGGAGCGGGAGAGGCTGGCGTTGTCATCGCGGTTTTTCCAATAGCGAGTTTTGTGGGCGTGGCCAAAGCGGTTCGGGGGCCAGATCCGCTTGTCCTCACCTTGCGTTCAGTCTCGCGTCCTTGATCGGCAAGGGTGTGGATGTGAGTGATGGACGGACTCGTTTTCGGAAGCCATCAGAGAGACTCACTTTGTGTTGGGGATCGGACATTGGGGGCGCGTTCAGCGAGCGGGGGAGGACGAACGACCCTGCGTTTCTTTTCTTTTTTGGGCAGAAATGCCTGTTTGTTTCTTTGTTTGTTCTTGCCGGACAAGCGCTCCTTTTGTTATTAAGGAAGATACCGGGTGTGAGGGAGAGTGGGAAGATGGAGAAAAGGGCGTTCCGCTGGCTTTATGTGTATATTGTCTTGGCGGTGCTGCTTCTGTCGGCGCCGTATTGGCTTTGGTGGCTGAAGCCGGAAACGGAGCTTGAGCTGCTCATTGTCGATGACACGGTGCCGGATCGGTCGTACCGCGAGCACCAAGGGCTTGTTTGGCTGCTCCGGGCGCAAAAGTACGTGCACCGGAACGGTGAGACGTATGATGCGGCGCGCGATTATGTCGGATTTGTGCCAAAGGGCGGCGGGGCATACGAAGTGCGCCCGCTTCCGAACACGATGGATCGCTATGATGCCGTGTATGTCGTCGACACGTACGGCGTCTATGAAGAAGAGTTCATTCGCCAGCGGACGGACGGAGCGCGGTCGGCGAAAGTGCACGGCGGGCTGGACGGCGAGACGGTGAAGGCGCTTTGGCGGTTCGCCCGGGAAGGGGGAAACACGTTGATCGCCGAATTCAACTCGATGGCCCACCCGACAGCGCAGGAGGTGCGCGCGTCGTTTGAATCGCTGTTCGGCTTCCATTGGACGGGGTGGATCGGCCGTTATTTTCCCGATTTATCCAGCCGGGAAGTGCCGGCGTGGGTCAGGGAGAACTACGAACAACAATATGGGACGCCGTTTGCGTTTCGCGGTCCGGGAATTGTGCTTGTGGATGAACGCGATCGGTTGATCGTTTTGGACCGGCGCGATCTTGGCGGCGATGGCGTCGTGTTTTCGTATACGAAAGCGGGAAAAGCGCGGTGGGGCCAACATGAGCGCGCTCCTTATTCGTACTGGTTTGACATCGTCCAGCCGCTTGATCCGGACGATGTGTTGGCGACCTATACGTTGTCGCTTTCCAAACGCGGGAACGAGAAACTGCGCGCCATCGGGGTTCCGGTTTCGTTTCCGGCCGTTGTCCGCTATGAGACGCGCACGTACCAGTCGTACTACTTTTGCGGCGATTACGCCGATCAAGGCAGTGTGCCGTCGATTTACCAAACGGTTGGATTCGATCGATGGCGCAAGTGGACGGCGAGCAGCCGCCCGGATGATGAGACGGCGTTTTACTGGAAAGTGTACGTGCCGATGATGAAAGCCATTTTGCAAGAAATCAAAACGTATCAAGAGGAGAAGAAGCGGCCTGCCGCTACAGAAACGGCGGAGCAGGACGGCATCCGCTTGGCGGGGACGGTCGGGCGCGACGATCTGCAAGTATACCGCCGCGGGCGGTGGGAGCCATTGCTCATCAAAGGCGTCAACCTCGGCATCAGCAAACCCGGCGCGTTTCCGGGCGAGGCGAAAATCACGAAGGAAGAATACTTCCGCTGGCTTCAGTATATCGGGGCGATGGGGGCGAACGCCGTCCGCGTCTACACGATTCATCCGCCGGCGTTTTACGAAGCGCTCTACGAATACAATCAAACCGCCAAGCAGCCGCTCTATTTGTTTCACGGCGTTTGGATCGATGAAGCGATGATGCTTCGGATCAAAGATGTTTGGTCCCCCGCGGTGGACGGGGCGTTTCGCGCCGAGATTCGCCGCACGATCGACATCATCCACGGCAACGCCAACATTCCAAAGCGGCCGGGCCACGCCGGGGGAGTGTACCGATATGACCTTTCCCCTTATGTCCTCGGGTGGATTTTCGGTGTCGAATGGGATCCGGACGTTGTTGCCGCCACGAACAAAGCCCATCGCGGATCAGGGGATTACCGCGGGACATATGTGTATACGAAGGGAGCAAGCCCGTTTGAAGCGTGGCTCGCGCGTGCGGTCGACGAAGCGGTCGGCTATGAGACGGAAACGTATGGGTGGCAGCGGCCCGTGAGTTTCACCAACTGGGTGACGACCGATTTCCTTCGTCATCCGGCCGAGCCGTTTGTCAAAGAAGATCTTGTTTCCGTCAATCCGAATGTCATGTACGCCACCGACAAGCTGCGCGCCGGATGGTTCGCTTCGTATCATATTTATCCGTATTATCCGGATTTTTTGAACAGAGAAGAAACATATATCCGCTATGTCGACTCGCGCGGCGAGCATAACAGCTATGCCGGCTACTTGCATGAGATGAAGGCGGCTCACCGGATGCCGATTCTCGTCGCCGAGTTCGGTGTTCCTTCGTCGCGCGGCATGGCGCACCGAAACGTGCACGGCAAACACCAAGGGTTTCTGTCGGAACATGAACAAGGGATGATCGACCGGAAGTTGTTTGAAGATATCGTTCATGAGCGAATGGCCGGCGGGCTGTTGTTTTCGTGGCAAGATGAGTGGTTCAAACGAACGTGGAATACGATGGAGTATGACAATCCAGACCGCCGCCCATTTTGGCTGAACGTACAAACGAACGAGCAACATTTCGGCCTGCTTCGCTTCGACCCGGGGCCGAGCGCAGCGGCGACGATCCAAGTCGATGGGAGGAAAGACGATTGGACGTTCAATGGAATCGATCCCGTATGGTCGGACGGAGAGCGGGCGCTGTATGTCACGAGCGATGAAGGATATTTGTACGTGCGGCTTGACGGTGCGCGCATCACCTATGAAACGACGACGTACATTGCGTTTGATACAATTCCAGGCCAAGGGCAATCGCGCCTCCCGGGCCTTTCCGGCGTGCGCACGTCGGGGATTGACTTTGCTTTAGTCATCCATGGAAAGCAGCGTGCCCGGCTGCTTGTCGACAGCTACTATGACACGTTTTCTTATCATTACGGCCATCAGCTGCACATGATGCCGATGGCGCCGTACGCCCATCGCAAAGATAACGGAGTATATCATCCGATCCGGTTGACGCTGAATAAAAAGCTCGAGGAAGCCGATGGCAAGGCCGTGCCGTTTGATTCGTATGAGACCGGGGTGCTTCGCTTCGGCACCGCCAACCCGGCCGATGCGGCCTATGACTCGCTTGCCGATCTCAGCGTGAGCCGCCGCGGTGATATGTATGAAATCCGCCTGCCGTGGGCGCTGTTGAATGTCACTGATCCAAGCCGGCGCGAGGTGATGGGCGATATCTGGTCAAAAGAAGGTCTAAAAAGCCGAAAGATCATCCCCGGCATCCGCCTCGGCGTGTACGTCGCCGACGGGGAGCGCTCATTTTCGTTCCCAGCGCTGGAAGGAAATGTGCTGCCGGCTCGGCAGTTTTACACGTACACGTGGCCGACGTGGGAGACGCCGCGCTACCACGAGCGGCTGAAGCCGTCGTATGAAGCGATGAAAGCGGCGTTTTCCGGCGCGGACATCGCCAAGCGGCAAGGAAACGAATAAGAAGAACGCCCCGCAACATTGGCCGCTGTTCGACACATCGATGACCGATCAAGGCGGTCGTCTGTTCAAAAAAGAATCTGCCTTGAAGAGGGGCAAGCACGAGACAAAAGCCCAACCGGCCGTCAAGCAGAAACATGCTGGCGGCCGGTTGGCTTGTTTCTTTTTCAGTTTTCAGGAGATTTCGTTTTGTCCAGCCCGGGAACGGAGTTTTCGTTCATGTTGGAGGGTTTTGCGGGCGAGGAAGTCGACCGTTTCCTGCGTTTCCGACCATTCAAGGCGCCAATAGTTCATTTTCGTTTCCAAGCGCTCAAATCGAGCATCCGTGCGCTTTTCCAGATCCAAAAGTTTTTGGTGCAACCGGTCTTCCGTCTCTCGAATTTTGGCATATAGCCGATTTTCGGTATCCTGAATCTCGGCGCGCAATCGGTCTTCTGTTTCTTGAAGTTCAGTACGTAATCGGTTTTCTGTATCTTGAATTTCGGCGCGCAATCGCTCTTCCATTTCCTTCATTTGTTGACGGAGTTGATCGGAATGCAAGTCAAGCGCCTTTAGAATTTGCTGCACGATCGTTTCGCCTTCCATGAGTTTCACCTCCTTTACTCTGATCATAGCACATGGCCGGCATCGGGAAAATGAAAATCTAGTCCACTCGTTTCATTTTTTCACCAAACTTTCACCAACACTATGTAACGTAACCATAGAAGACGGGTGATGATAAGAAGCGTGTTGTATCACCCCCTTGTTTTTTAAATGAAGAAACCTTGGGTGGGATCGGCTTCTCGTTTCATGTCATCTGACGTCAGTTAAGGGGCATCGCTGCTTTTCCCCCTTAGTAGGAAAAAAGAAAACGAGGGAAAGGGAGAGTTCATGAAGAAAAAACAATGGAAATTGGACGGATGGATCATCGCGATCATGGTCTGGTCGGCTTTTTTGCATCTCTATCAAATAGGAAACAGCGGTTCCAACGTCTATTACACAGCAGCGGCGAAAAGCATGGCAGCAAGCTGGAAGGCGTTTTTCTTTGCCGCCCTCGACCCAGAGGGATTTATTACCGTTGATAAGCCCCCAGTCGCTCTTTGGTTGCAGGCGCTCAGCGTGAAGCTGTTTGGCGTTAGTGATTGGAGTGTTTTGCTTCCGGAAGCGGCGGCGGGGATCGCGGCCACATGGATGATTTATGTCATCGTCCGGCCGTGGGCCGGACAGACAGCGGCGCGGTGGGCAAGTTTCGCCTTTTCTTGCACCCCGGCGTTCGTCGCTGTGGCGCGGACGAACAATATTGATGCCGTTTTGGTGTTCACATTGCTCTTTGCGACTTGGATGCTGATGAAAGCGGTGATGACGCAACGATGGACGTGGCTGGTTGGCAGTTTTGCGGTCGTCGGCATCGGGTTCAATATGAAAATGTTGCAGGCGTACATGGTGCTCCCGGCGTTTTACTTATTTTACTGGCTCGCTGGGCGGGTGCCGTGGAAAAAACGGGTGGGACATTTGCTGTTGGCGACGATCGTGCTGCTTTCGGTTTCGCTTTCGTATGCGGCTGCGGTGGCGCTGATTCCTGCTGATAAGCGTCCGTATATCGGGGGCAGTCAGACGAATTCTGTGTTAGATTTGGCGCTTGGATATAACGGAATTGAGCGGTTGACCGGGGAAGCTGGACCGGGTGGAGGAAAGGGGAGGGCGGATGTTAACGGCAACGCGCAGCCACCTGTTGATGACAAGCCACCGTTCAACGGCAAAGCGGGAACGGCGTTTCCGGATGGGTCAGGAGGGGCGCCGCCAACGGTGGGCAGCCAACTGCAAAGTCCGCCATCTGTGCCTGGAGGTGGGATGGGTGGCATTGGTCGCGGCGAGATTGGTGACCCGGGCGTCCTTCGTTTGTTTCAACTGCCGCTTGCCGGGCAGGCGAGCTGGCTGTTGCCGTTTGCGGCCGTTGTAGCGATCGGCTTGGGAATAGACGTATGGCGACGCCGGCAGATGACCGCGTTTCATCAATTCTTGCTCTTTTGGTTCGCCTGGCTTGGTCCGATGCTCGTATTTTTTAGCATTGCCGGATTTTATCACCGCTATTATTTAAGTATGCTGGCGCCGGCTATAGCAGTATTAGTGGGAGCGGGTGGAGCGATGTTGGCCTTGTTGGCGTCCAGCGAACGGTGGACGAGGTGGTTGTTCCCGGCCGCCCTGGTGGCGACGTATGCGTTCGAAGTATGGACAGCCTGGCAATACCGTAGTTCGTTCTCCCCAGTATGGCCGCTCGCTGTCGGATTTTATGGGTCTGCAATGGTTTGCCTTTGGTTCGCGATGGAAGGCCGCGAGCATGGAAGGCGGATCGTCTATCGAGCTGCGCTCATTGGCGTGCTGGCATTGCCGGCCTATTGGTCGCTGACGCCAGTGCTATATGGGACAAACAGCACCATTCCATACGCTGGACCAGATTTACAACGAGATAGAGGCGCGCCCATGCCGACAGCCGCGATGCCGGATGGACAAGAGGAGCGTTCGCTGAGAGGAGAGACGGGACAACCCGGCGATGGAGCGGGGCGGTGGCAAACTTCCCGCTCGTTGACAGCGTTAGTGTCCTATTTGGAGCAGCATGCGGGTGAAGCCAAATATTTAGCGGCCACCATCCGTGCGACCGAGGCGGCGGAGTTGATGCTTCACACCGATCGAGCGGTGATGGCGATGGGCGGATTCGGCGGAACGGATCCCGTACTAACGCCGAAGAAGCTAGAGGAAATGGCTCGCAACGGTGAGGTGAAGTATTTTCTCCTTTCCGGTGAAGGGCGAGGAAATCATGAGCTTGTTCAATGGATTCAAACACATTGCAAAGAAGTTCCATTTTCAGAATGGAATGGCGGAGAAAAGGCCTTAAACGGTGGAATGGAGCGCAGAGAAATGACGCTCTACGTATACAATGGATAAAGGGCTCGAGAAAAACAAGCCGATATCCATCGCTGTTTTTCAAAACTAGGACATTCGTAGAAAAGCGTTTTTTATGGGATTCTCCATTAAAATAATTGAAGCTGATTCAAGCCGATCATTGGCGGGTGATCAGCTTCGTAGCCGAAGAAATCCATAGAGGAAAACGTAAAGCAGGCGGTGGCAAAATTGGTGAGGGTGTTCGTAGCCGAAGAAATCCATAGAGGAAGCAAGGAGGGAAATCGATGGCGACCTATTCTGTCATTATTCCTGTCTATAATGAAGCGCTCGTGATCCGTGAGACGTACCGACGGCTGAAAATAGTGATGGAGCAAACGGGTGAGCCGTATGAATTGTTGTTTGTGAATGACGGCAGCACCGATGGGACGCTCGATATCTTGAGGGAACTGGCCGTGAAAGATGAAACGGTGAAGTACATTGACTTCTCCCGCAATTTCGGTCATCAAATCGCGATTACAGCAGGAATGGATTACGCCTCTGGCCAAGCTGTCATCATCATTGACGCCGACTTGCAAGATCCTCCTGAACTGATTTTGGACATGATCGCGCGTTGGAAAGAAGGGTATGATGTTATCTATGCTCGGCGCGTCAAGCGGAAGGGGGAGACGTTGTTCAAGCGATGGACAGCGTATGTGTTCTACCGCTTGCTGCGGGCGGCGACCGAGATCGACATTCCCGCTGATACCGGCGATTTTCGTCTCATTGACCGGAAAGTGTGTAATCAGTTACGCTATATGCGGGAGCGAAATCGTTTTGTCCGCGGGCTTGTCAGCTGGGTCGGTTTTCGGCACATAGCGGTGGAATACGAGCGAGAGCCGCGGCTGGCTGGGGAGACAAAGTATCCACTGAAAAAGATGATTCGTTTTTCGTTAGACGGCATTACGTCTTTTTCGCATAAGCCGCTCAAATTGGCGAGCTGGCTTGGGTTTGCTTTGTCGGCGGCAAGTGTGGTCGGCATGATGGCGGTATTGTACTTGAAGTGGTTCACCCATTCGACCGTGGCCGGATGGGCATCGCTTTTGATGGTCATGCTGTTTTGCAACGGAGTGACGATGACGATGCTTGGGATTACCGGTGAATACATCGGCCGCATTTACGATGAAGTGAAAGAGCGGCCTCTATATATTGTCAATGAAACATGGGGAGTCGGAACGAGACATGAACGAAAGCCTTCCTACATTCCGTAAAGAAAAACAAGCCATATGGCGGTTTGCCGTCGTCGGGGTGGGCAATACGGCGGTCGACTTCGCTGTCTTTTTTCTGCTCACTGCCGCAGGCGTTCCTGCGGCCGCGGCGCAAGTCGCTTCTTACGGCGCCGGGGTGGCAAACAGCTACGTTTGGAACCGGCGCTGGACGTTTCAAATGAAGCAAAAGGCGAATATCGGGGAATTGCTTCGGTTTCTTGCGGTCAACGGGCTGTCGCTTGGGGTGTCGCTTGTCGTCTTGTTGGCGGCCGAACGGCTCGGCCCGCTTTGGCTCGCGAAAGGTGCGGCCACGGTCATGGGCATGGCGGTGAACTTCGTTGGCAGCCGCTGTTGGGTGTTTGCGGCACCGCGAAGCGAACGTTGACAGAAAGCAGGGACGGAGAACAACGAAAACGACCCGAAAGCCATAGGCGGTCCAGGTCGTTTTCTGTTTAGAAGGGACTGTAAAGGAAAACGATATTTTACAAAATCTATTGCCTTTCAGAAAAGGTCCATGGGCAACGTTTTGCCCTCCACCCGGGGATGAAAATCCGCGCCAGTTCGGCATTTTCACGGAAAAAAGAAATATGGTGTTCAAAAGGTGTTTCCAAATCGGGAAGGATGAAAACTCATACCTATTTGCTGAATCTGTTAGAACAATTGCCGCTTGATTCGTTCGAGTGCGGTTTGCACTAGATCGGCGGTGATTTCCCGGTGGGTGACGAAGCGAATGACGCCGTCATCAAACGGGCTGGCCAAGATGCCGGCTGTTTTCAAAAGGGCGATAAACGCTTCGTTGGAAAGCCCGGTGTCGCGAATATGGCAAAGGACGATGTTCGTTTCGACTCCATCGACATCGACGGACAGGCCGGGAATGGCCGCCAGCCCGTTCGCGAGCAGGCGGGCGTTTGCGTGGTCTTCGGCGAGGCGGTCGACCATTGTTTCAAGGGCGATGATGCCCGGCGCAGCCAAGACGCCGGCTTGGCGCAGACCGCCGCCGAGCCGCTTCCGCCATTTGCGCGCCTCTTTAATGAAGGAGCGGCTGCCGGCCAGCACCGATCCGACCGGTGCGGATAGTCCTTTTGAGAGGCAGATTTGCACCGTATCGGCATATTTCGTGAATTCCGTCACCGGCACTCCGGCGGCAACGGCGGCGTTAAACAGCCGCGCTCCGTCAAGGTGGACGGGAACGCCGTATTCGTTGGCGACATGGTAGATCGCTTTCATCGTTTCCACGGAAATGACTTTTCCACCGGCTTTGTTGTGGGTATTTTCCAAGCAAACGAGCCCGGACCGCGGATGGTGGATGTCGTCGCTGCGGATCGCTTTTTTGACGTCATCCGGGTCCATCGCACCGTTTGTCCCGCGGATCGGCCGCGTTTGGACGCCGGCGAGCGCCGCTGCCGCTCCCGCCTCATACAAGAAAATGTGCGATTCGGCTTCCAATATCACCTCATCCCCCGGGCGGCAATGCGTCAAGATGGCGACTTGGTTTCCTTGCGTGCCGCTTGTGACGAACAAGGCGTCTTCTTTTCCAAGCATTTTGGCCGCCAACGCTTCTCAACGGTTGACGGTCGGATCTTCGCCGTATACGTCGTCGCCGACTTCGGCTTCCAACATCGCCCGGCGCATCTCTGGCGTCGGTTTGGTCACGGTATCGCTGCGAAAATCAATGAACGGCATCGTGGCACCCCTTCTTTCCTGATCGTTGTATGCATCAAAAGGACGGGAGCGCACGGGCGGGGGCCCGCTTCCCGCCCTTGGTCATACGGTTCGAATTTGCCCGCTCCCATACACGAGCGATTTCGTTGTCGTGATGGCCACAAGCCCCATCGGCCCGCGGGCGTGCAGCTTTTGCGTGCTGATGCCGATTTCTGCCCCGTAGCCGAACTGTTCGCCATCCGTGAAGCGGGTGGACGCGTTATGGTACAACACCGCCGCGTCGACCGCTTGGAAAAAGCGGCGGACGTGCGCCTCGTTTTCGGTGATGATCGCTTCCGAATGTTTCGTCCCGTAGCGGCGGATATGCTCGATCGCTTCATCGACATCGTCGACGAGTTTCACGGCTAAAATCGGCGCCAAATATTCCGTATGCCAGTCTTCTTCTGTCGCTTCGTTGACAAACGGATGCATAGCGGCAAGGCGGTGGTCGCTGCGCAGCTCGACGCCGCGAGCGTGAAGCGCCTCAAGCAGTTCGCCAGCGTACGGCCACCGTTCATGAATGAGCACCGTTTCAACGGCGTTGCAGACGGACGGACGCTGCAGTTTGGCGTTTACGACGATATCGATTGCCATCAGCCGCTCGGCCGATTCGTCGATGAAAATATGGCAGTTGCCGACGCCGGTCTCAAGCACCGGTACGGTGGCGTTTTCGACGACCGAGCGGATCAGCCCCGCTCCGCCGCGCGGAATGAGGACATCAAGATAGTCGTTGAGGCGGAACATGCGCTGGGCCGTTTCCCGGCTCGTGTCTTCGAGCAGCTCAATGGCGGTTTCCGGGATGGCCGTTGTGCGAAGCGCCTCTTTCATGACCGCCACAAGCGCTTTGTTGGAATGAAGCGCCGACGAGCTGCCGCGGAGCAAGACGGCGTTGCCCGTTTTCAGGCAAAGGCTGGCGGCATCGACCGTCACGTTCGGGCGCGCCTCATACACCATGCCGATCACCCCAAGCGGCACGCGCACGGTTTGAATGCGCAGCCCGTTTGGCCGCGTCCATTCGGCAACGATTTCCCCGACCGGGTCAGGCAATGAAGCGACTTGGCGGACGCCGCCGATGATTTGATCGATCCGTTCATTCGTGAGCTGCAGCCGGTCAAGCAAAGCCGGCGACAGCCCTTGCGCGCGGCCGGCGGCCATATCGTTTTCGTTTGCCGCCAAAATGACGGCCCGTTCGCGGTCGATGGCTTGGGCGATCTGTTCCAATGCCGCATTTTTTTCTTCGGTAGACAGCATGGCCAACGTTTGTGCCGCCGTTTTCAACCGTTCGGCTTTTTCCAGCAGTTCGTTCATCTTTGGACACGCTCCTTTCGCAAAGTGACCCAATTGTTGCGGTGGATGACTTCCGGGCGGTGAAGGTAAGAGTATTGCCGGGCCTCTTCGCTCGGCCGCCCTTTCACTTTTTTCAAATCGGCGGCGGCGTAATACACTTGGCCGCGGCCGATGGTGACGCCTTTTTCATTGACGACGTCGACGACATCCATCGCATGGAAGTCGCCGGAAACGGCCGTGACGCCGGCCGGAAGCAAGCTTTTCCCGCGCACAAGCAGCGCTTCCTCGGCGCCGCTGTCAACGGTGATCGTGCCGGAAACGGGGGCGTGATAGGCGATCCATTGCTTGCGCATTTGCATTTGTTTCGGAAACGGAGCGCCGATGTACGTGCCGTCCCCTTTTCCAGCCAAAATATCGGCGAGTTTTTCTTTGCCGCTTCCCGTGCCGATGAAGACGCTGACACCGAACGAGAGCGCTTTTCGGGCGGCCAACAGCTTTGAGCGCATGCCGCCGGTGCCGACTGCCGAGCCGCTGCCGCCGGCTGAGGCGAGCATCTCGCTTGTAATCTCCGGCAAAAAGGCGTACTTTTTCGCCTGTGGGTTCGTTTTCGGATTGGCGTCGTACAGCCCGTTAATGTCGGTGAGCAAAACGAGCGCATCGGCGTGCAAAAAGCCGGCGACCAAGGCGGAAAGCATGTCATTGTCGCCAAACGTCAGCTCCTCAGCGGAAACCGGATCGTTTTCGTTAATGACCGGGACGGCGCCGTGCTCAAGCAATGTCGTGATCGTCGCAAACAAATTGCGAAACCGCTCGCGGCTGTAAAAATCGCTGCGCGTCAACAACAATTGGGCGGCGGTGAAGCCGAATCGGGCGAACGCCGAACTGTACGCCTGCATGAGCAGGCTTTGTCCGACGGCGGCGGCCGCCTGTTTGCCGGCGAGCGTCGTCGGCCGCGCCGGGTAGCCTAACGGTCCGAACCCGGCAGCGACCGCCCCCGAAGTGATGAGAATGACGTCATGGCCAAGCTGTTTCAGGTGCGCAATGGCTTCGACGTGATCATGAAGTTTGTCAAGGCATAGGCCGCCTTTTGGATCGGTGAGCGAGCTGCTCCCGATTTTGACGACGACGCGCTGCCGTTTCATGGCGTTCCCTCCTTTGCGTGTTTTGCCGCTGTCTATGCCATTGTTGTTTGCCGCCCGTTGGAAAGGCGGCCAACAAAAAAACGCTTCTCCTCCTTTGGCAAAAGGACGGAAAAGCGTTCCGCGGTACCACCTTTTTTGGCGCACAAAGCGCCCACCTCTGGCCTATAACGCAGGCATGCGGCTTATGTTTGCATAAGCGGCCGTCTAGGGCAGGTTCAACCGGCTTCCCGCGAGGAACCTTCCAGCCTATGGGTTCCACTCTCTGGCGCGTTCCCTCGGTTTACTAGTCCCGTGCCGTTCCCGTCGATCCATTGTCATCGTCCAGAACGATAGATAGTTTGTAAGAAATTATGCCGGCAAATTCGGCTGTTGTCAAGAGAGAAGGAAACGGAACGATCAACGCAGCGCAAACCGCTCGTTGTCCTCCGCCGGGAAACCTGGTGACCGCCGTTCCGTTGGGTGGAAGCATGGAGAAAAAGCGCAAACCGCCTTTATTTCCCAGCGAACGCCGGCGATGGTACGAACAGCATTTTCACCAGCTTTTCCGGTCTGTTTGGCGAGGCGATCGGGATACAGCCGCTTTCGCTGGCGCAAAGGAATGGCGAACGGCCGGAGCTTGGCTGGGAAGCGGCGCTGCCGCTGACTTGGACTGCGGGCAGCAAATGAAAACGTATTCAAAATAAAGATAATTGTCTTTCTATTAGAAAAAGTGGTACAATACTAGCAACCTAGCACTTTGTACGATGGAGGGACAACAGATGAAAAAACGGCGCAGCGACATGATCAAAAAAGGGTTTGACCGCGCTCCGCATCGGAGTTTGCTGCGGGCAGCTGGCGTGAAAGACGAAGATTTTGACAAACCGTTCATTGCCGTGGTCAACTCGTACATCGACATCATTCCGGGACACGTCCATTTGCAAGAGTTTGGAAAAATTGTCAAAGAAGCGATTCGCGAGGCGGGCGGCGTCCCGTTTGAAATGAATACGATCGGCGTTGATGACGGCATTGCGATGGGCCATATCGGGATGCGCTATTCGCTTCCGAGCCGGGAAATCATCGCGGATTCGATTGAAACGGTCATTTCCGCGCACTGGTTTGACGGTATGGTGTGCATTCCCAACTGTGACAAGATTACGCCGGGGATGATGATGGCAGCGATGCGGCTCAACATCCCGACGATTTTCGTCAGCGGCGGGCCGATGAAAGCCGGTGTCACGAAAGATGGGCGCAAAATCTCGCTTTCGTCCGTGTTTGAAGGCGTCGGCGCGTATTTGGGTGGAACGCTCGATGAAAAAGGGTTGGAAGAGCTCGAACGCTACGGCTGTCCGACGTGCGGGTCGTGTTCCGGCATGTTTACCGCCAACTCGATGAACTGTTTGGCTGAAGCGCTTGGGTTGGCTTTGCCGGGCAACGGCACGATTTTGGCGGTCGACCCGGCGCGTAAAGAGCTCGTCCGCCGCTCAGCGAAGCAGCTCATGTATTTGATTGAGCATGATATTAAGCCGCGCGACATCGTGACGGAAAAAGCGATTGACAACGCGTTCGCGCTCGATATGGCGCTCGGCGGCTCGACGAACACGGTGCTGCATACGCTGGCGATCGCCAATGAAGCTGGCATTGACTACTCGCTCGAGCGGATCAACGAAATCGCCGCCCGCGTGCCGCACTTGGCGAAGCTCGCACCGGCCTCCGATATTCATTACATTGAAGATTTGCACGAAGCCGGCGGCGTCTCGGCGGTGCTGAATGAATTGGCGAAAAAAGAAGGGACGCTGCATTTGGATACGCTGACCGTCACCGGCAAGACGCTCGGTGAAAACATCGCCGGCTGTGAAGTGAAAAACTATGACGTCATTCGGCCGATTGACAACCCGTATTCGGAAACGGGGGGCCTCGCCATTTTGTTCGGCAACTTGGCTCCGGACGGTGCCGTCATTAAAACGGGCGCGGTTCAAGGCGGCATTACGCGCCATGAAGGCCCGGCGATCGTCTTTGATTCGCAGGAAGAGGCGCTGGAAGGCATCGCCAGCGGCAAAATCCAACCGGGTCATGTCGTCGTCATCCGCTATGAAGGGCCAAAAGGCGGCCCAGGCATGCCGGAAATGCTTGCGCCAACATCGCAAATTGTCGGCATGGGGCTTGGCACCAAGGTGGCGCTTGTGACCGACGGCCGCTTCTCCGGCGCCTCGCGCGGCCTGTCGGTCGGGCATGTGTCTCCGGAAGCGGCGGAAGGCGGCCCAATCGCCTTCATCCAAGACGGCGACATCATTGAAATCGACACAGTGAAACGGACGATCAACGTCAAGCTGTCCGACGAAGAGCTTGAACGCCGAAAAGCGAGCTGGAAAGGCTTTGAGCCGAAAGTGAAAACCGGGTACCTCGCCCGCTACTCGAAACATGTCACCTCGGCGAGCACGGGCGGGATTATGAAAATTTAGTAGTTTGTCGTATGGATGAATCGAAATCCGTTCACGCAACGCTTCCGAGGATGATGAAAATTTAGTGGTTTGTCGGAAGGGGATCCAGCCGTTTACGGATCCCCCTTTTTTATTTTTTCTCGCGCCGATTGCCTCAACTGAAAAGCGTATTCGACTAAATATGAAGCATGGGGGCGTCGCGAACGTTTTTCTGCGCGGACTTCCGCCGCAAACGGCAAGTGTTCGGGAGAAAGCGGGGCGCCTGTTTCTGCTTGCCTTTGTCTGAAACGAAGAACCGAAAGCGACTGCTCCTTTCTCACTTGGATGCAGGCAAAAATGATATTGACATTTTATACTATTTAGACTATTTTAAGATTAGATATGATATTTTATATATGTTACGTTAATATAACGTTATATATTTCTTGTATTTTTGGAAGCGTTTTAAAAACTATTCAACTCACTTGATCATGTGGCTGAATAGTTACAAAAAAGAGGGGGCGGAAACGATGATTTTGCATGACATCGAGACGGCTGCACGCCGTGAGCTTGAGGCGCTCCAGCTCGAGCGGCTGCGGGTGACGGCGGAGCGGGTGTATGCGCGGGTGCCGTTTTATCGGCAACGGTTTGATGAATGCGGAGTGAAGCCGGAGGACATCCGGACGCTTGAGGATGTGCGCAAGCTCCCGTTTACGACAAAGCGGGATTTGCGGGATCATTATCCGTTTGGTTTGCTCGCGGTCGATCTTTCCCAATGCGTCCGTGTGCACGCTTCAAGCGGCACGAGCGGCAAACCGACGGTGGTCGCTTACACGAAGCAGGACATTGAGCACTGGGCCGATATTGTGGCGCGGGCGATTGTCATCGCGGGCGGAAAACCGGGGGATGTGATTCACAACGCCTATGGATACGGGCTGTTTACGGGCGGGCTCGGGCTGCATTATGGCAGCGAGCGGCTTGGCGCCGTGACGGTGCCGGTATCCGGGGGCAACACCGACCGGCAAGTGATGATCATTGAAGATTTTCAGCCGACTGTCATTTGCGCCACGCCGTCCTATGTATTGAACATTGCCGAACGGATGAAGGAGCTGGGCAAAGATCCGCGGCAAACATCGCTCAAATACGGCATCTTCGGTGCAGAACCGTGGTCCGAGGAAATGCGGCGCACGCTTGAAGAAACGTTTGATATGAAGGCATGCGACATTTACGGGCTGAGTGAAGTGATCGGCCCGGGGGTGGCGATGGAATGCCACGAAGCGCAAAACGGCCTCCATATCGCTGAGGACCATTTCCTTGTGGAAGTGATCGACCCGAAAACGCTCGAGCCGGTGGCGGAAGGGGAAGAAGGAGAGTTGGTTTTTACGAGCTTGACGAAAGAGGCGTTTCCGGTCATCCGCTACCGGACGGGCGACATCGCTTCCGTGACGAGAGAGCGGTGTGCTTGCGGGCGGACGACGGCGCGCATGTCGCGGGTCAAGGGGCGGGTTGATGATATGATCATCATCCGCGGCGTCAATGTGTTCCCGTCGGAAATTGAGCACCATCTGCTTCGTGTCTCGGAACTGGCTCCGCACTATCAGTTGCACCGTCTCCGCCACGGACATTTGGAAGCGCTTGAGCTACATGCGGAAGTGACCGACCGTTTTTACAGCGAGGTCGGGGGAGATTTGCAAAGCGAGCAGGCCGCGGCCCTTGCCCGGCGCATTCAGTCATTGTTGAAAACGCACTGTCTTATTTCGATTGACGTCCATCTCCATTCGCCGAAAACGCTCCCGCGGTCGGAAGGAAAAGCAGTGCGTATCGTTGACCGTCGCCATCTTGAAGCACCGCAATCCATTTGATCAAGAAAGAGAAAAAACGATTGCAAAATGTATAACATTAAAATATAATAACGTTAAACAAACGTTATATATATTAAATGAGAGGTGTATGGGGATGGCGTCTATCATGACGTTCACCCGCCTGTCAGATGAGGAGAAATACGAACGGTTTATGCAGCGCATCGAGGCGGGGGAAAAGATCGAAGCCGATGACTGGATGCCGGATGAATATCGAATGACGCTCATCAAGCTGATTGCGATGCATGCGGTGAGCGAAATTATGGGAGCGCTTCCGGAAAAAGAATGGGTGCCGAAAGCGCCGTCGCTGCGCCGGAAGCTTGGCATCATGGCGAAGGTGCAGGACGAGATGGGGCACGGCCAGCTGCTGCTGCGGGTGGCGGAAGATTTGCTGGCGCCGCTTGGGAAAACGCGGGAAGACATTATCGAAGATTTATTAAACGAACGGTTGAAGTTTCATAACGTGTTTCATATGCCGGCGCCGACATGGGCGGACGCCGGGCTGATCGGATGGCTTGTCGACGGGGCGGCGATTATGACGCAGACGAACATGCTGGATGCCTCATACGGACCGTACGCACGGGCGCTGAAGCGCATTTGCGCCGAGGAAGTGTTTCACGCCCAGCACGGCGAGTCGATCATTTTGGCGCTCGCCGAAGGGACGAAGGAGCAGAAGGAGATGCTGCAAGAGGCGCTCAACCGTTGGTGGGAGGCGTTGCTCATGTTTTTCGGCCCGCCGACGGCCGACACGACGGGAACCTCGAAGCAAGACATCACGATCAAATACCGCATCCGCACGAAAACGAATGAACAGCTGCGCCAAGACTTCTTTACGAAATATGTGCCGCGCATTTGGGCGCTTGGTCTGAAGATTCCGGATGAGACAATGCATTTTGACAAAGAGAAGGGCCAATGGATTTACCAGCAGCCGGACTGGGAGAAGTTTAAACAAATCATTCGCAATCATGGACCAAAATCGCAAGAGCGGCTGGAGCTGAGGCGGACGGCATACAAGCAAAACGCCTGGGTGCGCGAGGCGCTCAGTGCGGTGCGGACGGCCGGATGAGGAGGGATGGCCATGGCGGGGAAAGAACGAGGATTTTATCAAGTGTTTGAGGTGTTCAGCCGCAAAGCGCCGGATGCACCGATGCAGCATCAATTCAGTCTGCTTGCCCCCAATGAGGAGATCGCGCTCGTGATGGCGCAGGAAAACTTTATGCGCCGTGAGCCGGTCGCTGACCTTTGGGTCGTAAAGCGGGACTATATCCGGCGGATGAGTGAAGACGAAAAAGCAGCGCTCAAGCGGCTTGACAACAAAGATTACCGGCTGACGCGGGGATATGGGGATTTGAAAAAGCGGTGGCGCAAATATGAACAACAGGCGTTTGACGAAAAAGAAATTTTGTCATGGAAAGGCGAGATTCAACGATGAGTGAAAAGCATGTCGATGCGAACGGCCGGGATGCGTTGACGGAGCTGTTGTTCCAGCTGGCCGACGATGACTTTTTGCTTGCCTACCGCGGCTCGGAATGGCTCGGCCTGGCGCCGCATATTGAGGAGGACATCGCTTTTTCTTCCATCAGTCAGGACACGATGGGCCATGCGGCCATGTATTATCAGCTGCTTGAAGATCTTGGCTGTGGATCAGCCGACGAACTGGCGCACGCCCGCCCGGCTTCGGCCCGGCGCAATGCGGTTTTGCTCGAACGGGCGAACGGCCCGGGGCATTATTTGCGTGAGCCTCGCTATGATTGGGCGTTCACCGTTGTTCGCCACTATTTTTATACGCAGGCCAAGCGCGTCCGTCTCGAATCGCTGACCAAAAGCAGCTATGCCCCGCTCGCGGAAGTAGCGGCGAAAATTCAAGTGGAGCTGCACTACCATTTGCTTCATTGGCATACGTGGTTTGTCCAGCTGACGAATGCCCCTGGGGAAGCGCGGACGCGAATGACCAAAGCCATTCAAGACGTGGCCGCTGATTTTGCCGGTGTGTTGACGCTCGGAGCGAAAGGAACGGACATGGTGCGGTGGGGGCTGATTGATGAGGAAAAGGTGCTGACCGAAAACACCATTGCCGCGCTGGCGCCGGCGTTTGCCGAGGTGGGGCTTGAGTGGCCGATGCCGTTTGGCATGAAGCATGGCAACGGCCGCAACGGCGAACATACGCCCGATTTGGACGAAGCGCTGGCGACGTTGTCAGAAGTATACCGCGCCGTCCCGCATGCGATATGGTAATGCCGGCGCCGCTGTTTGCCAACATGCGGCGTTGGGCGTGACGCCTCTTTATGACGGACGAAGTGTTTGTTCAAGGAGCAAAACGGTGCACTATTGGCGGCACTAGGCAGCCCAAGCGGGAAAGCGGCAGCGGGTTGGAAAATGTGAGGGAGAGCCATGACAAATGAAGAGGTTTGGAAAGCGTTAGAAACGGTGAAAGACCCAGAGATTCATTCGATTAGCATTGTCGAGCTTGGGATGGTGGAACAGGTTGACGTTCGGGATGAAGCGGTCTCGGTCTGTCTGCTGCCGACGTTTCTCGGTTGTCCGGCGCTTGATATCATCCGCACGCGGGTGGAGGAAGCGGTGAAGCAAGCAGGGGCTTCGGCGGTGACGGTTGAGTTTCTCCGCCATCCGCCGTGGACGTCCGATCGGATCAGCGAAGCCGGACGGGAGCGGCTGAAGCAGTTTGGCATCGCTCCGCCGCCGCGGCAAATGCCGTCAGGGGCGTGGCAAGTCGAGTGTCCGTATTGCGGGGCGGAGCGGACCATCATGGAAAATTTGTTCGGCCCGACCGCCTGCCGCAGCATTTTCTACTGCAAACAATGCAAAAATCCGTTTGAGGCGATGAAGCCGGTATTGATTTCGGGATAAGAAAAGGGAAAGGAGACGTTCGTGATGTTTAAAATGATTGCCTTGTACAAACAGCCGAAAGATAAGGAACAGTTTGACGCCCATTATTATGGAACGCATGTGCCGCTGACGGAAAAAATTCCTGGCCTCCGAAAAATCGAGGTGACGAAAATTACGGGGACGCCGATGGGGACGGAAAGCGAGTACTATTTGTTGTGTGAAATGTATTACGACAGCCAAGAGGCGTTCCAAGAGGCGATGAAAACGAAAGAAGCGAAGGCATCGGCCAAAGATGTCATGTCATTTGCCGGCGATCTCGTCACCTTTATGGTCGGTGAGGAAGTGGAACATGAGTGAGTGGACGTTCCTTGCGGTGCGGCAAGAGGGAGCGGTTGGCGTCATTGAACTGGCCCGCCCTGATGTGTTGAATGCGCTCAGCCGTCAGATGGTGGCGGAAATCGTCGCTGCCGTCGAATCGTTCGACCGGGATGAAGCCGTGCGTGTCATTGTGCTCACCGGGCGCGGGCGGGCGTTCGCCGCTGGGGCCGATATTCAAGAGATGGCGGACGATGACCCCATTCGTCTTGAGTGGCTGAACCAGTTTGCCGATTGGGATCGCCTGTCTCTCGTGAAAACGCCGATGATTGCCGCTGTCAACGGCTTAGCGCTCGGCGGCGGCTTCGAGCTGGCGCTGTCATGCGATTTGATCATCGCTTCGGCCGCGGCGGAATTCGGTTTTCCAGAAGTCAATCTCGGCGTCATGCCAGGAGCGGGAGGCACGCAGCGGCTGACGAAGCTCATCGGGCCGAAGCGGGCGCTCGAGTGGCTTTGGACCGGGGCGCGCATGTCGGCGAAAGAAGCCGAGCAGCTAGGGATTGTCACCCGCGTCGTCAGCCCAGAGCTTTTAATGGAAGAAACGATGCGGTTGGCCGGGCGTCTTGCTGAACAGCCGCCTTTGGCTCTTCGGCTGATCAAAGAGGCGGTGCAAAAAGCGGTCGACTATCCGCTGTATGAAGGCATGCAATTTGAGCGGAAAAACTTTTACCTATTGTTCGCCTCGGAAGACCAAAAAGAAGGAATGGCGGCCTTCCTCGAAAAACGAAAGCCGCGCTTCCAAGGAAAATAAGGGGGGCGTCCGATGTACGAAACGATCCGTTATGAAGTGAAGGGGCAAGTCGCCTGGCTGACGCTCAACCGCCCGGATCAGCTCAATGCGTTTACGGAACAAATGAATGCGGAAGTGACAAAGGCACTGAAGCAAGCAGGAGCGGATCAAAACGTCCGCTGCGTGGTGATCACCGGCGCCGGCCGAGCGTTTTGCGCCGGCGAAGACTTGAGCGGCGTGACGGAAGAAATGGACCATGGCGACGTGTTGCGCACCCGATACGCGCCGATGATGAAAGCGCTTCATCATCTGGAAAAGCCGGTTGTCGCCGCGGTGAACGGAGCGGCGGCCGGCGCGGGCATGAGCTTGGCGCTGGCGTGTGATTTCCGGCTTCTCTCGGAAAAGGCGAGTTTCGCTCCCGCGTTTATTCACGTCGGTCTTGTGCCGGATGCGGGGCATCTGTACTATTTGCCGCGCCTCATCGGGCGGGCAAAGGCGCTTGAGCTTGCGGTGCTCGGGGAAAAAGTGGCTGCCGAGGAAGCCGTTGCTCTTGGGCTGGCCACCAAGGTGATTCCGCTCTCGTCTTGGGAAGAGGAAGTCAAGCAGTTTGCCGAGCGGCTGGCGGCCATGCCGACGAAGGCGATTGGACTGATCAAACGGCTGCTTCGCGAAAGCCAAGAAGCGACGTTTGACCGCTACCTCGAACGGGAAGCGGAATGCCAGCGCATCGCGGGATTGACATCCGACCACCGCGAAGGCGTTAAGGCATTTTTTGAGAAACGGAAACCGATTTTCCAAGGAAACTAAGCAAGGGGGAAAAAACGATGGCGACTGTCAAGCAAAAGAAAATGGAACCGATGCCGACGAAACGCGATTTCTATCATTTGATTATAAATGGGGAGCGGGTCGAAAGCGCCGCGGGCGAAACGTTGGTCGTCACCAATCCAGCCACGGGCGAACCGGTCGCTCGCGTCGCCAAAGGGACGCGCGAGGATGCCGAGCGTGCGGTGCAGGCGGCGCGGCAAGCGTTTGACCGCGGGAAATGGCGTCATTTTCCGGTGCAAAAACGGGCGCGCATCTTATACCAAATTGCGTCCATCATGCGCGAACGTTTCAATGAATTGGTGGAGTTGGAAATTTTGAATACCGGCAAAGCGTTGTCGGCGGCTCAAGGGCAAGTGATGCAGGCGATTGAAGACTTTGAATTTTTCGCTGGGGCGATCATTGGGCACCGCGGGGCGGTCAACCCGATGCCGGGGGCGTTTCACAACTATACAGAAAAGGAGCCTGTCGGCGTGTGCGCCCAAATTATTCCTTGGAACTATCCGCTCATGATGGCAGCTTGGAAAATTGCGCCGGCCATTGCCGCGGGATGCTCGGTTGTCGTCAAACCAGCGTCGCTGACGCCGCTCACCTGCCTTGTGCTGGCGGAAATTTGCCATGAGGCTGGCGTGCCGGAAGGGGTCGTCAATGTGGTGACAGGCGCCGGAGCGGAAGTGGGGGACTATTTGGTCGAACATCCGCTTGTCGACAAAGTGGCGTTTACCGGATCGACGCCGGTCGGGAAGGAAATTATGGAGAAAGCGGCGAAAACATTAAAACGGGTGACGCTCGAGCTGGGTGGCAAATCGCCGAGCCTTGTGTTTGCGGACGCTGATTTGGAAGCCGCTGTCGCCGGCTCATTGTTCGGCATTTTCTACAACAGCGGCCAATCGTGCGAGGCGCGCTCCCGCTTGTATGTGCATGAAAGCATCTATGACGCGTTTATGGAAGCGTTCGTGGCCAAAACGAAACAGCTGAAGCTCGGTGATCCGTTTGATGCCGGCACGCATGTGGGAGCGATCATCAGCCGCAGTCAGCTCGAAGTGATCGATGAGTATGTGCAATCCGCGGTCGCTGATGGAGCGACGATCGCCGCCGGCGGAAAAGAGGCGGTCGTGGCCGGCTTTGAAAACGGTTACTGGTATGAACCGACGATTTTGACGAACGTGAACCATCAAATGAAAGCGGTTCGCGAAGAAATTTTTGGACCGGTTGTCGTCGTGATGAAATTCCGCGATGAAGCCGAAGCCGTTGAATTGGCGAACGACAGCGACTATGGACTGGCCGCCGCGATTTGGACAAAAGATCATGGCCGCGCTGTTCGCGTAGCCAAACAGCTGCGTTCCGGCATTGTCATGGTCAACAGCCCATTCTCCGCTTTCCCAGGCACGCCGTTTGGCGGCTACAAACAGTCCGGATTTGGGCGCGAGCTGTCTGTCGAGGCGCTTGATTTGTACACAGAAACGAAAAGCGTGCTGTCGTATTATGGTCCGCGTCCGCTTAATCCGTTTGGCGTCTAAGGCTTTTCACCGTTTTGCGTTTGTCACGATACGAGAGCGTGTCGCGTCCTTGGAAGCAGCGTCCAGTTTGTCGCCCTTGAAGGCAAAGGCCGGTTAGGGCGAGCGATGGAGAGACACGTCCGCTCGATTGATGCGTTTCCATTTTTGGTGGCGGGCGGCCATGAGACAGATCTGTCCGGCTATCGAGCACCCCGTCGCTCGTGATGGGGTGCCCATTCATTTGACGGCGTCCGCTGCTTGGTGAAAGGCACACCGGCTTGAGGCATCCGCCATGATATGCGAGAGCAGGAGAGGGGGAAGACGATGATCGAACGCCTTGTTGTCGTCGGCAGCGGCGTGATGGGGAGAGGCATTGCCTATGTCGGCGCTGTCGGCGGATTCCAGACGATAGTAGTGGACATTCAGCAAGAACAGTTGAAGAGCGCCCAGAAAGAGATTGCTTCGCTGTTCGAACAAGCCGTTGCTCGCGGGAAATTGACCGACAGCGAGCGGCAAGAAGCCGAGGCGCGCCTGTCGTATTCACTTGATTTGGCGTCCGCTGTGCGTGATGCGGATTTGGTGATCGAGGCGGTGCCGGAAAAGCTTGAACTGAAAAAACAAGTGTTCGAGACGATGGACGCCCATGCGCCGGCGTCGTGCTATTTTGCGACGAATACGTCCACCATGAGTCCGACCGAAATCGGTTCGTTTACGAAGCGGCCGGAGCGGGTGATCGCCATGCACTTTTTCAATCCGGTCCATAAAATGAAGCTGGTGGAAATCATCCGTGGCCTTGAGACGAGCGACGAGACGGCGCGAGTGGCGAAAGAAGTGGCCAAGCGAATGGGGAAAGAGACTGTTGTCGTCAATGAATTTCCGGGATTCGTCACCAGCCGGATCAGCGCCCTTGTCGGCAATGAAGCGTTTTACATGCTGCAAGAAGGGGTCGGGACGCCGGAAGAGATCGACAAGGCGATCAAGCTCGGCCTCAATTTCCCGATGGGGCCGTTTGAGCTCGCAGATTTAGTTGGGCTTGATACGCGACTGAACAACTTAAAATATTTGCACGAAAAACTCGGAGAAAAATACCGCCCGGCGCCGCTTCTTGAGCAATACGTCAAAGCGGGGCGGCTCGGCCGCAAAACCGGCCGCGGCGTCTATGACTATACGAATCGGGAAAACAGCTGATCCGCTAGAAAAGGAAGGGAGAGAACATGGGCAGAGAAGTCGTGATTGTCGATGCCGTGCGCACACCGATCGGCCGCTATAAAGGGGCGTTGAAAGACGTGCGGCCGGACGATTTGGCCGCCGTCGTCATCCGGGCGCTCATGGAACGCAACCCGAACGTGCCGCTGGAGCAAATCGACGATGTCGTATTTGGAAACGCGAACCAGGCGGGGGAAGACAACCGCAACGTCGCCCGCATGGCGGCGCTGTTGGCCGGGCTGCCGATTGAGGCCGCGGGGGTGACGGTCAATCGGCTGTGCGGTTCGGGGCTTGATGCGGTCAATTATGCGGCGCGGGCGATTTTGGCCAATGAGGCGGACATCGTGATCGCGGGCGGCGTGGAAAGCATGACGCGCGCTCCGTTTGTGATGGCCAAACCGTCAAGCGATTTTCCGCGCGGCAATATGGAGATGTACGACACGACGATCGGCTGGCGCTTTATCAATCCGAAGATGCACGAAATGTACGGCACCGACAGCATGCCGCAAACGGCGGAAAATGTGGCGAAGCGATTCGGTATTACACGCGAGGCGCAAGATGAGTTTGCTTACGAAAGCCAAATGAAAGCGAAACAAGCGCTCGAAACGAACCGGTTTGCGGATGAACTCGTGCCGGTCGTTTATGACGATCGGAAAGGAAACCGGATCGTTGTCGACAAGGACGAGCACCCGCGCCCGGATACGACGTTGGAGAAGCTGGCCAAGCTGCCGCCGCTGTTTGAAAACGGCACCGTAACGGCTGGCAATTCCTCGGGCATTAATGACGGGGCGGCGGCGCTGCTAGTCATGAGCGCTGAGAAGGCGAAAGAGCTTGGCCTCAAGCCACTGGCCACTTATGTTGTTTCGGCGGTCGCCGGCGTTGAACCGGCGGTGATGGGGATTGGCCCGGTTGTGGCGACGCGCAAAGCGCTGCGGCGCTCCGGGTTGTCCATCGATGACATTGGGCTGATCGAGCTGAACGAGGCATTTGCCTCGCAAGCGCTGGCATGCATCCGGCAGCTTGAGCTTGATCGGACGAAAGTGAACGTCAACGGGGGGGCGATTGCGCTTGGCCATCCGCTTGGCGCGAGCGGCGCCCGCATTTTGACGACATTGATTTACGAAATGCGAAAACGCGGCGTCACCTATGGCTTGGCAACGATGTGCATCGGCGTCGGCCAAGGAATCGCGACGATTGTGAAAAACGCCGATGAACGGTGAGAGCGCCTTGCCTTGGTTCGGTAGAAAGGTTGGTTATGTTCAAACGACGGCCCGTCATACAGCCAGCTCAAATGATGCCTGCCTAAGTTAGATGAAGCTACCGAAGCTGTGGCCGCATGTTTTTATCTCATCGAGAGCCGCCTGCCTTTTTAGTGGTGCGGCTCTTTTTTATTCCTTTTGTTTTTTCGTCCGTCTTGCCAGCGTGATAAAAGTTTGTTACGATTATAGTTCGAAAACAAGATAAAGGGAGTTTCGTCAGATGAATACGCGCTCACTCATTTTTACGATTTACGGCGACTACATCCGCCATTACGGCGGTGAAATTTGGATCGGCAGCTTGATCCGCCTTCTTCGCGAGTTCGGCCATAACGACCAGGCGGTGCGGGCAGCGGTGTCGCGCATGAGCAAACAAGGCTGGATTCGCGCGGAAAAACGCGGCAATAAAAGCTACTATTCGCTCACGGAGCGCGGCGTCAAGCGGATGGAAGAAGCGGCGCGGCGCATTTACAAAACGCGTCCCGAGCATTGGGACGGGAAATGGCGCATTCTCATCTATACGATTCCTGAGGATAAGCGGCATTTGCGCGATGAACTGCGAAAGGAGCTTGTTTGGAGCGGTTTCGGCACGATTTCCAACAGCTGTTGGATTTCACCGAATAATTTAGAGCAACAAGTGTACGACTTGATCGACAAGTATGACATCCGCCCGTATGTCGACTTCTTTCTTGCCGAATACGATGGACCGCATACGAATAAGCAACTTGTGGAAAAGTGCTGGAACTTAGAAGAGATCAACCAAAAATACGAGCAGTTTATTGCGGTCTACAGTCAAAAATATGTCATTGACAAACATAAAATCGAGCGCGGCGAAATGTCGGACGCGGAATGTTTTGTCGAGCGGACGAAGCTCGTCCATGAATACCGAAAGTTTTTGTTCATCGACCCCAGCTTGCCGGAAGAGCTGTTGCCGAATGAGTGGATGGGAAGCCATGCGGCCGCCTTGTTCAACGATTATTACCAACAACTCGCGGCACCAGCCAGCCGTTTCTTTGAAGCGGTGTTTCAGGAAGGGGCAGAGCTTGACAAAAAAGAAGAGGAAGAGATATCTGTGGAATGAACCGGGATGCACGGCGCAACGCTGTGCATCCCGGTTGCCGTTTATGGAACGTTTGGTATGGGACTGTGGCAGAGGAAAGTTGCCGCCGAATGAACATCGTCGGTTTGCCCGTGCACCGATCGTTGCAGGTTTTTCATTGCGGGCGTCGTATTGAATGATGACGAAATGACAAAATGCCCAGTTATATTGGGAAGGAAACATGAAATTGATGTTACACTCAAATCGTTCTCATCTTCGAAAAAATGTGGTATTATGTATAACATATAACGTATTTTTTACGGAGTGTGAACATAATGAATGATGTTTGCCGTTTGCTTGACCTTCATTATCCGATCATTCAAGGCGGGATGGGCAACATCAGCAACGCGGAACTGGCGAGCGCCGTATCGGAAGCCGGGGGGCTTGGAACGATCGGAGCCGGAACGATGCCGCCCGATGAGGTGGAGGCGCTGATTATCGAAACGAAGCGGCGCACCAACCGTCCGTTTGCCGTGAACATCCCATTGCAGGTGACGCCGCACGCCGCGGAGATCGCCGAGCTTGTCATCAAACATCAAGTGCCGGTCGTTTCGCTTTCCGCCGGTAATCCGGCGCCATGGATTCCACGTTTTGCCGAAGATGGCATCAAGGTGATCGTCGTCGTCGCGTCGGTCAGCCAGGCGAAAAAAGCCGAGGCGGCTGGGGCGGATCTCATCGTGGCCGAAGGATATGAAGCGGCAGGGATTAACTCGCCGCTCGAGCTGACGACGATGACGCTCATCCCGCAAGTGGCTCGCGCCGTCCGCGTTCCGGTCATTGCCGCCGGCGGCATCGGCGATGGGCGTGGGCTGCTTGCCGCGCTGGCTCTCGGCGCCCAAGGGGTGCAGCTCGGCACAAGGCTTGTGGCCACGAAGGAAGCGCCGTTTCATGAAGCGTATAAACAGCGGCTTGTCGAGGCAAAGGAAAATGAAACGGTTATTGTCGGCCGCTCGGTCGGGCGCATCCGCCGTGTTATGCGCACGCCATATGCGGAGAAGCTGCTGGAGTATGAGCAGCAGGGCATGCCGCTCGAGCAGTTTCAAGAATATACATCGGAGGAGCGCCATCGCCGCGGCGCGCTTTCTGGTGATTTTCAGGAAGGATTTATCAACGCGGGGCAAATCGCTGGCCTCATCGATGACGTGCCAACGGTGGCCGAGCTGTTTGAACAAATGATGACGGAAGCCAAAACGCAGTGGCAATCATTATCCACGCTATTTCGCTGATCGAACGAAGACGCCTGTCAAACGGCGTCTTTTTTTGGCGATGAAAAATTGGTTGACAGAGGATTGACACTAACAATGAACATCGTTACTATAAAAATAGTATTACGTTATTTTAACGTGATAATATTTTTTGTTATATTAACTTGAAAACGCTTTCAAGCGGTAAAGCAAAGGAGAGGGGAAGCGATGAATGTCATGCTATCCGCAAATGTGCCACAAACTTTGGATTTGTTTTTTCAAATGCGTGAACATGAACAGGTGGTGTTTTGCCTCGACGAAGCGACCGGCCTAAGGGCGATCATTGCCATTCATAGCACGGCTCTTGGGCCGGCGCTCGGCGGCTGCCGGATGCATCCGTATGCCACGACGGAAGAGGCGCTCGCCGATGCGCTTCGGCTGTCGAAAGGGATGACGTATAAATGCTTGGCTGCCGATGTCGATTTTGGCGGCGGCAAGGCGGTGATCATCGGCGACCCGCGCAAAGACAAATCGCCGGAATTGTTTCGCGCTTTCGGCCAGTTCGTTGAGTCATTAGGCGGCCGGTTTTACACGGGCACGGATATGGGGACGACGCCGGACGATTTCGTGCACGCGCTGAAAGAGACGAATTGTATTGTCGGCGTTCCGGAAGCGTATGGCGGAAGCGGAGACTCATCGGTGCCGACCGCCGAGGGCGTTGTTTACGGCATTCAGGCGACGAACAATGTGGTGTTCGGCAGCAAGCACTTGCATGGCAAAACGTATGCAGTGCAAGGACTCGGAAAAGTCGGAAAGAAAGTGGCGCTTCGTTTGCTTGAAGAAGGGGCGGATCTGTATGTGTGCGATTTGAACGAAGCGGCAGTGGAAGAGGTCGTAGCGTACGGCAAGCACATCGGGGCGTCCGTCAAACCGGTAAACGGAACGGATATTTATCGCGTCGAAGCCGATGTGTTCGTCCCGTGCGCATTTGGCGGTGTCATCAACGATGAAACGATCGCCGAGCTGCGAGTGAAAGCGGTCGTTGGCTCGGCAAACAATCAGCTGGCTGACAAACGCCACGCCCGCATGTTGAAAGAAAAAGGCATCGTGTATGCTCCCGATTATATCGTCAACGCCGGCGGGCTCATTCAAGTGGCCGATGAACTGTATGGAGCGAACAAAGAGCGGGTGCTGGCGAAAACGAAGGCGATTTACGATACGCTGCTCGCCATTTATGCGCGGGCCGAATCGGAAGGAATGACAACGATCGAGGCAGCCGACCAATTTTGTGAAGAGCGGCTCGAAAAACGCAAACGCCGCAATCATTTCTTTACACACCAAAAGCGGCCGAAGTGGGAGATTCGACGTTAATGCGAAGCCTATCCATATGAAAATATTTATCTGAAAATACACAATATAACACCTTATTTTTGTATTCAGATAAAAACTTTTGAAAAGCAGCGATCAAAGGAGCGAGGAGGAATCATTCATGAAACAAGCGATCAAACGCTTCGCGATACCGATCGTTTTCGGAGTTTTGGCGCTCTCAGGGTGTGGGGGAGAAGAGAAGGCTGCGACGAACGGTGCGAAAGAAAATGGAAAGCAGAAAACGTTTACGATTGGCGTCACCCAAATCATTCAACATCCGTCGTTGGACGCCGCCTTCAATGGATTTAAAAAGGCGCTTGAAGACGGGGGATTTAAAGAGGGAAAAAATGTTCGGTACCATATTCAAAATGCCCAAGGCGACATGAACAACAGCCAAACGATCGCGAATAACTTTGTATCGGACGGAGTTGACCTCATTTTTGCCAACTCGACTCCGAGCGCGCAAAGTGCGCTCAATGCCACGAAAGACATTCCAATTGTGTTTACATCTGTGACGGATCCGGTCGGTGCCGGTTTAGTTCCATCAATGGACAAGGCAGGGGAAAACATCACGGGAACAACGGACAGCCATCCCGATGCGATTCGCAAAACGATTCAATTCATCGATGAGCAAACGGATGCGAAAACCGTTGGGCTTATTTATAACGCGGGCGAACAAAACTCAGTGGCGCAAATTGAAAAAGTGAAGGAAGCGGCGAAACATACGGATTTGAAGTTGGTGGAAGCCTCCGTTTCGACCACAGCCGAGGTGAAACAGGCGGCAGAGTCGTTAGTTGGCAAGGCAGATGTGTTTTACATCGTGACGGACAACACCGTTGTATCTGCCATTGAATCGGTTGTCAGCGTTGCCAACGAGAAAAAAATCCCTGTTTTTACGGGAGAGCTCGATTCATTAAAACGAGGCTGCTTTGCGGCGTATGGGTTTGATTACTACGATATCGGCTATCAAGCGGGGCAAATGGCAGTCGCCATTTTAAAAGGAGAAGCCAAACCATCAGAGATCAAACCAGAATATCCGAAAAAATTAAAATTGGTGATCAATAAACAAGCAGCGGAAAAACAAGGAATCAAACTGAAGCCTGAATGGGATCAAATGGCAGAATACATCGAATGAAAGGATGAACGATTTTGTTGACGGCAATGACAGGAGCGGTGGAATCAGGACTGATTTATGCCATCATGGCATTAGGCGTCTATTTATCGTTTCGTATTTTAGATTTTCCGGATTTAACGGTGGACGGCAGCTTTGTGACCGGGGCTGCGGTGGCGGCGACGTTGATCGTCAATGGGGCCAATCCATTTATGGCGACGTGTCTGGCGCTTTTCGTTGGATTCGCTGCAGGGTGTATGACCGGGCTTCTTCATACGGCGGGGAAGGTCAATCCGCTTTTGTCGGGCATTTTAATGATGATCGCGCTGTACTCGATCAATCTTCGTATCATGGGACGTTCGAATGTACCTCTTTTAAATCAAAAGACCGTCTTTACAACCATTCAAGAATGGGGGACAACGTTCGGACTTGACTCGGCCGCAGCGAAAACATGGGGAATTCTCCTGTCGATGACGTTGCTTGCTCTTTTGTTTAAATGGTTCACAGACTGGTTTTTGCAGACGGAAATGGGGCTTGCGATTCGGGCGACGGGCGATAATCCGCGCATGATTCGCAGTCTGTCGGCGAACACCAACTTGCTCATTGTCTTCGGGTTGGGCCTTTCCAATGCCATGGTCGCGTTCTCGGGGGCGCTGGTTGCCCAGTACGGCGCGTTTGCCGATGTCGGGATGGGAATTGGCATGATCATTATCGGTCTGGCTTCTGTGATTATCGGCGAAGCGGTATTTGGAACGAAAACGATCGCGCGAGCCACGCTGGCCGTGATCGGTGGAGCGATCATGTACCGCATTGTCGTGAGTCTCGCTTTGCGCGTCCAATTTCTCGAGACAGGGGATGTGAAGCTCATTACGGCATGCATTGTCATTTTGGCGCTCGTTGTTCCGCAAATGGCTCGTCAACAAAAAGAGAAAAAACGCAAAGAAGAAAAAAGACGGAATCGGGCGCAGGTGACGGCCGTGGCCGCAACAGGAAAGGGTGAGGCGGATGTTGCAGTTAAAAGGGATTTATAAAGTGTTTCACGAGGGAACGCCTGATGAAAAGATCGCGCTCCAAAACATTCATTTAACGCTTCGAAAAGGCGATTTTGTCACTGTGATCGGCAGCAACGGAGCAGGCAAATCGACCTTGATGAATGTGATTTCAGGAGTGTTGTTTCCTGATGAAGGAACGATTTGGATTGACGGTCAAGATGTCACCATGATGCCGGAATACGTCCGCTCCCACTATATCGGGAGAGTGTTTCAAGATCCGATGGCCGGAACAGCGCCAAACATGACGATTGAGGAGAATTTGGCGATGGCGTATACACGCAATCAAAAGCGCACGCTCCGCCGCGGAGTGACGAAAAAACGGCGCGATGAGTTTCGCGAGTTACTCTCCACCCTTCATCTCGGTTTAGAAAACCGTCTTCAGGCGAAAGTCGGCTTGCTCTCGGGCGGAGAGCGGCAGGCGTTGTCTTTGCTGATGGCGACGTTCACCGAACCTGCCATTTTGCTGCTCGATGAACATACAGCGGCCCTCGATCCGGCTAGGGCGGAGTTGATCACCAACTTAACAAAAGAGATTGTGGAGCGATATCGATTGACGACCTTGATGATCACCCATCATATGCAGCAAGCCATCGATTTAGGGAACCGTCTCATCATGATGGATAAAGGGCAGATCATTTTGGAAGTGGATGAGAATGAAAAGAAACGCTTAACGGTAGAAAAGTTGCTCGCGGAATTCCAACGCATTCGCGGGGAACAGCTCGTGAGCGATCGTGCGATATTGAGCTGATGGATCGGCCATTCGACATCATGGAGAGGAGGAATATGATATGGAACTCGATTTTCCGATGGTGCAAGTATTGAATGAAGAAGGAGCGATCGTGCAGCCTGAATATCGTGAACAAATCACGAAAGAATTGACGATGTCGATGTATCGCCATCTGATTCGCACGAGAATGGTTGACCGAAAATGTGTCAGCCTGCAGCGGCAAGGGCGCATTGGGACGTACGTGCCGTACGAAGGGCAAGAGGCGTGTCAAGTCGGAAGCGCGCTTGCCCTCAACGACGGCGATTGGATGTTTCCGACTTACCGCGATCATGGAGCGATGATGACGTTCGGCCGTTCCTTAACGCAAACGCTTTTATACTGGAAAGGTCGGACGGAAGGGTGTGTTCCACCTGAAGGGAAAAAAATCGTTCCGCCGAGCGTTCCCATTGCCACGCAACTCCCTCATGCAGCGGGGGCGGCGTGCGCTGAAAAATGGAAGGGGACGAAAAATGCGGTGATTGTGTACTTCGGTGATGGGGCGACATCGGAAGGAGACTTCCATGAGGGATTGAATTTCGCGAGCGTTTTCCACGCGCCTGTCGTCTTTTTCAACCAAAACAACCAATATGCGATTTCCGTTCCGATTACCCGTCAGATGAAGACAAAAACGATCGCGCAAAAAGCGTTGGCGTACGATATTCCCGGCCTTCGCATCGATGGAAATGACGTGTTTGCTGTGTATTTCAAAACAACTGAGGCGCTCGAGCGGGCGAGAAATGGAGGGGGGCCAACGTTAATCGAAGCGGTGACATGGCGTTATGGCGCCCATACGACGTCCGATGACCCGTCCAGATATCGCGATCAGGAGGAAAGCAAGAAACGGCGTGAAACAACCGATCCAATCAAGCGGGTCGAGCGCTTCATGCAGCGGGAAGGGTGGTGGGATGAAGAATGGGTGAATCAAGTGCAAGAGGAAGTGAACGCCGAAATCGAGCAGGCGGTTGTGGAAATGGAACGTTACCCAAAAGCGAATGTGTCGGACATGTTTGATTTTGTGTTCGCCCAACCGACATGGACGATTGCCGAGCAGAAAGAAGCGTATCTTCAGTGGAAACGGGGGATGGAAAGATGATCACCAAAGTAGGCGTCAAATCGCTCACCATCGTGCAAGCGGTCAATGATGCGCTTCGCACCATGCTCAAAGAGCGTGAAGATGTCATTCTGCTTGGGGAAGACATCGGGAAAAATGGCGGTGTGTTTCGCGCGACCGAAGGATTGCTGGAGGAATTTGGCGAGGAGAGGGTGGTGGACACGCCGCTAAGTGAAGCTGGATTTACGGGTGCGGCGATTGGAATGGCGCTGAATGGATTTCGTCCTGTCGTCGAAATTCAGTTTTTAGGTTTTATCTATCCAGCCTATGAACAAATCATGACCCATGCGGCGCGCATGCGTGCGCGGACAAGGGGGCATTTTACCGTGCCCTTGGTCATTCGCGCCCCGTACGGAGCGGGCGTGCGAGCCCCGGAAATTCATTCGGACAGCACGGAAGCGCTGTTTACCCATATGCCGGGAATCAAGGTCGTCTGTCCCGCGTCGCCATATGACGCCAAAGGGTTGCTCATCGCCGCGATTGAAGACCCGGACCCTGTCCTCTTCTTAGAACCGATGCGCAGCTATCGCGCGTTTCGCGAAGACGTTCCGGAAGGAAAATATACGATTGAAATCGGCAAAGGAAAAAAACGGCGGGAAGGGGACGACGTGACCGTCATTGCGTGGGGGGCCATGGTGCCCGTTGCGATGAAGGCGGCGGAAGAAGCGGAGAAAAAAGGGATTTATGCCGATGTCATCGACTTGCGTACGCTTTATCCGCTTGACAAGGACCTCATCGCCGAGTCGGTGCAAAAGACAGGGAGAACCGTGATCGTTCAGGAAGCGCATGCAACGGGTGGATTGGCTAATGACATTCTTGCTGTCATCAACGATACTTCGTTTTTCTATCAAAAAGCGCCGGTCGAACGGGTGACGGGATTTGACGTTCCGGTGCCGTTTTTCGCTTATGAAGACGATTATTTGCCAACGCCAGCGCGCGTTTTGCATGCCATTGAAAAAGTTATGAACTTCTGAAAATAGAAGCAAAACCGCGTGATGAGTGTGGAAGATGATTGTGCAAAACGCGGATGAATCATAAACGAAGAGCCATGCCCTCTGGCTGGCTCTTTTTCTTTTAACGATAAGGTGTACAGACAGATGGCTGTGAATATCGTTTTTTTGTGCAACCAGCTGTTTTATAGCGTTATTGCCGATGATTGGCCAGCTGTTCGCGATACTCTTTTCCTTTTTGAACGTATGTATCAATCGACAGCTGGATGAGCTCAAGGTCTTTGTCCGTCAGCTCACGCACTACTTTTCCGGGGGAGCCGATGACGAGCGAGCGGGGTGGAATCTTTTTGCCGGATGGAATCAATGTGTTGGCGCCGATGATGCATTCTTCGCCGATTTCGGCTCCATCCAAAATCGTCGATCCCATGCCGATGATCGAGCGCCGGCGGATCGTGCAGCCGTGAAGGATCACATTATGCCCGACCGTCACTTCATCTTCCACAACGAGCGGCGATCCTTCGTACAAATGGCATGTCGTATTGTCTTGAATGCTCGTCCGTGCGCCGATCGTAATCGGCCCTTCATCGCCGCGCAACACGGCGTTAAACCAAATCGTCGATTCCGGCCCGACGGTGACGTCTCCGATCAAATAGGCCCCCGGAGCGATGAATGCAGTTTCATGAACATTCGGACGTTTTCCGTTATACGGATATAGCATCCCCACATCCCCTTCCATTGGTGATCGGTATGACAATAAGTATAACACATTTCGTACGAGAACGGAAATGGCCGGAATGGAAAATGCCTTTTTCCGTGTTGGGAAGCATCGATCAATGTGCAACGCCAAGGGGAGCGAAAGCGGCAATGGGGCGGATATTAGCTTTTGACGGCAAGACGGAGATCAGCGATCGCCGCTTCATGTTCAAGCGTCCGGCGGCATAGCACATCGATGACTCGCTCTTGGCGCAGCAATAGTTGCATTTGTTGCTCTTGATTTTGCTCAAGCCGTTTCACGATCGCATCGATTTCCCGAATAGCTTGATGAACAGTGGCAAATCCCTTTGCCATGTCGGCTTTGATTTCATTCAACTCCGCTTTCGTCGCCATATTCGCTTTCATGTCCTCAAGTTCTTGCTTGGTGGCCATGTTGGCTTTGATGTGTTCAAGTTCTTCTTTGGTGGCCATGCGGATTTTGATGTCCTCGAGCTCCTGTTTGGTGGCCATGTTGGCTTTGATGTGTTCAAGTTCTTCTTTGGTGGCCATGCGGATTTTGATGTCCTCGAGCTCCTGCTTGGTGGCCATGTTGGCTTTGATGTGTTCGAGTTCTTCTTTGGTGGCCATGCGGATTTTGATGTCCTCGAGCTCCTGCTTGGTGGCCATATTGGCTTTGATGTCCTCAAGCTCCTGCTTGGTGGCCATATTGGCCTTCATCTCTGTCATTTCCCGCTGCATGATTTCCAGCTTGTCCAAAATCAGATGCCACGGCTCGCTCATGGGCAACATCCTTTCTTAATTGTCAATAAGATAAGGAAATTGCGGTGGATGCATAGATGCAGATGAGATGGAAAAGAAGAAATGGTGCTGTTGGGGAAACCACGATTCCCTGCCATTGATTATACATGATCCACGAAAAGCGGAAAAGGATTTTCCGGGAGCGAAGAAAACGGAAGGGAGAAATGTTTTCAGAACTTTTATTTAAATAATATTATTTTTCTTAATGTTATTGTTTTATTTGCTATTTAATAAATCATACAAAATTTTTTTGACAATATAAACATAATGAATTATTATATTAAAAGAATTTAAAGGAGGTAGGTAGTAGTTATGGCATCCATCGACAAACAACAAATCGCTGCCAGTGTTCCGCAGCGGGGCTTTTTCGGCCACCCGAAAGGGCTGTTTACGCTCTTTTTCACCGAGTTTTGGGAGCGCTTTTCGTACTACGGCATGCGCGCCATTTTAGTGTACTACATGTATTACGAAGTATCGAAAGGCGGGCTCGGTCTTGATGAACATCTAGCGCTCGCGATTATGTCGATTTATGGGGCGCTTGTGTACATGTCCGGAATCATTGGCGGCTGGCTTGCCGACCGGGTGTTCGGTACGTCGCGCGCGGTCTTTTACGGCGGCCTTCTCATTATGGCTGGTCATATCGCCCTGGCGATTCCGGGCGGGGTGGCGGCGCTGTTTGTTTCGATGGCGCTCATCGTCCTGGGAACGGGGTTGTTGAAACCGAACGTCTCAAGCATTGTCGGCGATATGTACAAGCCTGGCGATGACCGCCGCGACGCCGGATTTAGCATTTTTTACATGGGGATTAATCTGGGCGCCTTTTTGGCTCCGCTTATTGTTGGAACGGCCGGGATGAAGTACAACTTCCACCTTGGCTTCGGACTTGCGGCTGTCGGGATGTTTCTCGGGCTTGTCGTGTTTGTGACGACAAGAAAGAAAAACCTCGGTTTGGCGGGGACGTACGTGCCCAACCCGCTGACGCCGGAAGAAAAGAAAAAAGCGGCTTTGATCATGGCCACGGGAGCGGTCGTGATTGCCGTGCTGCTAGCAATCTTGATTCCAAACGGTTGGTTCACGGTGGAAACGTTTATTTCCCTTGTCGGCATCTTAGGAATCATCATCCCGATCATCTATTTTGTCGTGATGTATCGCAGCCCGAAAACGAAGGCGGAGGAGCGATCGCGTGTGATCGCTTACATTCCGTTGTTCGTCGCTTCAGCGATGTTTTGGGCGATTCAAGAACAAGGATCGACGATTTTGGCGAACTATGCGGACAAGCGGACGCAGTTGGATGTAGCAGGCATCCACTTGTCGCCTGCATGGTTCCAGTCGCTGAACCCGCTATTTATCATTATTTTGGCTCCGGTGTTCGCTTGGATGTGGGTGAAGCTCGGTAAACGGCAGCCGACGATCCCACAAAAATTCGCACTGGGTTTGTTGTTTGCCGGCCTGTCGTTCATCGTCATTCTCGTGCCGGGCTATTTGAGCGGCGGGGGGCTCGTCCATCCGATTTGGCTTGTGTTAAGCTATTTCATCGTCGTGCTCGGCGAGCTTTGCTTGTCGCCGGTCGGTCTGTCGGCTACGACGAAACTCGCCCCGGCGGCGTTTTCGGCGCAAACGATGAGCCTTTGGTTTTTGTCAAACGCTGCGGCGCAAGCGATCAACGCCCAGCTTGTCCGTTTTTACACGCCGGAAAATGAAACGGCCTATTTCGGCACGATTGGCGGGGCGGCGCTTGTACTAGGCTTGATTTTATTGGCCATCGCTCCAAAAATCGAGAAATTGATGAAGGGGATTCGTTAAAGAATGTGATCCTCCTAGCCTTGATTGGCTGGGAGGATTTTTTGATTTTTACCCCTACATTTTGTTTAGAGGCGGGAGACTTCTTGGCAAGTGGCGTGAAAAATCCGCTGTTGCATTGGTTAGCATGACCATACCTTTTTCTTCTGCCAACATTAACATAATTAGTGTAGAAAGGAGGGGAAACGATGGATTTTAAACATCAAGCCCGTCAGCTAATTGGACAGCGTGTAACTGTTGTGACGGTGCATGGAAAATTTCACGGGACATTATTGGGAGTCGGCGATGATTTTATTGTTATGCGGGTGAATATTGGAGGAAGACTACGGCGTATTCTGATCCGTTTGGCATTAATTATCGCGCTGCTTCGGTTAATAGGAACAGGAAGCGGATATGAACCTCATCGTTCGTCTGACGATGAGGAATGGGAACGATATTTAGAGGATTGAACTATTCTTTACGATCGGGATATGATCGTGCAAAGATAAGTCGAAGAAAAACTGGGGGGGCAATGACAACTGCCTTACGTTCACTCCTTCTTAGGAAGCGTCCACGCACGGTTAGTGCAGGAGTTCGGACAAGGAAGGGACAGATAGTTTAGATGGTGCCACACAAGTCGATCGTGTGGCTTTTTTATTGAATCAGTCCAATTTTTGCGCAATTGGGGTGTTGGAATTTGGGCTTATCTTTTCAAGAAAATCAACTATAATGAGCAGTAAGGAGGATTCGGATTCTCTAATCAAAAGTCCAAGAATTTGCACGACTGAATAAAAGGAGCGCTCCATCATGATGCTCAATGCCCGTTGTATCCAACTTGTGAAGTTGTTGCTTCGTTCTTCTCTTTATCTTACCGCTGACAAGTTGGCGCAATCATTGAATGTATCCAAACGAACGATTTATTACGATATACAAAAAACGAATGAATGGTTGCGTCACGAAGGGATGAAGCCGATTCAATATGCGCGCGGGCTCGGATTTCGCTTGGATGATGAAGTGAAACAAGAAATAACAACAAAGTGGAACGCATTACAACCTGCCCGACATTACACATATCAGCCCTGGGAGCGAAAAGCTTGGATTGGTTTATGGATTTTGACTCGCGTTCATCCGCTGTATTTGTGTGATTTTTTAGAGAAATTACAGGTAAGCAGGAGCACGTTGCTCAATGACATAAAGGAACTGAAAGAAGATTGGCGGTCATTTCAGTTGCAACTGGTGTTCCATCGCAAAAAAGGGTATTTTGTGGTAGGTAAGGAAATCCAAAAGAGGAAATTGATGATTCGTTGTGTTCATCAACTATTAGGGACGATGGATGACCAGCATTTCGCTGCAGAGTTGTTGGTTGGGTTTCAATGGCCAATCTTTGATTGGATTCGCCAATTCGAGTCTGCTTTTTCTATTCGCTATGCGGGTGAGGTGATTCAAACTTTACCTATTTATCTCGCATTGTTCCAAAGACGGTGGGCTAGAGGCAAATTTGTACAAATGGATGAGCAAGAGAAAGAAGTGTTAAGGTCAATGCGGGAATACCGGATTGCTGATCATCTCGTTAGACAAATTGAAAACGTTTCCCAAATATCCATTCCGAATGATGAGGTTTGTTATTTGACGACCCATTTACTCAGTTTTCGAATTGCAGATGACAAGCAAATGGATCAGAACGATGACATCGCTGCGTTGAAACGAATCATTCGACATATGGTAGATGATTTTCAAACTTATGCCTGTGTACAATTCAAGCGTCGCGAAGAGTTGGAAAAAAATTTATTGGTTCATATGAAGCCTGCCTATTATCGACTGAAATATGGTTTTCATTTACAAAACGACCTGACCGAATCGGTCAAAGCCAACTATCCAGATTTATTTATCTTAACAGAAAAAGTCGTCCATCATTTGGAAAATGTAGTTGGCCAGCCGGTCAGCGACGATGAAATTGCTTATATCGCCATGCATTTTGGCGGATGGTTGGACAGAGAGGGAGTGTCGGTTCCAGTACGGAAAAAGGTGTTGATCGTCTGCGAGAGCGGGATTGGAACATCGCGAATGTTGCAAAAACAATTGGGGGAACTGCTATCAACGGTTGATGTCATTGGTGTCGTTTCAACAAGGGAATATAATTATACTTCTCTTGCGGGACATGTAGATTTTGTGGTGACGACAACACCATTGCAACCGAAGGATGTGCCTGTTTATATGGTTCATCCTATTTTAACAACGGAGGATAAAATGTTGCTTTTGAGGGAGATCGAAGGATGGACAGAAACTGTATCCCTTGATCTTGAAGCGGTGATGGACATCATCAAAAAACACGCAATGATCATCGATGAAAAAACATTATATCAAGAACTAAAGGCTTACTTCAGCCACAGTAAAAGAAAGGAGATTGGGCAAAAACCGATGCTAAAAGATTTGCTTACGAAGCGACATATTCAGATTATTGAAGAGGCAGGTGATTGGAAAGAGGCGATTGTGTTAGCGGCAAGACCGTTATTGGAAGAGGGCTATATTACAAGTGAGTATATTGAAGCTATGATTCAAAACGTTCTCACACTTGGGCCTTATATTGTGGTTACACCAGGAGTGGCCTTGCCTCATGCCCGGCCGGAGCAAGGCGCAAAAAAACTAGGCATGAGCTTTCTTCGAATCAAAAAAGGTTGTCTGTTTTCTGACAGGGAAGAAGATCGAGTGTATGTTCTGATTGTGTTGGCTGCCATTGATCATGAGGCTCATTTAAAAGCGTTATCTCAGCTGACAACGTTGTTGTCCAATCAAGAACATATGCAAACGTTGTTTAAAGCTGAATCTGTAGAAGAAGTATTGACATTAGTGGAAAGGTACTCTTAATAAAAAGCAAGTAGGAGGCGGGAAGGATGAAGAAAATCTTGGTTGTTTGTGGAAATGGGCTGGGCAGCAGTTTTATTATCGAAATGAATGTGAAAAAGGTGTTAAATGAACTAGGAATCGAAGCAGAAGTATCCCATACAGATTTAACAACAGGCCAAACAGAAAAGGCGGATTTATATCTAGGAGCGAGAGACTTAGTAGAAGTACTTGATGACGGTACACGCAATGTAGCCAAGTTGACGAATATTCTTGACCTTGATGAATTAAAGCGGGTCCTAAGAGAGAGATTGTGATAACACTAAAAAAGCAGGCAATTCGCCTGCGACAAAGGAAAATTTACTATATAACAAAGTATACAAAAATAAAATTAGAAAACAAGAAAAAGTCCATTAATCGCTCATTTATGAGTGAAAAGGGGGAGTACGTGGTGTTTCATTTCCTTATGAAAGATGTGCTTGGTTCACCGGCCATTCTAGTGGGATTGTTTGCCTTAATCGGTTTGTTGCTGCAAAGAAAGAGTTTTCCAGAGATCGTTTCAGGCACATTAAAGACTGTCATGGGATTTATCATTCTTGGCGGCGGGGCCAATATTTTAATCGGTTCGTTGAATATTTTTGGGAGAATGTTCGAAAAAGCTTTTCATATTAAGGGGGTCATTCCAAATAATGAGGCGATTGTAGCCATTGCCCAACAAACATTTGGAAAAGAAACAGCGCTGATCATGTTATTTGGAATGATAGTGAACATCTTGATTGCGCGATTGACCCCTTTTAAATACATTTTCTTGACAGGGCATCATACGTTATTTATGGCGTGTTTAATTTCTGCTGTTTTTGCGACGGGTGGAGTAACAGGAGTTCCGCTTGTGGTCATCGGTTCTATTATTTTGGGAAGTTTGATGGTGTTGATGCCCGCCATTTTGCAGCCATACATGCGCCAAGTGACCGGAACGGATCAGATCGCGTTAGGGCATTTCGGTTCGCTCGGCTATTTTACATCAGCATGGATCGGGAAGCGATTTGGAAACAAGACCCAATCTACTGAAGATATTAAAGTGCCAAAGTCATTGGGGTTTCTTCGTGATACATCGGTGGCCATGTCGTTGACCATGGTGCTATTATTCTTTATTGTTGCGCCGTTTGCCGGAAAAACGTTTATCGAGAAGGAGTTAAGCGGCGGTGTCAATTTTCTTGTCTTCTCTCTTATGCAAGGGATCACGTTTGCTGCAGGAGTATATGTCGTACTAGCAGGGGTGCGGATGCTTATTGCTGAAATTGTTCCGGCATTCAAAGGAATTGCGGATAAGGTTGTACAAGATGCGAAACCAGCTCTTGATTGCCCAGCAGTCTTTCCATATGCCCCGAATGCCGTTATTGTTGGATTTTTGTCGAGTTTTGCAGCAGGGATTCTTTCGATGTTTATTTTGCCGCTCGTTGGGTTAAAGGTCATCGTTCCAGGGTTAATTCCGCACTTTTTCACGGGAGCCGCTGCCGGTGTATTCGGCAACGCTACAGGCGGTAGGCGGGGAGCAGTGCTGGGTGCGTTTGCTAACGGCATTTTGATTTCCTTTTTGCCGGCACTTTTGCTTCCAGTACTTGGATCGCTTGGGTTTGAAGGGACGACGTTCGGGGATTCGGATTTTGGGATTGTAGGGATTTTGTTAGGGTATTTGATAAAGTGGCTTTCATAAGTTAAAAACGGATATGCTGGATGCTTTCTCATTACAAAGGATTGTACTGGCCCTATTGGAGAGGAGATCGCACGGCGAACTCTGGAGATGGCGGGACGTTGAGAGCAGTTTGCCCGGCGCAAGCGAGGCTTGCGCCGGCACTGTGCGAAGGATTTTCATATCTTTAGATCGCTTCAACCCTGCGAGTGTGAGGTTATTGTGGTTATTATAAAGAAAAAACATGTTTTCTCTACTGTAGCCTTATGGTGGGGTAGCGGGGTTTTTTCGAAAGACGATGGACGGTGAAACGGGAAAAGTAGACCATGCATTTGGAAACAGTCGGGATGAAAGGAACTTGTTACTCCACCTTCTTCAGCAAATAAATCTCCTCTTCCACCCGCGCGATGCGGCCAAGTTGATAATCAAGACGCTGATGAATGAGGGAGATGTCTTCTTTGGTCGCCATGTTTCCGTGAATGTCGGCGACTTCGCCGCGAAGGTTGGCGATTTCATGGCGAATGCCGTCTTGAATGCTTCGTTGCTCGAGTTGATTGTCGCGGATCGCTTTGATCATCTCAGTATTTTCTTTTGTTTGCTCCTTTAGCCAGCGCAGTTCTTCTTCTTGTTTGTCCATTCGCTGTTCAAGCTGATCCATGCGCCGTTCGAGCTTGTCCACCTTTTGTTTCACCAGCTGGATTTCCTGTTTCATGGCGTCCATGTCTTTCTTCACGGTGTCCATGTCTTTCTTCATGATGTCCATGTCTTTTTTCATGATGTCCATGTCTTTTTTCATGATGTCCATGTCTTTTTTCATGATGTCCATGTCTTTTTTCATGGCGTCCATGTTTTGCATGACCGTTTGCATGTCTTGTTTCATGACGGTCATGTCCTCGACTAGGCCTTGGACAAGCACAGTCAATTGGCGTAAAAGCTCTTCCATTGAGAAACTCCTTTCTGTGTAAGATTAGTGTTCATGAGGGGCGTTTCAACCATGAAATGTGAGGAGTTGAAGATGTGGAAATGGGGGAGGAAACGCCTGCAAGCTCATTATATCATGGCTTGGCTAGGTCATCACTCCTAAATTGAGGAAAAGAAAAAGGATAAATAGGGGGTGTGTTGAATACGTCATTAGCAGAAGTTTTGGTAGTTTGAAGAAAATAGATTGATAGGAGAGGGAACATGAACGCATGGATCAAGGGGAGAAATACGGCGCTTATGTGTATGGCGTCCATCTTTTTATTTTCATGCAGCAATGCGGCTGATCGCGGCGTCGAGGAAGTGCTGGCGGCGCCAACCGAACTGACCGGGCAAACAATTGAGCATCCACCGTTGCCGAGTCCGATCGATAAGATGGCGATAGCGTCAGCCTCTGCCAAACAAGCGGCGCCGAACCCGAACGAAGTGCGCATCACCATCAGCGCTGCGGGCGATGTGACGCTTGGGCGTGATGAAAACTACGGTTATGCGTATTCGTTTGATGAAGAAGTGAAAAAGCACGGATTGCGCTACTTTACGAAATACATTGAGCCGATCTTCAAGAAAGATGATTTTACGACCGTCAATTTGGAAACGACGCTGACGACCTCGACGCGGAAGGCAAGCAAGAAATTTCGTTTTCGCGGCCACCCGAGTTATGCGAAAATCTTAACCTATGGCGGCATTGATGCGGTCAATCTCGCGAACAACCATACGTACGATTATTTGCAGCAGGGATACAAGGACACGATTGCCAGTTTAAAAAAGGAAAATATCGGTTATTTCGGTCGCACGCTCCGGCTGTTGAAAACGGTGAAAGGGGTCCAAATCGGGGCGCTCGGCTATGAAGGCTGGAGCAACACCAGCACGCTGCGCAAGCAAATCGCCAACGATATTCGCATGCTTCGGAAACAAGGAGCCGATCTCATCCTCGTTCATTTTCATTGGGGAGTGGAACGAAGCTATGTGCCAAACAGCACGCAAAAGGCGCTCGGCCGCTTTGCGATTGACAGCGGCGCCGATTTGGTCGTCGGCCATCATCCGCACGTCGTCCAGGGGATTGAAGAGTATAAAGGCAAATTCATCGTTTACAGCCTTGGCAATTTTATGTTTGGCGGAAACAAAAATCCGAGCGACAAAGATACGTTTGTCTTCCAACAAGTGTTTTCTTTTCAAAATGGCAAGCGGACGGCCAAAAAAGAAATCCGTGTCATCCCATTTCGCATTTCATCGGTGACGACAAGAAACAATTATCAGCCGATGCCGTTAACGGGAAAGGAAGCAGACCGGGTGAAACGGAAAATTGTCTCGCTGTCGGCGAAAATCAAAAAGCCGACTTGGACGGCGTACGAAGGGAAGTAAAAAAAGGATGGCCCTTGTTTCGGCCATCCTTTCGATTTTCGCAAGGTTAAGAGCGTTCATTGATTAAGTTGGCGACGAGCACGTACCGCTGCGGAGCGGGGCCGACGTAGCGGAATGGATAACACGTGGAAACGGTGAGTGTCGCTTTCGGCTTTGGAACGATGACCGTCCGGTCGTCGGCATCGACGATGCGCACTTTGCGCACTTTATAGGTGAATGTGCCAGCGGACGTGCGGACGATCAAGAGATCGCCTTGGCCAACTTCGCCAAGACGGCGGAAGACCGTGTCGCGATGGCCAGAAAGCACGCAGTTGTCCGCCTCGCCTGGCAGGACACTGCCCGCGTAATGGCCGACCCCTTTTTCCAACTCGTCTTCATCTGTACCGTGGTAAATCGGCAGGCTGGCGTTGAGCTTCGGAATGATGAGTTCGCCGATTTGTTCACCGATTTTTGGTTGTTTTGAGTAGAGAGGAGCCTGGCTTCGAATCGGCGCGGCGTCCACTGGTCGCTCTGTTTCAGCGGACAGCGGCTTGGCCGCTTCCAGGCCGCTTTTCCATTTCAGACCACTAACGCCGACTACGGCGATTCCCGCTGCGATCAAGCTTGCTCCAAAAAAGCGCACGAGCCGTTTCCAGTTCATTTATTTCGCCTCGGCTCCTTGGCGGAAGCGGACAAGGAATGCACCGGCACCGATGAATGCCAAGCCAAACAGCATATAAGCGGCATACGGGGATGCCGTTTTCGGCAGTTTGGCTCCGGCTTCGGTCCGCTTCAGCGGTTTCGGCGTCGCCGGCTTCACTACTTTTTCGATTTTCGCTGCCTGGCCGCCTTGTTGTAAGTCTTTGCCGATTTCATCGAATAGGTCAGAGGCAAACATCTCTTCGGTCACGACAAAATCAGCCAGTAGCTCGCCGTCAGTGCTGTAAATTTCAACAAGCAAATCGTAGCCGTTCGCTGATTCCATTGTCAGCAGCGTCGACAGGCTGAGCGGCTTTTTCTCGCCGTCTTTCGTCAAATAAAACTTTGCTTCCAGCTGGAATGTGGAAAGCAGATCGGTCCATACATCGGCGATCTCAGCGATTTGCGTTGGCGATAGCTCCGTCATGCTGGTGAAATCGTACGCCCCGATCGCCTCAAGCCGTTGGCCGATTTCTTCCATTTTCTTGGCGAATTGCGGATCTTCCATATTCAGCGATTCAAAATGGGTATAGAGCTTTTCCAACTCTGCGTCCGTCAAACCGAGCTCGTCCAAATCCGGAAGCAAGTAGTCGATGACGGCCTCCGACAGTTCCTCGACCGTCGCATAATGGTCAAGCGAATCGCCGTTTTTAGACAGCAGTTTTTCCAACTGCGTCTTCGTCATGCCAATTTCTTGCAAAAATTCGTTTAATGTTTCCTCGGTCAACGGCGTCAAATTTTGATAATAATCGACAATATCTTTCAGCTCGCCGATTGAGTGGTAATCGGCCAACGATTCGCCGTGCCGATCAAGAAGAGCGATGAGCTCTTCCTTTGTCATTCCGCGTTCGTTTAGAAAGGCGGCTAGCGTTTCATCAGTGATCGGAACGGAGTAATTTTTAAACAGTTCGATATATTCTTCGAGATCATTGTAAAATAAAAACACATCGGTAATGGCCTGTGCCTCTTCCATTTCTCCATTGTCGATAAGCATTTGTCGAAGCTGTTGTTCGGTCAATCCGTGTTTGGCGAGCAACTGAGCTAAATTTTCTTCCGTGAGCGGCTCGCCGAGTTCGCGGCGTAATTCGTCCACGCTGTCAAACTCATCGAGCGAATAGCCTTCATAGTCCAAATAATTTTCCAGCTCTTCGACTGTGATCCCGGCTTCATTTAAATACTGCTCTAAAGCTGGATCGTTGCGTTCAATGGCGAACGCTGAAGCTGGCCATACAGTGGCTATGGATGCGGCCAAGGCAAAAGGAACGATGTTTTTCATGTCGTGACCTCCGTTTGTTTTTATATACGAATTCAGTATACAGGGACATGAAAAGGATGAAAATAGAGAAATATATGGAATTTTTTATATAGAAAAACCTTCCCGCTGGCATCTAATGTTTTCCATGTATGACTTTTTAGAGGCAACGTATGCTAACCGTTGAACGGGAGATGTCGAACAAAAGGAGGTGGAGGCACAATGGACCGCTTATTCCGTTTGTTCCGTGTTCAGCGCGGCCGCGGGTTATGGAATCCATGGTTGCGGGTTGTTAGACGGCGAAGAAACAATAACGCTATCTGGACGCTCGTCAGCGTAAGTTTAGGAGCGGCGGCGGCCGCGATGTTGAGGGCGAGACAAGGGGGACGCATGGCGTCGATGACGCAAGGCCCGATGCGAAACGTGATTCGCAGCTTCAACCGCTGGATGGGCCGGCGGATGGGAACGATGCGGCCTGTTGCAGTGGAGTTTGCTGAAGAAATGACTCCAGAGCGTCCGGGCAATCAGCAGGACCAATAACGGTTTTTTGCGTGTCCCACAAGCCGGTGATATTGCGCTCGCCGGCTTTTTCTATAGCGCCTGGTTTGATGGTTTGTGCATATAGGCGACACGAACGCTGCAGTGAATGGGCAAAATCATGGGATTCATTGATGTATCTTGCTTCGGAGATCAATATAAAAGATAGGTGTTATCACTTCTTGAAATCGGAAAACGACGGGACGAAACATGGAGTTGGCGTAAGGGAGTGTACGGCAAAAACAAATGTGGGGAAACGAGTCAGACAGTGGAGCAACGTTGCTCTACCTGTTTCAAGGCTTTTGAGGAAACCCGATGGAATGTAACGTGTCCCGTCGTTTTTCTTGATTAAGACGATCGTTCCTGTCCCACATCATTCAAAAAGCCATGAGCTGTCTCGAGTCGAATGAAAGGGCACAAGAAATATTATAAATTTTCATTCTTTTGCGTCTAATGATTGACAACGTGTTTAGATTTTTTGTATTATTATGTTAAAATGACGATATTAAATAAAACATAATAAGGAGGGGTGCCTAGCCGATGCCGGTACGTGGGGAGGTGCGCTGCGCGTTTTGCGGCTCAACGAACGTAGCGCCTCTATCGATGTTTGGGACCGCTCAGCTCGTTTCCCAATACTATTGCCATCAATGCAAAAGCGCGTTTGAGCGGGTGAGATGGAGAGACGATGCCAAGGAGGAAGGGGAAGCCACTGATGAGGATCAAGCAACATTATCCGCTGTTTACTAAACGGCTAGTATGTCGAGAGAAGCAACAGAGAAGTGTTTGAAACGATCAATCCGGCGACAGAAGAAGTGATTGCGGCCGTCGCCCAGAGCGACGAAAGAAGAGAAAGAAGATGTAGACCATGCCGTCGAGGCGGCGCGCGCGGCGTTTGAAGTCGGAGAAATGGCCAAAAATGACGGGGGCGAAGCGAGCTCTCCTGTTGAATCAAATTGCCAATTTGATGAGAGAGCGATTCGATGACTTGGTGTATGCGGAGGGGTTAAACAGTGGTAAAATGGTTGATGCAGCCAAAGGACAAATGATTATGCCATCAGAGAGAGGCGTTGGGCATTGGGCTGATGAATCGAGTGTTTTTGCAGGCGGGAACGAGAGAGCGAACATAGGAGTATGCACGCAAGCTCGCGAGTAAGCGCAACGCATGCAGTCTCCAACATCAACTTGGCGATCACGAACGGGAAGAAGTGCTGCTGAATGTGGCGATTCGCTATGAAGGGGAGGCGCGAAACTTGCTGTTTTGCTCGGAAGACGCCAGAGAAGGGGCGAGTATTCTTTTTTGGAAAAACGCCCGCTGAATTGGAAAGGCATTGAGAACGCATATCGGCCAAAACGGCCGATATGTTTTTATGACGCAATATGCATTTCAATGCTTGAAAGGGAAGGTGATTTGTACCATAATATAAAGAAAAATTCAAAAAAGACAAGGTGTGAACAGCAGTGAGGCCGAGATCGCTCATGTTTACGTTATTTGGGGAATATATTCAACATTATGGGAACGAAGTATGGATCGGAAGCTTGATCCAAATGATGTCCCACTTCGGCATTTCCGAATCGTCCATCCGTGGAGCAGCGCTGCGTATGGTGCAGCAAGGGTTTTTTGACGTCCGGAAAATCGGCAACAACAGCTATTACTCGCTGACGCCGAAAGGGAAACGGACGATGATGGACGGGTTCAACCGCGTCTATTCGCAACGGAACTACAAATGGGACGGTCAATGGCGCGTGTTGACGTACTCCGTTCCCGAGGAAAAACGGGAGCTGCGCAACCAAATTCGCAAAGAATTGAGTTTGATGGGGTTTGGTCTCATTTCCCACGGGACGTGGGCGAGCCCGAATCCGATCGAACCGCAAGTGATGGAATGGGTTAAAGACTATCATTTGGAGCCGTACGTCATTTTGTTTACGGCGAGCTCCATCGTGTCGCACAGCAATGAGCAAATCATCGAACGCGGCTGGAATTTCCCGTACATCGCCAAGGAGTATGACCGGTTTATTGAAACTTACGAACGAAAGTATGAAGAGTTCCAACATCGAGCTTGGAACAATGAACTGACCGACCGTGAATGCTTCATTGAACGGACGAAGCTCGTGCATGAGTATCGGAGCTTTTTCTTTATCGATCCAGGATTCCCGAACGACTTGTTGCCTGATGATTGGAGCGGAACGAGAGCGCGGGAGCTGTTTTTCAATGTCCACCAGTTGCTCGCCATTCCGGCCATCCGTTATTTTGAAACGTTGTTTGAGACCGCACCGGATCGTGAGGTGATATTTAATCGCGATAAGGCGATTAATCCATTTATGGAAATGATTTAACGTAATTTCCGAAAGAAGTCTCCCCCTCTCAAGGAGCGTGAAGGGCGACAGCCCAGTGAGTAGGTGGGAGATGAATGTGGGTTGGCTTTAGCCAAAGGTTCCTTTTCTAATCCTTTTCTCAACAGCTCTAGGATCGCTCGGTCCATTTCCCGTCACTAGACGGGATTACCCGAGAAGCCCCACTTCCATCGACCCATAAGGGGCGATAAGTGGTGGGGAGTTCACGCGTCCAAAAATAGGTTTTCGGATATCGGCGCTTAGCATGTCGACTTAAGGGAGCACGTGAACGGGGAAGAAAAAGATCAGGGGGAGGGGAAAAGAATGGCGCAGATTGAAATGGAAATAGTGGGAGATGGAATTTACCGCGTTCCGATCCCGGTTCCATTTCCGATGAAGTATGTCTATTGTTACATAGGTCGGGAAACGGATGGATGGAGCATCGTTGACGTCGGTTTTCGTTGTCTTGAGGCGATTCGCGCCTGGGAAGCAGTGTTTCGGCAGTTGGAAATCAAGCCGCGGCATGTTCGCGCCATTTACATCACTCACTTTCATCCGGATCATTTTGGCTTGGCCGGGTGGATGCAACAGCAGACGGAGGCGCCTGTCTGGATCAGCGAGCCGGATTATGCGATGGCGGAACGAGTGTGGGGGGAAGAGAGCGTTCAGGCGAGCGAAGTGGGTGCCATGTTTCGCCGCCATGGTGTGCCGGATGAGCTGGTAACGGACATTGAGGAGAGCATGTGGAAGCTGTCGTTGCGCGTCAGCCCGTTTCCGGTGCTAACCATTCTAGATCAGTCGGAGATTATGCTGGGGCAGCGGCGGTGGGCGGTCATACCGGTCCCAGGGCACAGCGATGGATTGATCAGTTTTTATCAGGCGGAATCGCGCCAACTGCTTGCATCGGACCATGTGCTTGATCGCATTACTCCGAACATTAGTGTATGGCCGGGCGCTTATCCGAATCCGCTCGAGCAATATTTCGCCTCGCTTCGCAAAGTGGAGGAACTGAAGGTGGATGTGGCTCTGCCTGCCCATGGCGCGGTCATTCGCCAATTTCGCGAGCGGATCGGAGATCTTTTTCGTCACCACGAACAACGGTTGCAAAAAATGAAAACGCTAGCAGGGGCGGGGCGCACTGCCTATGAAGTCGCCCATCGAGTGTTTGGCCATAAGCTGTTGACGGCGCACCAATGGCGGTTTGCGGTGGCTGAGACGCTGGCGCATTTGGAATATTTGGTGTCTGTGGGTGAATTGCAAAAAGAGGAGCATCGACATGCAATCGTTTATCGGCAATAACTGATGTCCAGCTGTTAATCAGCTGGATTTTTTTTTCTTTTTATGCGATTAGTGGCTCCATGAAAAATGTACGAACGGAAAACAAATGTTGTATGCTGTGGAAAACGACCGACTGGAATAAAGAGACACAATGGACAGGAGATCAACGAAAACAAAAGGATTTCCGACTAAAAATAATTTTCTTATTTTTCTAATTTTTGTGTTGACAATGATCTTTACGTTGCATTAACATTATGTATAGAATGCGATAGTTTAAAAAACGTAATAAGGAGGTTGGGGACATGGACCAAGCGACGCTGCTAAAAGAGAAAGTCCAAAATGGATTTATCGTCGAAGGCATTGAGGATATGAACGAAGAGTATTTAACCGCGTTGAAACAGACGCTGACGATCGTCGGCGACACTGAGTTGTTGAGCGTCCCGCCATTGCTTACGGTATACGGTCAAGCGCCGACGTTAAACAGCAAAATCACAGCGCTGGCCATTATGCAGGATGAAATCGGCCATGCCCACATCGCCTATCGGCTGTTGAAAGATTTGGGCGAAGACGTCGATCAATTGCTCTATGAACGAGAGCCGTATTGCTGGAAAAATCCGTATGCTTTTGACTTCGAACTCTCAAACTGGATTGAACTTGGCGTCTTTAACGCCTTTTTTGATCGTGCGGGCTACACCCTTCTTGGGGATGCGTTCGAGCATACATCGTACGGGCCATGGAAGCGGGCACTCGTCAAAGTGGACAAGGAGGAGCTGTTTCATCTTCGCAACGGGGAGATCATTATGCGAACAGCGATGCAGGATCCGAATTTGCGCGAAGAAGTACAAAAAGCGGTTGACTGGATGTTTTTAATGGCGCTCGAGTTTTTCGGGGTTGGGGATCGGTTGAAAAGCCGCTCAGCACAGCTGGAGTACCGCTTAAAAGGGCGGACGAATGATGAACTGCGGCAAAAATGGCTGTCAACGGCTGTTCCGTTCTGCGAATCGATCGGCGTCAAAGTCCCAGCCCATTACGATGAGGAGCAACAAAAATACGTGCTTGATGTGCCGTTCCCGTGCAAGTTTGACCCGGTGAACAAACAATGGCTGTTCGATCAGCCGGATACGTGGGACAACGTCGTCAAACGGTTTAAACAGCGGGGCCCGAAAAATAAGGAATTCGTGGAACGGATTCAACGCGGGGCCAAAGAGCTCGAACAACTGCGAAAGGAAGCGGTGTGATGGACAGACGGAACGCCGAAACTAGAAAGTATTGGCAAGCACTGAAAGAAGTGATGGATCCCGAATTTCCAATCAGTGTCGTCGATATGGGATTGATTTACGATATTGAAAAAACGGGCGATGAACTTCATGTCACGATGACATATACGGCTGTCTCATGCGCCTGTATGGAATGGATCGAGCAAGACATTCGCAACCGTTTGCTTAAGGAAGAGGAGATTCGTGACGTGCATATTCACGTCGTTTGGGATCCGCCGTGGACGGTCGATCGGATCAGTCCAGAAGGGCGCGAGAGATTGAAATATTGGGGGGTGAGCTCTACATGACAGCGGTCCAACAACGAAAAACGTTTGACATTTTCGCTCGGGTGAAACGGGGCGACCAACTAGCCCACATCGGCACGGTAGAGGCGGAAAACGAGGAGTTGGCGAAAGTGTATGCTTCTTACACGTACGATGAGGAAGATTGGGCGGAAATGGTCGTTGTCGACCGCAGCGAGCTCGTTTGGGTAAGAAAACCGAAATGGCTATTCGCCCATAAGGGGGAGAGGGCTTAATGGAACAAATGCAGCCGGCTGTGCATTCGCTGATTGAGTTGCTTGAAACGATCGCTGACAATAAATACGTACTCGGCGACCGCCTTGTTGAGGTCGGGATCAGCGGTCCCAATTTGGAAGCCACGCTGGCATCGATCGCAATGGCGCAAGGAGAGCTGGGACATGCGCGCTTATTATATAACTGGTGTTTTGATTTGCGCGGATTGAAGGGAAGAAAACCGGAAATATACAGACAAACCGGAAAAGCGCTGGCCAGCGCCATCAATGTTCATAACTGGATCACGCTCATTGCCGCACTATATGCAATAAACACCGCCATTGACGCTGTTTTGCAATCCGCACTTGATGCCAAACATCCTGCCATTGTATCGCGAATCCAGAAGTTGATCCGAGAACAACAAGATCATCTTGTATACGCCAAACATTGGGCGCAACAGCTCATTCATGATCGCGGCGCTGTTCCGCATCGTTTCCGCGAAGCGTTGAACGCTGCGGCGAATGAGACGGTGGCTTGGCTAAAAAAGGTTGAAAACAAGGAAGATCTGCAACAGGAAGGATACTTGCCAAACGGAGTCAAGCTCGTTGAACAGCTTCAGCAGGAATTGAAAACGGTTGTGGCTGAACCTTTCGTTCAGTTGAAATAACAACAGCACACAAGGAGGTGAGGAACAAGCGGTGTTCTTTCTCTCTCTCTCTCTTGAATCGCAAGGGAAATGAACTTTCAAAGCAAGGTCTATCCGTCGTTGCCTGTATGAAACCATCAAAAAATTTTACGGAAGGGGAATGAAAATAATGACAGCTGTAGAAACGAAAAAACAATATTTAACTGTTGTCAAAGAAGATAGAATTGCTGAGATTCACTTGCACATTAACAAATCGAACTCGTATGATTTGGAATTTTACAAAGAGTTCAATGCAGCCATCGATGACATTCGCTTTGACTCAGACATCAAAGTCGTCATTATTATGAGTGATGTGCCGAAGTTTTTTTCGGCAGGGGCGGACATTAATTTCCTGCGGTCGGCCGATCCGCGGTTTAAAACACAATTTTGCCTGTTCTGTAACGAGACACTTGATAAAATCGCCCGTTCGCCGCAAGTATACATTGCCTGCTTAGAAGGACATACGGTCGGCGGCGGCTTGGAGATGGCACTCGCGTGCGACTTGCGGTTTATGGGCGATGAAGCCGGGAAAATCGGGCTGCCGGAGGTGACGCTCGGGGTGTTGGCCGGAACGGGCGGGACGCAGCGGCTGGCGCGGCTCGTTGGGTATTCGCGGGCGCTCGATATGAACATTACGGGAGAGACAATCACGCCGCAGGAGGCATTGGAGATTGGGCTGGTCAACCGGGTATTCCCGCAGGCGGAAACGAGAGAGCGGACGCGGGAGTATGCACGCAAGATTGCGAACAGCGCGACGTATGCTGTCTCCAATATCAAGCTGGCGATCATGAACGGGAAAGAAATGCCGCTGAACGTGGCGATCCGCTACGAAGGTGAGCTGCAAAACTTGCTGTTCCGCTCAGAAGACGCGAAAGAAGGGATGAGCGCCTTTTTGGAAAAACGCCAACCCAATTGGAAAGGCATTTAATGTGAGGTGAGCGAAGCCCTTAAAAAAGGATAGGTGCATCCTTTCGAGGGCTTCGCTGCCCAGTTTGTTTGGCACGCCGATTTACCGGGCAGTTCAATTTCATGAGGAATGGGATGGTGAAACGATGGAATTGCGCGGGTTCGGAAGGCTGTACAATGCGGCGGGGTTGTTTATTGATCATAACGTTCATAGCGGATTAGGCGATAAAACGGCGATTTATTACCGCGATGAGCAAATTTCGTACCGAACATTGCAAGAAAAAGTGAACCAGACCGGCAATATGCTGCGGGAGCTTGGCTATCGGATGGAAGACAGGCTGGTGATGATCTGCCACGATACCCCCGAGTTTATCTATACGTTTTTTGGCGCCATCAAAATCGGGGCAGTGCCGATTCCAGTCAATACGATGATGCAACCGTCGGATTATGAATATTTTCTGAATAACAGCCGGGCGAAAGGGTTGGTCATTCACGAAGATTTATGGGAGCGCCTTCAGCCGATTCGTGAGCGATTCGCTTTTTTGCAAGATGTGATTGTTATTTATGAAAACGCTAACAATTCTGTTGAGGGAACGCTTTCCTTTCATCGGTTGCTCGTCCGCGCTGGTCGGGAGTTGACAGCAGCGCCGACGAACAAGGATGATGCGGCATTTTGGCTGTTCAGTTCAGGAAGCACGGGTGATCCGAAAGGAATCATCCATTTGCAGCACGATATGGAATATGTGCTCAACACCTATGCGAGACAGGTGCTTGAAATCAATGAACATGATCGCTGCCTTTCCGCATCCAAACTGTATTTCGCTTATGGTCTCGGCGGGGGAATGTACTTTCCTCTAGGCGTCGGCGCCTCGACCGTGCTTGTGAAAGAGCGGCCTTCGCCGGAGGTGATGTTTCAGGCGATTGAAACATACAAGCCGACGATCTTTTTTGGCGTGCCAACGTTGTATGGTGCCATGATTGATTATGTGGAAAAAGCGGGCAGGCGCTTTGATGTTAGCTCATTGCGTGTTTGTGTCTCCGCCGGCGAAGCGTTGCCGCCCTCGTTTTATTATAAATGGAAACGGCTGTTTGGCGTTGACATTTTAGACGGCATCGGTTCGACGGAAGCACTGCACATTTTCATTTCCAACCGCATTGGCGACGTCAAACCGGGAAGCTCCGGAAAAGAAGTCCCAGGCTACGAAGTGAAAATCATTGATGGACAAAGGAATGAATTGCCGCCAAATGAAGTAGGCGACTTGATCATTCGCGGCGACTCGATCGCCCATGGATATTGGAATCTTCATGAGCAAAACAAACAAAAATTCGTCGGCGAATGGCTGTATATCGGTGATAAATATTACCGCGACGAAGAAGGGTATTACTGGTATTGCGGGCGCTCCGATGACATGTTGAAGGTCGGCGGCATTTGGGTTTCTCCGATCGAGGTAGAAAACTGTTTGTTGCAGCATGACGATGTGTTGGAAGCGGCCGTGGTAGGTGTGGAAAATGAAAACGGGTTAGTGGTTCCGAAAGCATTCGTCGTGTTGAAAGACGGCGTTCCTCGTTCGGCCGAGAAGGAAGAAGAGCTCAAGCAATTTGCAAAGCAACATCTGGCCCACTATAAATACCCGCGCATTATCGAATTGATCGACGAACTCCCGAAAACAGCCACCGGAAAAATTCAGCGTTTTAAACTGCGGCAACTATTGAAACAACGATGAACGAGGCGAAAGGAACGATCGACTATGAAGCAAAATGAGTTTCAGCTGCGCGTTAACTTTGGCGACACCGATGCAGCTGGCATCGTCTATTATCCAAACTACTTTAAATGGTTCGATATTGCCGCCCATCAGTTTTTCCGCAGCATCGGGCTGCCGCCGGCGAGATTGATGAAGGAGCAACATATCATTCTGCCGTTGTTGGATGTTGGCTGCACGTTTGAGTGTCCATTGTATTACGACGACATTATTATGATTCGAACTACAGTTGAGGAAGTCAACCGTAAAACGATTAAATTGCGCCATGAAGTGTTCCGACAAGATGTGCGGACCGGCCATGGATTTGAGTTGCGGGGTTGGGTGAAAGAGGAGAACGGACGCATGTTTGCTCTGTCGATTCCTGATGATGTCCGACAGCTGCTGGAAGAAGACGGTGTAGGGGCATGCGTCCATATGAATCCGCTGCTAAATGCTTAATGATGCGAGAGCCAAGTTCGCCTTGTTGCGTCTTGGCTTGCTTTTTCTCTAATTCGAGAAAGGGGGAAGAGAAGTGATTCGAATAGCGAAGCGGACGGAGTTGATTGAAGTGGCGCAAGGGCGCCGTCCGGCCGATATCGTCATTCAAGGCGGAATGGTCGCTAACGTCTATTCCGGTGAATTTTTGCGCCAAAACGTCGCTATTTATCAAGATGCGATTGCCTATGTTGGGGAAAACGAGGTCGCCGTTGATGAGCATACGGTTATAATTGACGCAGAAGGGATGTATGTGTCCCCCGGGTTCATTGAGCCGCATGCCCATCCGTGGGTGCTTTACAATCCCGTCAGCATGACGGCCAAGGTGTTGCCGCTCGGCACGACAACAACAGTCAATGACAACTTATTTTTTTATTTGCACTTCGGTCCCGATGGATTTCGGCAGCTGGTTGAGGATTTGCGGGCATTGCCGGGCAATTTCTTTTGGCTTGTTCGTTTGGTGTCGCAAGCTGATTTTCCAGGAGAGCGCGATTGGTTCGACCCGCAGGAAATCCGAGAGCTGCTCGAGATGGATGAAGTCGTCGGGACGGCGGAAGTGACAAGATGGCCGTTGTTGTATCAAGGTGATCCTTTTTTAGTCGATACGATTGAAACAGCTAAACGCTCTGGAAAAGTGGTCGATGGTCATACCGCTGGCTGTTCGTACGAGAAGCTCAACAGCATCGCTGTGAGCGGTGTCAGTTCTTGTCACGAAGCCATCACGGCTGAAGAGGCGCTTCATCGCTTGCGGCTCGGCCTATGGACGGCGCTTCGTCATAGCTCGCTCCGCCCGGATTTTCCTGAAATTATCCGCTTAATTACCGAGAAAAACGTGAGCACACAGCGGATTACGATGACCGTAGACGGTCCACACCCAGGCTTCATTGAGCGGGAAGGGTTTGTCGACGGATTGGTCCGGAAGGCTGTGGAGCTTGGCGTACCGCCGATGACCGCCCTGCAAATGGCGACGATCAATGCGGCGACGTATTTGCGGTTGGACGATGAAATCGGCGGCATCGCCCCGGGGAAACTGGCGGATGTCATTTTGCTCCCTGATTTGGTCACTTTCAAGCCGTCGCTTGTTATTTCCAAAGGAAGCATCGTCGCCCGCGACGGCAAGTTGCTCGCACCGCTGCCAGCCATTGATTGGAATCGATATGTGTCAAAAAAGCCGTTTTTGTTTGCGAAAGAGCGGCTTGATGATGAGCGTTTATACCGCTATCCGCACCCGGAGCCGGATCAGCCAGTACCGGCCGCGTATTTTAAAAGCAATGTCATTACCGAACGGAAAGAGGTGGCTCTTCCGTCCATTGACGGCTATGCGGATCTTTCCCAGCATCCAGGGTTGTTGTACGCCTCGTTGATCGCTCGCAATGGCCAATGGGTTGCGAAAGCCATTTTGGGACGGTTTGCCGTCGATATTGACGGCATGGCGTCCACATACAACACCACGACCGAGCTGCTTGTCATCGGCAAACGTCCAGAAGCGATGGCGGCGGCAGCGAAGCGGGTGCATGAAATGGGCGGTGGAATTGTTGTCATCGATGGCGGCCGGCCGGTGGTGGAAATTCCGCTGCCGTTTACCGGCATGATGACAACCGACCATTCGTTTGACACGGCTGTCCGTTTCCATGATGAGCTGCTGGCCGCTCTTCAAGAACGCGGATTTCCGTTCCATGATATTTTGTATACGCTGTTGTTTTTGACATGCGACTTTTTGCCAGGACTTCGCTTGATTCCGTACGGGTTGTACGATGTCAAACGGAACGAGATTTTGCTGCCGGCTGAAAGGATCGGGGAAAAGGTAGCGAAATAAGCAATAGCGCGTGCGGCCAAAGCCCAATCGTCGGCCATCGGTTTCATGGAAAATCGGTTATTCTCATCAGGCGATGACGATGTATAATTAAGAGGGTAGACGAATCGAAGGCGATGATCCTCGCTCATGACTAGATTTGGAGATGAAACCGATGTGGCAATCGATCAACCGTCGGCTTGAGAAGGCGCTGCCGTTTCTTACGCCGGCGAGTGTGGCAGCCGGCGTCTGGCTAGCGGACGAACTGCACCGCTATGCCGCGCTTGTGCCATGGCTGTTTGCGTTCATGACGTTTAGCGGCAGTTTGCGCTTGCGCTTGAACGATTTGAAAGCAGCGCTGATCCATCCTGCTCCGATCGTTGCGGCGCTGTGCCTCCTTCACTTTGTCATCCCGCTCTGGGCGTTTGGGCTTGGCCATCTGTTTTTTGGCAGCGACCGTTTGACGGTGGTCGGGTTTGTGTTGGCGGCTGCCATTCCGACCGGGGTGACGAGTTTTATTTGGGTGTCGCTCGGCCGCGGAAACTTGGCGCTTGCCCTTTCTGTCATTTTGATTGATACGTTTTTATCGCCCATCATTGTGCCGCTGACATTGCTTGTATTAGCCAAAAGCGTGGTCGAGCTCGACGTGGGTCAGATGATGCTCGGTTTGTTTTTGATGATTATTTTGCCGTCATTCGCCGGCATGTTCGCGAGCGAACGGCTGTCTACTCAAGCGAACGAGCAGTTGGCGGCGGTGCTGTCGCCGTTTTCCAAGCTGGCGCTGGCGTTTGTCGTCATGATCAACAGCGCGGTCGTTGCCCCGTATTTTGGCCGTGTTGACGCCCGGCTGTTTTTCATGGCGTTGCTCGTCTTGGCGATCGCGAGCTCCGGTTATGTTCTTTCTTGGATGGCGGCCCGATGGCTCGGGTTTGCCCCTTCGGATATTATTGCGTTAACGTTTATCGGCGGAATGCGTAACATTAGCGCCGGTGCGGTGCTGGCCATGACCTATTTTCCACCGCCAGTGAGCGTGCCGGTCGTGCTCGGCATGCTGTTTCAGCAAGTGCTTGCGTCCCTATACCACCGCTTGTTGAACAAAATGTACCATTCACCATCGAGCGGCAAAGCGCCATACGTCGGAAGCGCCCGGTAGAGATGGAAAGGGCAGGTGGTATGCTGGCTATCAGACAGCGCCTAGCGGGAGTAAAAAGTGAAAAAACACCCGTCCTAGGTGGGGCGGGTGCGGGAAAAAGCAGGTGAGGTGCTGCCGGCGTTACGGCGTTTCAGCGCTGAGGCGGTCTAGTGACCGCCTGGCTTAACGGTCTCGTATAGGTTCTCGTTCCGGTGAACAGATGAGGTGGCGGCGAAGAGGAAGGTTGAGTTCGACAATCCCTTCAGCGACGAGCCGGGCGATTTCTTTCGCCCCCCGCCGGTGAAAGTGGGTGTTGTCTTTGATGCCGTTTGGGTAATTACGGTGTTCGCCCGGCTCAAGCCATAAAAAGAGCCGTTTCGTCTGTTCCGGGCCGAGCTGTTCAAACCGTTGTCTGCTTTTTGCCGTCAAATCGATGACCGGAACGTGCTCTCTCTCCCCAAGCGCCTTCATGGCCGCAGGATAAAGTCCATGCGAGTTGAGCGCCCGCCCATCCGCAGAAAAGCGCCGCCGCTCGACCGGAGTGATGAGGACGGGAATCGCCCCTTTCACGCGGGCGCCGTCAATATATTGTTTTAAATATGCTTGGTAAGAGGCGAACGGTTCGGTGTAACGCTCAGGATCGTTCGCCTTTTCGTCGTTATGGCCAAACTGGATGAACAAATAGTCTCCTTGCTTGAGCTCGTGCAAAATGCGATCGAGCCGTCCTTCCTCAATAAAACTTTTCGCACTTCGGCCGGAAGCGGCCCTATTTTTCACGATCACCTTATCGTCAAACCAATCCCCCAGCATTTCGCCCCATCCAGCCCGAGGAGCGAGGGAAGGGGGGGCGGCGGCCACTGTAGAGTCTCCGGCCAAATAAACGGTCGTGACGGTTTCTTTGCCTGCTTTGGACGCTTTTCCATCTGTGGCTGTTCTGGATAGAAGAACAGCGGCGGCGATGATGATGATCCCCCACCATACGAAAGCGCCTTTTGTTCTTTTCAATCACTCCCCTCCCATCCGACAGCGGCTCGTTTTTTTCCGCCGGTTTTGGTTGGCCGTGAAAACGCTCATCCCCCTTGAGTCGCCATTTCATGCCTAGGTGGAGAGCAAACGTTGCTCATGGACCTTTTCTGTGAAACTCCCGCGCCGGCAAGCGGTGATGTTCATCCCCGGGTGGAGGGCAAAAGGTTGCCCATGGATCTTTTCTGTCGTTATCGTGGCTTGTGGTTCACATGTTTATGCACCGTCTTAGTCAGTCCATTCTCTGAAATCGGCGGTAACATTTCCAGATCATTGCAAGAAATACGCCATAGCCGACAAGCGAATACCAGTGGCTCCATTCAGGGGTGTGAATGAACCAGCCCACTTCTTCCGCTTTCGACTCGAATGCCGATATCAATGCTGATAGCGAGAGGATGGCAGCTGCCCGTCCGATGCGTCCAAGCCGCTCCATGAAGGCAAGAAACAAAACGGTGCCAAGCGGCAGCACGATAACGGTAAAGAAAATATCGATCGAAAAGACAGAAGGAAAGGGACGTTTCGGAAACGTATACAGCCCTTTTCCCACAAAATACAAATCCAAATACGTCCCCGCCCAGGAAGCGAGCAGCGCCGAAGCCATGTAGGCGCGGCGGCTAGCGCGCGTGAAAGAAGGCGTGTTTGGCGATGATCGCCAGCTCCATTTTTTCGAGCGTTTCACAATAGGCATTGACCATCTCCCCATTCACTGATGCTTCCATTTTCACAAGATAGTGGACAACGTGCGGGTCCGTAAACCAATCGCCGGGTTCGGCCGCTTCGTGGACGATGTTTTTCCACGCGTGACGAAGCTGCGGGCTGTACAGGCGCGGGGCGCCGGGAACGATTCGGCAATCGCGGATGCGGCGGCGGTACGGCTCCCTTGGGAACGACTCGCACACGTCGTTAAACAAATGCGGCCAATAGTCTTTGCGCGAGCCGGTATGCGGATGTCTTGACGCCCAATGAACGATTTTTTCCAGCGTTTCACTGTCGTCGAACAAAATGGCGTACAGCCGTTTGCCGAGCAAAATACGTTCATGGAGCGACTCAAATTGATGGAGTGTTTGGCCAATCAAGGCGGTGCCGCCCTGGCCGTCGTCATACGGGAACAAAATGTGATTGAAATGGAACAGCTCTTGCAGTTTAAACCCGAGCGTCTGAAAGACCGTTTGCCGAAATACGGGATGTTGAACGACCCGTTGCTCCAAGTAGTTTTGTTCGTTAATGACTAGGGCGATTGCCAACGTGTACGGGTCGCCGCGGCGCCAAAAATGTTGCCATATCGTTTCCATAAACGTCGAGACGCCAAGCCATGGCAATAAATAAAATAACGGCTCTCCCCGCTTTTTGCTTTCCTCATACAACAAAAACTGCGGATAAATGTCTTGGAAAATGAGCCAATTGCCGCGCTCCAAAAAGGCGAAAAACGACTGCCGCTCGTCTTCCGAGAGCAGCCTCATGAGCAGTTCCCCTTTTAAATCGGTCATATTCCAGCCGCCGTTGCGCGACACCATATGCCCTAAAAATGCCCAATGAATTTCGCGATGGCGCAAGTAAAAATTGAGATAGGCCGCTGTCCGGGTGACATTGTTTTCGTTTTGCTCCGCCGTCACCGCCTGGATGCGGCGGATGAGCTGCCGCTCTTTGGCTGTCAGATCGCGTTCTGATACCGCCGTTGTTCCTTTCTTTTTCTTCAACTCTCGATAGACATCAACGAGAGAAAGGGGAAGAGACGAGGTTTTCGGTTTACGACAACGCATGATGACCTCCTTTTGGCGCATCATGGGCTCGCCAATTGAATAAATATGGAAAGAAACGGGATTTTCGAAAAAAGGTGGCGATGAATGGTGGCTGATGAACGAAGTGTGCTCATTGATGCGCTCAAACAGTCCCAAGCAGCTGATGGATCGTGGCGGTTTCCGTTTGAAACCGGCATTTCCACCGATGCCTATATGATCATTTTACTGCGGACGCTCGAAATAAATGATGAACCATTGATCCAAGCGCTCGTCGAGCGAATCGAAAGCCGTCAGGAGGCAAACGGGGCGTGGAAGCTGTTTGCCGATGAAGGAGACGGCAACGTGACGGCAACAACCGAGGCGTATTATGCCTTGCTTTACTCCGGCTACCGAAAAAAAACCGATCCGCACATGCAAAAGGCAAAAATGCGCATTTTGGAAATGGGCGGTTTAGAGAACGTCCATCTATTTACAAAAGTGATGCTGGCTTTGACCGGACAGCACCCATGGCCTAGACGGTTTCCGCTGCCGCTTGCCTTTTTCCTTCTCCCCCCGTCGTTTCCGCTTAATATGTATGACCTTTCCGTGTATGGAAGGGCGAACATGATTCCGCTTCTGGTCGCCGCGGAGCGCCGGTACAGTAGGAAAACGGCGAAAAGCCCAGACTTGTCTGATTTGGCCGCTTCCCGCGGAGGTTGGCGGCTGCCGGAAAACCGGGCGCTATGGTCATACATCAAGCGAGCGTTGACCGGTTTTCCAGACGAGCTGCACGATGCCGCCAAACAACGCGCCGTCCGTTATATGTTCGGTCATATCGAGCCGGATGGAACGTTGTACAGCTATTTCAGCTCGACGTTTTTGTTCATTTTTGCGTTGCTCGCGCTTGGTTATCCAAAAGACGACCTGCATATTGCCCGGGCTGTTCGCGGTTTGCGCTCACTGCGAACCGAAATCGATGGGCATACGCATATGCAATATACCACCGCTTCCGTCTGGAATACGGCGTTGGCGAGCTATGCGCTGCAGGAAGCGGGCGTGCCGTCGACTGACCGGACGATTGAGAAAGCGAACCGCTATTTGTTGTCGCGCCAGCACATTCGCTACGGCGACTGGGCGGTGCACAATCCGCACAGCCTACCGGGCGGCTGGGGATTTTCCGATGTGAATACGATGAATCCGGACGTCGACGATACGACCGCCGCGCTGCGCGCCATCCGTCGGGCGGCGGCCAAAGAGACGGCGTTTCGCCATGCGTGGGACCGGGCGAATCGATGGCTGTTTTCAATGCAAAACAATGACGGCGGGTTTGCGGCGTTTGAAAAGAACGTAGGCAAACGGTTTTGGCGGTATTTGCTGATCGAAGGGGCGGAATTTTTGTTGATGGACCCGTCAACAGCGGATTTGACCGGACGGACGCTTGAATATTTCGGAACGTTCGCTGGATTAACAAAAGACCACCCCGCCGTCGCCCGCGCCGTCGACTGGCTGCTTGACCATCAGGAAGCTGACGGCTCGTGGTATGGGCGCTGGGGGATTTGCTATGTATACGGCACATGGGCAGCGGTGACGGGGCTTTCGGCTGTCGGCGTCTCGGCCGATCATCCGGCGATGCAAAAAGCTGTTCATTGGCTTTTAAGCATCCAAAATGCTGATGGCGGCTGGGGTGAGTCGTGCAAAAGTGACGGAGCAAAAACGTATGTGCCGCTTGGCGCCAGCACGCCCGTCCATACCGCTTGGGCGCTCGATGCACTGATCGCTGCCGCCGAGCGGCCGACCCCGGAAATGAAAGCCGGTGTTCGCGCCCTAGTCCGTATGCTTCATCACCCGGATTGGACCGCCTCGTACCCGGTCGGACAAGGGATGGCCGGCGCCTTTTACATCCATTATCATAGCTACCGCTATATTTTTCCGCTGTTGGCGCTCGCCCATTACGAGCAAAAGTTCTGTCTGATTGCCAATTAGCTAACAGCCCATACATGGGTAAAAGCGAAGGAGATGATTGAACGAAAGATCTCCTAGAGTGGAGAGTTCTTCTGCAGTTAGCCAGAAACGAAATGCATCAGTATAGAAGTGGGCCTTCTCTTTCCCTCACAAGAAAATCCGACAATTGCCGGGATTGAATATCCTGATTATTATGTATAGAATATTCAGGCAATTAACCATAAGGAGGTTCAGTCTATTCGAGGGGAGGAGAAGGAGAGCATGATGAAATGCTGTCGGGTTCTGTTTCTGTTGCTCGGATTATGGTTTGTGTTCGGTCTATCGATCGCGGGAGGGCGGGCCGAAGCGGCAGCTTCACGCGCCAATGATGCCCCCATCGTGCTTCTCCATGGTTTTACCGGCTGGGGAAGGGACGAAATGGTTGGATTCAAGTACTGGGGCGGCGTGCGCGGCGATATCGAACAATGGTTGAACGACAACGGTTATCGAACTTATACGCTGGCGGTTGGACCGCTCTCAAGCAATTGGGACCGAGCGTGTGAAGCGTATGCTCAGCTTGTCGGCGGGACGGTCGATTACGGGGCAGCCCATGCGGCAAAGCACGGTCATGCGCGGTTTGGCCGCACGTATCCCGGCCTGTTGCCAGAATTGAAACGGGGCGGCCTCATTCATATCATCGCCCATAGCCAAGGAGGACAGACGGCCCGCCTGCTTGTCTCACTCCTAGAGAATGGCAGCCAAGAAGAGCGGGAGTACGCCAAGGCGCACAATGTGTCGTTGTCACCGTTGTTTGAAGGTGGACATCATTGTGTGTTGAGTGTGACGACCATTGCCACTCCTCATGACGGAACGACGCTTGTCAATATGGTCGATTTCACCGACCGCTTCTTTGATTTGCAAAAAGCGGTGCTGAAAACGGCGGCTGTCGCCAGCAATGTGCCTTACACAGACAGCGTGTACGACTTCAAACTCGACCAATGGGGACTGCGCCGCCAGCCGGGTGAATCGTTCGACCATTATGTTGAACGGCTCAAGCGCTCCCCGGTTTGGACGTCCACAGATACCGCCCGCTACGATTTATCCATTCCCGGCGCTGAAGCGCTGAACCGGTGGGTGCAAGCGAGTCCAAGCACGTATTATTTGAGTTTTTCCACCGAGCGAACGGAGCGAGGCGCATGGACCGGAAACCATTATCCGGAGCTCGGCATGAATGCATTCAGTGCAGTCGTCTGCGCTCCGTTTCTCGGTTTGTACCGCAATCCGACGCTCGGCATTGACGACCGCTGGCTTGAAAACGACGGCATCGTCAATACGGTTTCGATGAACGGTCCAAAACGTGGGTCGAGCGATCGAATCGTGCCGTATGACGGGACAATACAAAAAGGGGTTTGGAATGACATGGGAACGTACAATGTCGATCATTTGGAAGTCATTGGCGTTGACCCGAATCCGTTGTTTCCTATTCGTTCCTTTTATTTGCGCCTTGCCGGGCAGTTGGCAGGCTTGCGGCCGTGAACTACTCCCACTTAGCTTTGCTTAAAGTGGGAGCTTCTCAGTTCCGCGACGAAAGCAACCTTTCGTCTCCCTGAGCGTGACTTCGGGTCGTCCCAACCCTAGATATCCGACATGACGGAAGTTCTTTTCTACCTTGGCTATTTTACGAGTGGAAGGAATCTGCTTGGTTCTTGCCTATTCATTTGTCCACTCAACCCCCATATAGCCACTTATCAAGAAACATATGATCAGTTTATCATAAGATTTGGCTAACGCCAACCGAAATTCATCTCCCACTGATCGTTGGGCTACGCCCTTCACACGCTTGAAGTGGGAGACTTCTTTCGGAATTATGTTAAAACAAGCATTTGGCGAAAAAGAGGCTGACTCAAACGGCTGTCTACCTTTCAGGCAACATATCGTGCGGCAGAAGCAGTCAGTACGTATATATAGCGGATGAAAAAGGGTGCTCCCAGCCCTTTGGGGACACCCTTCCTTTCGGTTCACACCCCACACCGGCAAGCGGTGATGTTCATCCCAGGTCGAGGAACTATTTATCATCCATGGCCCCTTTCAAGGATCGCAATTGAATCGTGCATCCGGCTTCCCAGCATCGTTTCCCAAGCGAAAAACGTTGTAGCATCGGCCGTTCTTGTCGTCCATTCACTCATCACGATCAAGGGTAACAGCTGTTTTTCACCAGCCTCCGATGAAAATGCCGCGCCTTGATCGGTCATTTTTTAGGAGGCTGGTGATTTACTCGCGCAACCGCTTCTCGGAATCGTTTCTTGAGTAGAAAAAGCTTGTTGCATCAGTCTCTATGTTCGCGCATTCAATCATCGATCAAGGCAAATAGGGATTTTTCACCAACCTTTTAGGGAGCAAGGGCTCATGAATGTTTTTTGCGGAGCAAGCTCTTAAGCTGTATGACGGCCGCGGATGTCCGATGGTATAATAAGGGTAAAGCAAGCGGATGGGGGAATGGACGTGAAGCCGACAGAGCGGCAAAAGAAACGGTATACGTATCAAGATTATGTCAAGTGGGACGGAAGGTGGGAGCTGATCAACGGCGTGCCCTACAACATGGCACCAGCTCCTTCATTTGTCCACCAGTCTATCGTCGGGGAATTGTATGTCGCTTTGCGGGCATTTTTTCGTGAAAAAGGATGCACGGTGGTCATGGCGCCATTTGATATACGCCTTGATGAGCAGGGGGACTATGAACAGGCGAAGCATGTCGTGCAACCAGATATCTGCGTCATTTGCGATCAAAGCCAAATTGGCAGCCGAGGCTGCGATGGTCCGCCTGACCTGGTAGTGGAAGTGCTTTCACCCAGTACAGCGTTGAAAGATCGAAATGAAAAGTATATGTTGTACGAACAGTTTGGCGTCAAGGAATATTGGATCGTCGATCCGCTGCATCGGACGGTGGAAGTGTACGGCCGTGGTGAGAAAGGGTACGAGAAGCGGAATGTCTTTGGCGAACGCGATGCCCTTGTCTCATTTTTGTTTGCGGAGTTGTCCATTCCATTGGCTGACGTATTTCAAAGTAATCATAGAGAGTGAGGGATCACAGTGCGGTTAACCGAAGAGGAAGTGCAAGCGCTGCTTGCCAAAGCAGACGGCTGGAAGCTCACCGACGAGCGGTGGATCGTGAAAAAATACCGCTTTCAAGACTACTTGCAAGGCATTGAGTTCGTCCGGCGAATCGCCGCCATTTCCGAAAACGCCAACCACCATCCGTTCATTTCCATCGACTACAAGTTGATCACGGTGAAGCTGTCTTCGTGGCGTGCGAAAGGGTTGACGACGCTCGATTTTGACTTGGCGAAGCAGTATGATGAGGTGTATGAGCAGATGAAGCAGGGGGAAGGGGAATGATGGTGCATCGCACAGCCCTCGTCACCGGAGCGGCGCGGGGGATCGGCTATGAAGTGGCAAAAGCGTTGGCAACCAACGGCGTGAACGTCGTGCTTGCTGACTTGAAGCAGGAAGAGGTGGAACGGGCGGCAGAGTCGTTGCGGCAGCTAGGTTGCGAGGCCGTCGGCGTCAAGTGTGATGTAACGGCGGAAGAAGAGGTGAAGCAAACGATCCATGAAACGGCCAAACGGTGGGGGCGTCTCGATATTGTCGTGAACAACGCCGGTTTGCAATATGTCGCCAATATCGAAGACTTTCCGACCGAGAAGTTTGAGCAGTTGATCCGCGTCATGCTCGTTGGGCCGTTTTTGGCCATTAAGCATGCGTTTCCGTTGATGAAGAAGCAGCGCTACGGCCGCATCATCAACATGGCGTCGATCAACGGATTGATCGGGTTTGCCGGAAAAGCCGCCTACAACAGCGCAAAACACGGGGTAATCGGCTTGACGAAAGTGGCGGCGCTAGAAGGGGCACCGTACGGGATTACGGTGAACGCGCTTTGTCCGGGGTATGTCGACACAGAACTCGTCCGCAATCAGCTCGCTGATTTGGCGGCGACAAGAAAGGTGCCGCTTGAGAAGGTGCTCGAGGAAGTCATTTACCCGCTCGTGCCGCAGCGTCGGCTCTTGTCCGTTGAAGAAGTCGCCCATTATGTTCTCTTTTTGGCAGGCGAACAAGCGAAAGGCGTCACTGGGCAGGCGGTCGTGATCGATGGCGGGTATACGGCGCAATGAGGCGAAACAAAATGTTGGCATCGCACAGCGGTTTCGTTTCAAAGCCGAAAAGGATTGACTCTGAAGGTGATCCGCCAGAACATGTGGTCGAAATGGTTTTGTGTGCGGCTTATTAGGAAAAGGGGATTCGCCTTCAATGCAGCATCGTGTTGTTCGATGTGTATATAGCCGCAAAAGAAGGTGTCCCGAGGCAACGGGACACCTTCTTCGTTGCGCCGCTCAGCTGAGGGCGAACTCAAAGCTGGCGTTGAGTTTTACCTCTTTTCCGACGAGGAATCCGCCTGTTTCGAGCGCGACGTTCCACACCAATCCGTAATCTTCACGATTGATCGTTCCTTCGACGTCAAAGCCGACGGTGATGCCGCCGGTAAGCGGGTTTTTCACTTGACCGTTGTATTCGACTTTGAACGTTTCCGTTCTCGTCACGCCGCGAATCGTCAGCTGTCCGGTCACTTCGTATTCAGTGTCGGACAGTTTGCGCACCGAGTCGCTGACAAACGTGATGGTCGGATAGTTCTCGACGTCGAAAAAGTCGGCCGAGCGGAGGTGGTTGTCGCGGTCGGTGTTTTTCGTATCGATTGAAGCGGCGTCAACCGTTACCTTTACTTTCAGCGACTCCAGTTCATTCACATCGCCTTGCACGTCGACGTCAAAGTTGGTAAATTCCCCTTTTGCTTTGGAAATCATCATATGCCGGACTTGAAAAGTGATCGAGCTGTGCGCTTTGTCAAGTTGGAATGTTGTCATTGTTCTCCCCCTCTTGGTTACTTCATCATTCCATCATTAATCATAGCAGATATATATCTTGAATTCAAACATTTTTTATTCAAGTTTTTTGTGGTGTAGAGTCCAAAGGGATATCCATGATAAGATGGAAATAGCAACAGTGGCCGGAAAGGATGGGACCATGATGAATGAAATAGGGATCTTAGCGAAAATCGAACAGCAGTTCGAGCAATTGTCACCGGCGGAACAAAAAGTGGCTGCCTATCTTCTTCGCCATGCGGAGCTGATTCCGACGATGACCACCAAAGAGTTGGCGCGGGCAGCTGATACAAGCGAGGCGAGTGTCGTTCGCTTTTGCAAGGCGATCGGCATCGGCAGCTTTCCGGGATTGAAGCTGGCGCTTGCCCGTGAGTTGGCGATGGCGGATATGAACATTAATGATTTTTCCATCATTGACAAGCCGAATGCGCCGTATGAGCTGTTTATGAAAGTGACCTATGTGAATAAGGCGGCCATTGAGGCGACGACGACAACACTCGATAAGCGCGAGTTAGAAAAAGCCGCTGAGGCGATGATCAAAGCCAAGAAGATGGTTTTTTACGGAGTAGGCGGCTCCGCGGCCGCAGCGGTGGACGCTAGTTATAAGTTTACGAAGCTTGGCTACATGGCAGCAACATCGCCTGATTTTCATACGATGCTGCCACTGGTGGCCCATTTGAAAGAAGGAGATGTGTTCGTGGCCATATCGACGTCAGGGCGGACGAAAGATGTATTGGAGATCGCCCGGTTTGCCAAAAAGCAGCAGGCGACGGTCATTGCCATTACAAAGCTTGATCCTTCATCACCGTTATATAAGGAAGCGGATATTCGACTTGCGCTGCCGGATGTTGAGCAAGATCATCGCATTGGCAGTATGGCATCGAGAATGGTGCAGCTCAACGTGATCGATGCCTTGTATTTGATTACGTTCCATCGGGTGGGAAGCCGGGTCATTGAACGATTTCATCAAACAAGAGAAGAAGTGGTGCGGTTGCGGAGGTAAAGCGGGCCTGAGACGGGCCCGCTTTTTTTGTGGGAATGTTTCAAACAAAAAAGAATAGATTGATATTTTATTTCATAAATTTATAATATAATTATGAAATATAATTTCTTAAAACGTGCAAAGAGGTGACAAAATTGCTTGAACATCTCGCGACAGAACAACGAAACGAAAAAACGAAACATTTGGATGAAATGACGACAAAAGAAATTTTGCACGTCATGAACGAGGAAGATCAGGCCGCGGTTGCCGCAGTAGCTGAGCAACTTGATTGTATTGAAAAAGTCGTCCATCTTGTCATCGCCGCATTTCGGCGCGGCGGGCGGTTGATTTACGTCGGGGCGGGGACGAGCGGCCGGCTCGGATTGCTTGATGCGGTCGAATGCCCGCCGACATTTGGAACTGAACCGTCCATGGTGCAGGCGGTCCTTGCCGGAGGACCGGAAGCGATTGCGAAGGCGGTGGAAGGAGCGGAAGATGATGAAGAGGCTGCTGTTCGCGATTTACAGGCAGTCGGCTTGACGGAAAACGATGTTGTCATCGGCATTGCAGCAAGCGGCCGAACGCCATATGTGGTCAGCGCCCTTCGTTATGCCAAACAAATCGGGGCATCGACCGGAAGCATCGCCTGCAATAAAGGAGCCGCCATCAGTCAGTATGCCGATGCGGCGGTGGAAATCGAAACAGGGCCGGAAGTGTTGGCTGGTTCAACGAGGTTAAAAGCTGGGACAGCGCAAAAAATGGTGCTCAACATGATTTCTACGGCAGCGATGGTCGGTATTGGCAAAGTGTATGGGAACTGGATGGTCGATGTACAGGCGACAAATGAAAAGTTAAAAGAGCGGGCAAAGCGCATTTTAATAGAGGCGACAGGAGTCAGCGCCGAAGAGGCGTCCCACTATTATGAACAGGCCAAAGGGGAGGTGAAAACGGCGATCGTGATGATTTTGCGCCAATGCGGTTATGAAGAGGCAAAAAAACGACTGCAACAAGCAAAGGGGTTTGTGCGTAAAGCGCTTGAATAACGAAATAAGGGGGAGAGAACGATCATGACTCGAGAACAACAAATAGCAATATCGATACTTCAGTACGTTGGGGGAAAAGAAAACATCATCCGCATTGCCCATTGCATGACGCGGGTGCGCGTGTCACTGCGCGATCCGGGCAAAGCGAACATTGACGCCTTAAAACAGATCGAAGGGGTCATGGGAGTCATAGAGGATGAGACTTTGCAAATTGTCGTTGGCCCTGGTGTTGTCAATAAAGTGGCGGCTGCGCTATGCGAACTTACCGGTCTAGAACTTGGGGAAGTGATCGAAAATGAGGCTGAGGATATTGCGGAGCGGACAAAAGCAAAGGTGAAAGCGCGTCAGCAAACGCCGCTAAAGCGGTTGCTTCGCAAAATCGGCAGCATCTTCATCCCGCTCATTCCCGGGTTGGTGGCGTCAGGGATTATTAACGGAATCGCCAACTTTGCGAAAAACGCCGGCGTTGATCCGCAGACGACGTGGCTGCAGCTGTTGTTGTTGATAGGCGGGGGGATTTTTGCCTCACTTGGCGTGTTAGTCGGATATAATACAGCGAAAGAGTTTGGCGGCACTCCTGTATTAGGGGCGATTGCCGGTATTCTCGTCTTCAACCCGGCATTGGCTGATATAAAGCTATTTGGGGAAGCGCTTACACCTGGGAGGGGAGGACTGTTTGCCGTTTTGCTTGCCGCTTGGCTCATGGCGGCGGTCGAAAAACGGGTGCGTTCGTTTGTGCCGAATGCGGTCGACATTATCGTCACGCCGCTTATCACCGTGTTAATCGTCTGTCTGTTTACCTTGATCGCCGTGCAGCCGCTTGCCGGTTGGTTGTCGTTAGCGATTACAAGCGGGCTGAAAGCGGTGCTTGACATCGGCGGAGTAGTCGCGGGTGCTGTGTTGGCCGGAACGTTTTTGCCGCTCGTGATGGTCGGACTGCATCACGGATTAACCCCGATTCATATGGAGTTGATTCAAAAATTGGGCTCGACGCCGCTACTGCCGGTATTGGCGATGGCCGGAGCTGGTCAAGTCGGGGCGGCGATCGCCGTGTATGTCAAAACAAAAAACGAGCGGCTTCGCAACATTATCAAAGGGGCGTTGCCGGTTGGATTTTTAGGCATCGGGGAGCCGCTGTTGTACGGGGTGACATTGCCGCTTGGGCGGCCGTTTGTTACCGCGTGTCTTGGGGCGGCGGTCGGCGGTGCATTTCAAGCGGTGATGAAAACAGCGGCGCTTGGCATTGGCGTATCCGGGCTGTCACTCATCCCGCTTATTGCCGATGGAAAGTATGTGATTTATTTCATTGGACTCGTCATTTCGTACACGTTTGGCTTCCTATTTACGTATTGGTTCGGGTTTAAAGAAGAAATGGCCGCGCATATTTAGTGGGGGATGATAATGCTTTCTTTTTCGTTTTATCTTTTTCAGCCGCTCGAGCAAATTGAAGACATCTTTCGGCTTGCAGCGCAGCTTGGGGCGAAACAATTGTTCACCTCATTGCGTGTTTCAAAAGGCCAAGAGCTTAGGGAGCGAAAAAAGCTTGATCATATCGGCCAGTTTGCTTCCCGCTATGGCATTGGGGTCGTGGCTGATGCCACCCCCGCCGTCATAGCACGTCTGTCAGCTGATGCCGACATCACAACGGTGCTCGGGCGTTGGGGGATTGTCGGGCTGCGGTTGGATGACGGTTTTTCTATGAAAGAAGCCGCTTCGTTGTCCAAACAAATGAGTGTCGTGTTGAACGCAAGCACGGTGACAGAACGAGAATGTAAGGAGCTAGCCTCTTATCAAGCGGACGAATCCAATGTGGAAGCATGGCATAATTTTTATCCGCGACCGGAGACAGGTTTGGGAGGGGAGACGATGCTAGCGCAAAATCAATTGTTGCGCCGGTATGGCATCGAGACGATCGGTGCGTTTATCCCTGGGGATGCGAAAAAACGAAGTCCTCTCTATGAAGGGCTGCCGACATTAGAAGCACATCGGAACGCCGATCCGGTTTATGCTTATATTGAACTTACGGAAACCTATGGCGTGAATAAGGTGTTCGTCGGTGACCTCGCCGTGTCGGATGGGGTGCTTAAGCGCATAGATTGGGTGCGGTCAGATGTCATTCCTATCCGCTACCGGCCGATTGTCCGAGCGGGTTGGTTGGCTTTGGTCGAAACGATGCATACGAACCGGCGCGATGCGGCTCGCGATGTGATTCGTTCCGTTGAATCGCGCTGCTCCATTGCATGGCCGCAGGAAGCGTTGCAGCCTCTCCCCCCGGTGCCGCGTCGGGCAGGCCGCATCACGATCGATAACGAACGTTATGGCCGGTACGCCGGTGAACTGCAAATGACTTTGGTTGACCTCCCGCCCGATGACAGAGTCAATGTGATCGGTGAGGTGATCGAGGAAGATGTATCGCTGCTTCGCTTCGTTCATGGCGGCCGCCGCTTTTGTCTCATTCGTTGGTAGCAGGAAGACTCCATCGGTTGCTAGCGTGATGAAGATATAGAGAGGTGGCTGCCTGATTCTTTGTCGCGCCTAGGGGCAACGAGAGCAAGCCCATGGCCTGCCCTCGAACTTGAAAAGGCGTATCATCACCCTCTAGATTCGTTTCAGTTCGAGAAAAAAAGCGGTTAAAAACTTGCGCACATTCATCCGGCATTCCGTCTCGTTCTGGCCTCGCTCGAGTTCTTTCATGCGCCGGCGGATGTCCGCAAAATCAAACAGTCTTGGCGCGAAATGCTCAAACGTCGGATTGGTGTAATCGGTGAGGCCGAGGGAGGCGAGATGGGTGAACGCCTGCAAGACAAGCCGACGGATGCGCTGTTCCATCGCTCGCGCTTCTTTGCTTGTTTCCGCAGGCGACAGGCCATATTCCCGCCTAACGAGTTCCGCGTACAGCTCTTTCAACGGTGGCAGTTCCCGCACCGGACGGCCTTTTGCTTCCTGTTCGGCCAGCCAACGCATCACAAGAAGCACATCCGCGCTGCCCGCCTCGCCGGCGACGCCAAGAAGAAGGAGAAGCTGCTCGGCCTGCTGTTCAATGGCGGCTTGGTTCGGAATGGATTCACGAGCGGCCGACGGCGGCTCAAGACCTTTCAGCACTTGGCGGATCGACTCAAGCGAACGGATGGCTGACATATGATCGGCGACCCGCTTGAGCACTGACAGCACTTCGTAGCGGTTGATCGGTTTTTGAATGTACGTGTCGATGCCTTGCAAATAGGCTTGGCCGATCATTTCTTTGTTTTCGACTTGAGAAATCATGATAAAGGTTCCGGCAAATCCTTCTTCCCGCAGCGCCTTGATCGTTTGAATGCCGTCGCGCCCCGGCATGAGTAAATCGATGAGCACGACATCGACGTCAAGCAAATCGGCGGTGCGGACGTTGAAGCCGTCCTCAGCGAAGCCGACCACCTCTCCGAGCCCCGATTCATGGATTAACTTTTCCAGCATCTTTCGGACTGCCGGGTCGTCTTCGATGAGAAAAAAACGAAGTCCTCCCATCCCTTTGTTCTCCCCTTTCTTGATGGTGCCGCGGCCATTCAAACAAGATGTGCCCCTTGCGGCGGTACAGGTGGACGCTCGTTCTGAAAGGCATCGGTTTGCGCCTGCAGCAGGCGGGACGTCGGAACAACGAGGCGAAAGACGGTCTGGCCGGGTTCGCTTTTGACGAGCTGCAGATGACCGCCGAGCGCCTGGGCGATGTCACGGGCATGGGTCAGTCCAATTCCTGTTGATGGATTGCCTTGGCGGTCGTATTTCGTCGTAAAGCCTGGTTGGAAAATCCAGGCGATATCATCAGCGGAGATGCCAGGGCCGTCATCTTCCACTTCGATGACCAACCCGTTTCCTTCCAAGCGCGCCCGCAGCTCGACCGCTCCGTTTTTGCGAATGGCTTCGACCGCATTGGACACCAAATTGTTCAATACGGAAAGCAGTGGATAGAGCTGATCAGTGGCCAAGTCGATCTGTCCGTGATAGGAAAACGTGATCGCTTTTCCAGACAGGCTGGCGTATTTTTCGTTGGCGCGAATCACCATCGCGCACAATTCAGCGATGGGAATGCGCCCCCTTCCTGACTGGCGGCCGATCAGTTTGGACAGACCGGCGAAAATGCGCTGCATATCTTTTTTTGCTTCATGAATATGTTCGGCAAGGTCGAGAGCGATGCGCGGTTCAACCGGTTTGCCTTCCACAAGGCGCGAGTAAAGATCATAACTTTGGCGCGTCATGTCTTCCATGAGCGCCATCGATTTTTGCAAGTAAAACATCTCTTCGTAAAGCCCGCTGTTGACCATCATCAGCCGCTCAAGCTCTTCTTTTCTTGCCTCGGCCAGAGAGCGGACATGTTTGGTCATCCACATATTGTAAACGCCAATGACACAAAAACTGCGCAAAATGGCAAACAGCGACAGCACGACGAGCATGTGGCCGCTAAACGGGAACGATTCTCCCATTCCATAGCGAATGGCAAGCTCGCAGCCGTTGGCGAGAAAGTCCAGCGCGGCTCCCATCACTCCCGCGCGGATGGGCGCCGCCATTTGCCGGCGAAAGTGAACCATGGCCGCCATAGCCGCAAAGCTGATGTAATATCCGGCGGCCGGAAGGTGAGTCCATAGGCTTTCTGATGCGGATGGCTCCCCCGTTAAGGCGTCGAGAAAAACGCGAAACCCGACGACCACCGCTCCGGTGCTTGCGCCGATGACAAGCGGGGGAAGGGAAGAAAAGGCGACCAGCCCAAGAACAAAAACGGCGCTGCCGAGCGAGACGCGAAACGGGCTGTCAAACGGGTTCATTTTCATTTCGCCCAGAAACGCGGTCGCCGAAAGCAAAAGCAAAAGAAGCCAAACAGGTTCTTTTTTCGCGAGTGTCAGTGGATGTCACCGCCTTTGTGAAAGTCATGGCCTAGTTTGCAACTCTATTATATAACAGAAAAGCGAAAACAACGGCCTTTTTTAAAAGATAGCAAGAAAAAACCGTATGCCCCAGCTGAAGAAGGGGATACGGTTCTATCACCGCTGGCGGTATTCCAACCGCCGCGAGACGAGTGACAGCGAATAGTTGACGATAAAATACATGAACGCAACGAGAATAAAAATCGGAATGACGAAATTGACGTTGCGCCCGTTAATGATTTGCGCATGGTTCATCAATTCGGGCAAGGAGATGACAATGGCCAGCGATGTATCTTTTAATAAGGAAATAAACTGGCTGACGATCGGCGGCACCATGCGTCGCAACGCTTGCGGCAAAATGATGTACCATAACGTCTGCCCATACGTAAGCCCCGATGAACGCGCCGCCTCGATTTGCCCTTTATCGATCGACTGCAGGCCGCTGCGGACAATTTCTGACAACATGGCCGATTCAAAAATGACCAAGGCCGAAATGGCTGCGTATAGTTTATCGAGCTTCAAGCCGACTTCCGGAAGGGCGAAATACGTAAAGAAAATGATCAAGAGCAGCGGCAAATTCCGGATTGTTTCGACCAGCACGGCGAGCAGTTGAGAAAGCACCGGGATTTTTGTGTAGCGAATGACCCCGATGATAATGCCGAAGATAAAACTTAAAGCAATGGAAATGAACGCCACTTCCAATGTGACGAGAAACCCTTGAAGCAAAAACTTCAAATGGGCGGGCGTGTAGGCACCGGCAAAATCCATGATGCACCCTCCTTTCCTACCGCGCCTTGAGCAGCCGGCGTTCTAAGTAGCCGACACCAAGGCTGAGCGGGATCGTTAAGACGAGGTAAAACAAGGCGACGAAAATATAGACGTCAAAGGTGACGAACGTTTTCGAGGAAATGAGATCGCCGAAATACATCAAATCAAGCCCGGCAATGACGCCAAGAACGGACGAATTTTTTACTAAATTGATGAACTGATTGCCAAGCGGCGGAATGACGATTTTCACCGCCTGCGGCAAGATGACGTAACGCATCGCCTGCAAATAGGTCAACCCGGACGAGCGCGCCGCTTCCATTTGTCCTTTCGGCACTGCTTGGATGCCCGAGCGGATCGCTTCAGCGATAAAGGCGGCCGTATACACCATCAGCCCGAGCGTTCCGGCGGTAAACGAGTCAAAGCGAATGCCGATGGCGGGCAAGCCCATAAAAAAAACGAAAACGATTAAGACAAGCGGAATGTTGCGGATGAATTCTACGTACGCCGTTCCGATCCAATTGAGCGGACGAATCGGCGCGATGCGGAAAATGGCGATGATGGTCCCAAGGGCCAAGCTGCCGATGAGAGCCAGCACGCTGGCTAAAATCGTATGGCCAAATCCTTGCATATACAAATCCCAATGTTCAACCAAAATGGAAAAGCGCAGCACGGCGATCAGCCTCCTTTCTTCGCTGAATGAAGGGCTTTGGGCAAACAGGTGGGCGGATGCGTTCCGCCCACCGTGTTTCGCCTGTCATTGTTGCGGTTTTTTGCCGATCCATTTTTCGTAGATCTTATCGTATTCGCCGTTTTCTTTAATTTCTTTTAAGTATTCATTGATGACTTGCAGCAGTTCTTTGTCCCCTTTGCGGACGGCGATGCCGTACGGCTCTTCGGTGAACGTTTCATCAAGGACGCGGTAGTTCGGGTCTTGTTTCGCCATCCCCCAAAGCAGCGCGTTGTCCGTTGTCAGCGCATCGCCTTGGCCGGCTTTTAACGCGGTAAACGCTTCCGCGTAGTTTTCAAATTCAAGCACGTTGACTTGCGGCGCGACTTTGCGGATGTTTTCCGCCGATGTCGAACCTTTCGCCGTCAGAACGGTCATGCCTTTTTTCAAGTCTTTCACGCTGTTGATCGGGCTGTCTTTTTTGACAAGCAGCGATTGCCCAGCCATAAAGTACACATCCGAGAAATCCACTTCTTTTTTCCGTTCCTCGGTGATCGTCATGGTGGCGATAATGGCGTCAATTTCCCCGTTGTTCAGCATCGGGATGCGCGTTTTGGATGTCACTTCTTTCAATTCAATTTTGTTTTCATCGCCGAGAATTTTTTTCGCCAACCCTTTGGCAATATCGATATCAAATCCTTCCACTTTGCCGGTTTCCGGATTTTTCAATCCAAATAAGTTCAAATCGTATTTGACGCCAACAACAAGTTTGCCGCGTTGTTTAATTTTTTCAAGCGTATTGGTCGCTTTCGCCGTTTCTGACGATGTTCCGCCTTCTCCTTTGTCCGTCGTGCTGCAGCCTGTCAAGGCGACAGCGCTCAATAAGGCCGTTAAGGCGACGGTAATCCACCATTTCCATGCTTTCTTTCTCATGAGAAAACCCCCTTTGATTGACCGGAATTAATGGTTTAAAATGCGGCTTAAAAAGACACGCGCCCGTTCCTCTTTCGGGGCCGCGAAAAACTCCTCAGGCGGCGCTTCCTCTAAAATGCGCCCTTGATCCATAAAGACGATGCGATCGGCCACCTCGCGGGCAAACCCCATCTCATGGGTGACGACAACCATCGTCATCCCTTCTTTCGCCAGTTGCTTCATGACATCCAACACTTCGCCGATCGTTTCCGGGTCAAGCGCCGATGTCGGTTCGTCAAACAGCATGATTTTCGGTTTCATCGCCAATCCGCGGGCGATGGCGACGCGCTGCTGCTGGCCGCCGGAGAGCGCGGACGGGTAAGCGTTTGCTTTATCTGGAATGCCGACTTTTTCGAGATAATACATGGCGATGTCATTGGCCTCTTTTTCCGACATGCCGAGCACTTTGCGCGGCGCCAACGTGATGTTTTGCAAGACGGTCATATGCGGGTATAAGTTGAAATGTTGGAACACCATGCCGATATTGCGCCGCAGTTCATTGATGTTGATCTGTTTGTCATTCACTTTGACGCCGTCAACGATCAACTCGCCGCTTGAGATCGTCTCGAGCCGGTTGATGCAGCGCACAAGCGTGCTTTTGCCTGAGCCGGATGGCCCGATGATGACGACGACTTCTCCTTGGTTGATCGTCAAGTTAATGTCTTTGAGCACATGAAAATCGCCGTAGTATTTGTTGACCTGGTGGAAATAAATCAATATCCCCCCTCCTTTGTGACAAATTTGTGAACGTTTTTCGAATTCATTGTAAATATGCGTCTACGAAAATCTACGGAAATCTACAAAAAATTTTGCTTGTTTGCAAAAAATCATCGATTCCAACACTTGTGAGTGAAACGGGAACAGGGTTCATCACCACAACATGTACTTGACAGACGGTACACTTCTCTGAACAAGTGTATGCAAAAAATGATTTGTTTCCTGTTCTTTTTTGGATAAAGGTATGTTATGAAAAAATCAAGTACAACTTTTGGTGAGGAGTCGGGAGCAGGCTGTCTTTCCAATGTCTGGGCGGAAGGCAGGGCCGTTTTTGCATCCTGGGGATTGTTTGGAATAGTCAGGCAAATTTCTTGGCGATCAAGCGGTCGAGGAGTATAATCAAATTGTCAACCATTTGACATTGGTGCCATTCATAAGGAGAGGGGAAGGAAAATGAAGTATCGCAAACTCGGCCGCACCGGGCTTAAGGTGAGCGAAATCAGTTTAGGCAGTTGGCTTACATACGGCAATTCCGTAGAAAGAGAAACCGCCATTCGCGTCATTGACAAAGCGTATGAGTTGGGCATCAACTCGTTTGACACGGCGAACGTGTATGCGCGCGGAGAAGCGGAAAAAATCGTCGGCGAGGCGCTCCGCAAATATCCGCGCGAGTCGTACGTCATCGCGACGAAAGTGTTTTGGCCGATGGGCGACGGCCCGAACGACCGCGGTCTGTCGCGCAAGCATGTGTTTGAGCAGCTCCATGCGAGCTTAAAGCGGCTGCAACTGGATTATGTTGATATCTACTATTGCCACCGCTATGACAAAGAGACGCCCGTCGATGAAACGCTGCGCACGATCGACGACCTCGTCCGCCAAGGGAAAGTGCTTTATGTCGGCGTCAGCGAATGGACAGCCCAGCAAATTCAAGAAGCGCTCGGCGTAGCCGATCGCTATCTGCTTGATCGGATCGTCGTCAACCAGCCGCAATACAACATGTTTCACCGCTACATCGAAAAAGAAGTCATCCCGGTGTGCGAACAAAACGGCATCAGCCAAATCGTCTTCTCGCCGCTCGCTCAAGGGGTGCTGACCGGCAAGTACAAACGCGGTCAAGCGCTGCCGGCTGGCAGCCGCGCCGCCGATCCGAAAGCGAACACGTTCATCCAAGGATTGCTCAATGACGAAGTGTTAATGAAAGTGGAACGGTTGGAAAAGATCGCTGCTGAGCTCGGCGTGACGTTGTCGCAGCTTGCCCTCGCTTGGGTGCTGCGCCAGCCGAACGTCGCCAGCGCCTTAATCGGCGCCAGTCGCCCGGAACAAGTAGAAGAAAACGTCAAGGCGGTCGATGTCGTGCTGAGTGACGAAGTGCTTGAGAAAATCGAGGCGATTTTAGCGTAACGGGAATGCGGAGACAGGCCAGTGAGGCGCCTGTCTCCGTTTTTTTGGGCGAGTGGAGTGCATTCGCTTTCCCAACTGACAGCTGTTTTTTCAGCATGATTTTCAAGGAAAAGATCCATGGGCAGCTGTTTCCCCTCCACTCAGGGATGAACATCACGGCTTGCCGGCTTGCGGTTTTCACGAAAAAAAGGTCCATGGGTAGCGCGGTCCGCTCTCGACACGGAGATGAAAATGACTGCTTGCTGACGGGATTTTCACGAAAAAAAACAGAAGGATTTTTTGAGGCCAGTAGCGAACGGTACGTGAAAAGGGAACAGGGAAGGGGGATCACGATGACGGTGGGTCATGGCGCATCAGTGACCCTTGGCCGCCATCAAACGTTGCAGCAGGCGGCTCAGTTGCTGGCGGCGCACGGGATGGACGCCGTTGATGTCGTCGATGAATGCGGGGGCTCGGTCGGCCGATGCACGTGGCGGATGCTGCTATGGGCGGTGGCGCATGGAATGGATCGCATGATGACAGTGGAAGATGTATTGGCGGCATTTTCGATCGAGGGCGGGACGGAGCCGAAAGAGGACGGCACGGAAGCACCCGACGCCAAAGAGGATTCAAGGGCAACGGCCGAGCTTGAACGACTGCGGCGTGAGTTGGAAGAAACACACCGCTTGGCGGAAACGATGAAAACGGTGCTGGATGCGGCGTATGAAGGGGTCGTCGTCGTTGATGGAGATGGCGTCGTTCGGGAAATCAACCGGGCGTACTGCCAGTTCCTCGGCATCCGCCGAGAAGACGCGATCGGCAAGCATGTGACAGAAGTGATCGAAAATACCCGTTTGCATATTTGTGTGCAATCCGGCATTCCAGAGCGCGGATATATTCAAAAAATTTACGGCCAGCCGATGGTCGTGCATCGCATTCCGATTTGGCGTGACGGCAAAGTCATCGGGGCGATCGGCATGCTGATTTTCCAAGGGGTGTCGGAAGTATATGAAATTTTTCGGCGCCTGCAAGAGCTGTCGCGCGAGGCAAGCCGTAAGGAACAAAACAAAGCGTCGGCGTCAAGCCAAGAGGGGACGGCGCCTGCCGTTAGCGGGGTTGCACGCATCATCGGCCGCCATCCGACGATCGTTGCGGTGAAACAAATGATTCAGCGGGCGGCGCGTGTGCCGTCGACCGTGCTCATTACCGGCGAAAGCGGAACGGGGAAAGAGATTGCGGCGCGAGCGATCCATGAGGGGGGTCCGCGTGCGGACGGGCCGTTTGTCAGTATCAACTGCGCCGCCATCCCGGAAGCGCTTTTGGAAGCAGAACTGTTTGGCTATGAGGACGGAGCGTTCACCGGTGCGAGAAAAGGGGGGAAACCGGGCAAGTTTCAGCTTGCCCATGGGGGGACGCTGTTTTTAGATGAAATCGGTGATATGCCGCTTGCGATGCAGGCGAAGATGTTGCGCGTGCTTGAGGAAAAGAAAGTGGAAAAAGTGGGCGGGATATCGGGGACAGAGGTGGACGTGCGCATCATTGCCGCGACGAACAAGCCGCTCGAGGAGATGGTGCGGGGCGGAACGTTCCGGGAAGATTTGTTTTACCGCCTGAACATTATCCGCATCCACCTCCCGCCGTTGCGTGAGCGGAAGTCGGATATCCCCGCCCTCATCGCGCATCATATGGAACGGCTTTGCCAGCAGTATGGGGTTCGGGGGAAATCTTTTTCAAAAGAGGCGATGGAGGTGTTGGTCAGCTATTCATGGCCAGGCAACATTCGCGAGCTGGTCAATGTCATCGAGTGGCTCATTAGTATGGTGGAAGGGGAGAAGATTGAGCGCGAACATTTGCCTGCCTATTTGTCCGCCATTCAGCCGATGGCGGCATCTATGCAATATGGCGGTGTGAACATCGCCGACCGGTGGAAAGAAATGGTCTACCAATCCGAACGCGAACGCATCGCTGCCGCCCTTGTCGCGGCGAACGGCAATAAGGCGGAAGCAGCGAGGAGACTCGGCATTCACCGATCTACATTATATGAGAAATTAAAAAAGTATGGATTTTGAGCGTTCTCCGCTGAGAAGGGGGGTTCTCGGTCCATGATGATCAACAACGGCAGACGGGCCGTTGTTTTTTTGTTGAGGGGAAAAGGGTGTTGGGAGAATGTCGGATAATGTAGGGGATGTGTAGGTAAAGTGTGGGGGGGATTCCGTTAAGGAGATGGAAAATTCCTAATCATAACACGTTTCTAGTTTGGCATAAAGTTTGCATATAGAAGATATTGAAAACGATATCAAAGGAAGAGGGAGGCGGAACAATGTACGAGCTGTTGGTGCCGAACCGGGTTATTTATGGGTGCGAAACGTTTCATGAAGTCGGCCGGCAAGCGAAAGCGCTCGGGTCGAAAGCGTTCATTGTCAGCGATCCGGTGATGGAGAACATCGGCCTTGTCGCCCGCTGCGAACACTATTTGCAGGAAGCGGGGGTGCCATTTGCCAAGTATACAGGGGTCGACAAAGAACCGACGGATGTTCATGTAAAAGAAGCGCTTGACGTCTGCCGGAGCGAACGATGTGACGTCATCATCGCGGTTGGCGGCGGCAGCAGCATCGATGCCGCGAAGGCGGTGACAGTGATGATGACGAATGAGGGAACGATCAGCGACTATGTTGGCAACGCTAGGATGTTCACGAAAAAACCAGTACCGCTCATCGCCATTCCGACGACGGCCGGCACCGGTTCCGAAGTGACGAAAGTGACGGTCATTATTGATACGAAGACAGACGTCAAAATGATGATTTCCCAGCCGGCGCTCCTTCCGGCCGTGGCGATCGTTGACCCGCTTCTTACTGTCTCATGCCCGCCATCCGTCACCGCGGCAACCGGTGTCGATGCGCTTTGCCACGCGATCGAGGCGTATATTTCCCGACGAGCCCATCCGGTGACCGATGTGTTGGCGCTATCCGCCATTGAGGCGATCATCGGTCATTTGCGCCGGGCGTATGAAAACGGTCAAGACATCGAAGCGCGGGAGAAAATGGCGATCGCGGCGATGAAGGCCGGCATGGCGTTCTCGAACGCCTCGGTGACGCTTGTGCACGGCATGTCGCGGCCGATCGGCGCGCTTTTCCACGTGCCGCACGGCGTGTCCAATGCGATGCTGTTGCCAGGGGTGCTTGAATTTACAAAAGACAGCGCCACAGAACGGTTGGCGGTGGTCGCCCGGCTCATCAACCCGCAGCTGAAGGACGTTTCTGATGCCGAAGCGGCCGATGCGCTCGTTGAAGAAGTGAAACAGCTTTGCCGTGATTTGCACATCCCGAATATGAAAACATGGGGCATTGACAAAGCGGCATTCGACAAAGCGGTCGATAAAATGGCGGCTGACGCGCTGGCAAGCGGCAGTCCCGCAAATAACCCGAAAGTGCCGACGCATGGGGAAATTGTGGCATTGTACCATTATTGTTACGACTATCAGTACAACACTAAAACCGTCAGTTCGTGAATCAGACGACGGGGATGGCGATTGCAGAATGCATGGCAGCGGCCAGCCGCAAACAGACGGCAAAGGACGCCGCTTTTTGGAAGCGTTCAGCTTGCCAACTGTTCCCGCACAAGGGAGCATTCGCCGCTGAATCGATCACGCTTGTGCGCGTTCATGAGCCAATCTGTTGAAAAATCGATGAGAAAGGTGGTTTCATCGATGAGCTCTGTAACGGAGACAAAAACATTGAAAAACTTGATTGGCGGCCAGTGGGTCGCCTCGACATCCGGAAAAGAAGAAATCGTGCCGAACCCGGCGACGGGAGAAGTGTTGGCGAAAGTGCCCCTCTCTTCGCGCGAGGAGCTGGATGCGGCGGTGGCGGCCGCGAAGGAAGCGTTCCGCGAATGGCGGAAAGTGCCGGTTCCGCGCCGCGCCCGCATTTTGTTCCGCTACCAGCAGCTGCTTGTCGAGCATTGGGAAGAGTTGGCTAGAATGGTGACGCTAGAAAACGGCAAAGTATACGAGGACGCGTACGGCGAAGTGCAGCGCGGCATTGAATGCGTCGAGTTTGCGGCGGGGATTCCGACGCTCATGATGGGGCAGCAGCTGCCGGATATCGCGACCGGCATCGAATCGGGCATGTATCGCTATCCGCTCGGTGTCGTCGCTGGGATTACGCCGTTTAACTTCCCAATGATGGTGCCGTGCTGGATGTTCCCGCTCGCCATCGCTTGCGGCAATACGTTTGTATTGAAGCCGTCCGAGCGGACTCCTATGTTGGCCAATCGTCTGGCGGAGCTGTTCACCGAAGCCGGCCTGCCGCCGGGAGTGCTGAATATTGTCCACGGAGCGCACGAGGTCGTGAACGGCATTTTAGAACATAAAGACATTAAAGCCGTCTCGTTCGTCGGCTCGCAGCCGGTTGCGGAGTACGTGTACAAAACGGCCGCCGCCCACGGCAAGCGGGTGCAGGCGCTTGCCGGTGCGAAAAACCATTCGATCGTTATGCCGGACGCTGACCTTGATCTGGCGGTGACAAACATCATCAACGCCGCGTTCGGTTCGGCGGGTGAGCGGTGCATGGCGTGCTCGGTCGTCGTTGCCGTCGGCGGAATCGCCGATGAGTTGGTCGAACGGCTCAAAGAAGCCGCCGACCGCATCCAAATCGGCAACGGGCTTGACCAAGGCGTCTTTTTAGGCCCGGTCATCCGCGAGGCGCATAAAGAACGGACGATCAAATACATTGAAATCGGCGAAAAAGAAGGCGCACTCCTTGTCCGCGACGGCCGCCGCGACTCGGCGACAAGCGGCAAAGGATACTTTATCGGCCCGACGATTTTTGACCATGTCAAGCCGGGCATGACGATCTGGACGGATGAAATTTTCGCTCCGGTTCTCTCGGTCGTCCGGGCCCGCGATTTGGACGAAGCGATTGAGATCGCCAACCGGTCGGAGTTCGCCAACGGCGCCTGCATTTACACCGACAGCGCCAAAGCGATCCGCCAGTTCCGCGAAGAAATCGACGCGGGCATGCTTGGCGTCAACGTCGCCGTCCCCGCGCCGATGGCCTTTTTCCCGTTCTCGGGCTACAAAAACTCGTTCTATGGCGACCTTCATGCCAACGGTCGCGACGGCGTCGAGTTTTACACGAGAAAGAAAATGGTGACGGCGAGATATCAGTAAGCGAATGATGAAGAAAGGGTGTCCCAAATGTAGCAGGGCACCCTTTTTTACTATATATGTCCCTACTCTCACCACTACTCATTTATTCTAGTTTTTTAATGGAGGTACCGTTGAGTTAGACTCTTTTCGCGAAAATTCTACTTTGGTGAGTGGCGATTTTCGTGCCCGGGTGGAGCACAGAAGGTAGCCCATAGGTCTTTCGGTGAAAATCCCGTGCCGGTGAACAGTGATTTTCATGCTAGGCGGGAGCGAAATTTACCCATGGATGTTTTGGATCATGTTTGCTTCTTTCGAGTTGTTTTTATGTTTGTTGAGGTATGGAATACAAAAAACAAGTAAAGATGTCCATAGTTAAAGGGTGTTTAGCTGTTCGGATGCTAGATTGCCTTCAGAGATTATTAAAAGATGTCAACAATGCTTAGGACAAAATTGTAATATTTAACAATCATGATTGTAAGCGTTTTATTATAAAATTCTACATGAGAAGGATATGATTGGTAGAAGTGTTTGTTGGGTTATGGGTATGACCAGACTATAAAGAGTAGGGAGGCGAATACATGAATACGTTCATGAGATTTCTAGATGAAAAGTTTATGCCTGTTGCGGCAAGGGTAGGAGAACAGCGGCATCTACAGGCGATCCGCGATGGTATCATTATGACAGTCCCTTTAGTCATTATTGGATCACTTTTCCTGATCATCGCCTTTCTTCCTATTAAGGGGTATGAATCATTTATGTCAAGCTTGTTTGGGGGTAACTGGCAAAAAAACCTGCTTTACCCGGTTGGTGCGACATTTGACTTGCTTGCTATATTTGTAGCTTTTGGAGTTGCCTATCGACTGGCTGAAAGATATAAATTAGACTCAGTATCCATTGCGATCGTTTCAGTCGCCTGCTTTCTGTTAGCGACACCTTACAAAATCTCCTTCACTCCTCCAGAAACAGACAAAGTTTATCAAGTCGATGGAATTCCAACTGCACTAACGGGGAGCAAGGGAATGTTTGTCGCTATTATTATCGCTATTTTAACAACAGAAATTTATCGTATTGTCGTCAAGAGAAATATGGTCATTAAGATGCCAGCCGGTGTACCCCCAGCTGTAGCTAGGTCGTTTGCTGCCTTGTTGCCAAGGATGGCGGCCATAATAACCGTTTGGTTGTTGCGGTTGTTGCTCCAAGTTACTCCGTTCGAAAACATGCACAACATTGTCTTCACTCTCTTAGGAAAGCCTCTTTCTCTCCTTGGAGGTTCGTTGGCGGGGGCCGTTATCGCAGTGGTTATCGCGCAGATGTTGTGGGTAACAGGCATCCACGGACAGGCCATTGTGTGGGGAAATTATGTCGCCTGTTTGGTTGGCGCGTGTAGATGAAAATCGGCTTGCCTTTACGTCCGGAAAAGAAATTCCCCATATCATAAATGTTCAGTTTATGGATATCTTTTATTCTATTGGAGGTTCAGGGACAACACTCGGTTTGGCACTCTTGCTTTTATTTAAGTCACGCAGCAAACAGTTAAAGCAACTAGGAAGGTTGGCAATTGCCCCGGGATTGTTCAATATTAACGAACCAATTATTTTTGGGCTGCCTATGGTGATGAATCCGGTTATGATGATACCGTTTATTCTCGTTCCAGTGGTTATTGTTACAGTTTCGTACTTTGCAATGGATTTAGGTTTAGTCGCAAAAACAGCTGGAGTGATGGTCCCTTGGACAGCACCTGTAGGAATAGGGGGATTTCTAGCTACGGGGGGTAAATTTTCAGGGGCGGTATTGCAGTTATTCAATGTGGCTTTGTCAGCAACATTATATTATCCATTTTTTAGAATATGGGATAACCCAAAATATAAAGAAGAACAACAATCTTAAATATAAATTCGAATTGGCTTCATCTTCACCGCGTGTGTTTTTTTTAAAGTGTCAACAACCTCCTTGACAAAGTCGCATTTACTTCTCATTGAAGGCCGGTTGTAAGCGTTTTAAGATAAAGGTACAGTCAAACAAAAAGGAGGAACAAACTTATGACGCATACAACCGGAAACGAAACAGGCTTCCGTGTAAAGATTCAACGGTTTGGTGGTTATTTGAGCGGCATGATTATGCCGAATATCGGAGCGTTTATCGCCTGGGGGTTGATCACGGCGTTATTTATCCCGACCGGCTGGTGGCCGAATGAGACGTTTGCCAAGCTGGTCGGGCCGATGATTACGTACTTGTTGCCGCTGTTGATTGGGTATACGGGCGGCAAAATGATTTATGACGTCCGTGGCGGTGTCGTCGGAGCGACGGCGACGATGGGGGTCATCGTCGGTTCGGAAATTCCGATGTTTTTAGGCGCGATGATCATGGGGCCGCTCGGCGGCTATGTGATCAAAAAAGTGGACGGCCTCTTGCAAGGAAAAGTGAAACAAGGGTTTGAGATGCTTGTCAACAACTTCTCGGCCGGGATTGTCGGCGGCGTGTTGACGCTGCTCGCCTTTAAAGGGGTGGGCCCGATCATTTCTTTGATCAGCCAAACATTAGCGGCAGGGGTCGAAAAAATTATCGCTTGGCACTTGTTGCCGCTGGCGAACATCTTCATCGAGCCGGGGAAAGTGCTGTTCTTGAACAACGCGATCAACCATGGGATTTTAAGCCCGCTCGGCGTCGAACAGGCAGCGCAAACCGGGAAATCGATTTTGTTCCTGTTGGAAACGAATCCTGGGCCAGGACTTGGCATTTTGCTGGCGTACTGGCTGTTTGGCAAAGGGATGGCGAAACAGTCGGCGCCAGGGGCAGTGATTATTCATTTCTTAGGCGGGATTCATGAAATTTACTTCCCGTACATTCTCATGCGTCCGATCTTGATTTTGGCGGCGATGGCCGGTGGAGTGAGCGGGGTATTCACGTTTACGGTATTCCATGCTGGGCTGGTGGCTGTGCCGTCGCCAGGAAGCATTTTTGCCCTGTTGGCGATGACGCCAAAAGGAAATTACCTCGGCGTGCTCGCTGGTGTGTTCGTCGCCGCAGCGGTGTCGTTCCTTGTCGCTTCGGTTTTCCTAAAAGCGGCGAAGCAAAACGAAGAGGAAGAAGATTTGGCGAAAGCGGCGGAGAAAATGGAGCAGCTGAAAGGGAAAAAGAGCCAAGTCGCTGCCGCGCTGCAACACAATGAAGCGGCTTCGCCAGCTGTGGCTCAATCCGCTCCTAGCCGGGTGAAAAAAATTGTGTTTGCCTGTGACGCCGGAATGGGGTCGAGTGCGATGGGGGCGTCGATTTTGCGCAATAAAGTACAAAAAGCCGGCCTTGATATTGAAGTCACGAACACGGCGATCAATCAGCTGCCGGCCGACGCCGATATTGTCGTCACCCACCAAAATTTAACCGACCGGGCGAAAGCGAAACTGCCGAACGCGTATCATGTGTCGGTGGAAAACTTCCTCAACAGCCCGAAATACGATGAGTTGATCGAGCAATTGAAAAAGAATACGTAGATCTTGAAAAGAACGCAGGGGAGTCATGGTCCCCTGCGTTTTTATCATCCGAAACAGAAGAAGTTCTCTACGTCTCCGCGTTGGCGCAGGCGGTGGGAGGATATCATTGGTGAAGGCTCCCGCCCGGATTTGTCTTTGGCCGTGCTGATGAGCTCGGACGTGGATCTGCCCCTATCTTTGTCGTAGGCGGTCATGCGGCTGGAACAACGGAAGCCGCTGAGATCGTATGGACAATTAAAAAATGTCAACAATAACAATGACGAAAACGAAACATCTATTCATTGTCACATCAAGAAAAAAGCCCTTACAATAAGAAATGAGAAGACGCTCAAATATTTTAAACGTGTCAACAGTATGGCCTCAGGATTGGAGGTGAACGGCGATGTACGTATCGGCCCGGGAGCGAAAGCTGCTTGAGCGTTTGTTGGCTGATGAACGGGAAATGACGGTCGGCGAACTGGCTGAGGAGCTGAATGTCAGCGCCCGCACGATCCACCGTGATTTGCAAGGCCTTGAGTCCGTTTTGCGGCGCTACGGGCTCGAGTTGGTGAAAAAAGCGGGGGTCGGCATTCGTCTCGCGGGGGAAAAGAAACAGAAGCAGGCGCTGGCTGTGGAGCTGCTTCATCTTTCTCACCGTGAATATACGCCGGAAGAGCGGCAGCTGATGATTTTAATCGCCTTGTTGGAAGCAGACGAGCCGGTGAAACTCGTCTCATTGGCGAATGACCTAAACGTTACGGTCGCTACGGTCAGCTTGGATTTGGATAAACTGGAGAAAACGGTTGAAGCGTACGGGCTTTCGCTCATTCGCAAGCGCGGGTACGGCGTCGAGCTTACCGGTTCTGAATCGGCGAAACGGCGTCTCATTGGCGAACTGCTATTTCGCCATGTCGATGAACACGAATTTTTGGCGCTGATGAAAGAGACGATCCAGAGACGGCCGGACGACCCACTCGATACAGTGGCGGAAAAACTGCTCGGGCTGGTCGACCGGAAAAAGTTGGCCGTCATTGAACAACAAATCGCGCAGGTGAAAGAAACGTTCCCGTTTACGATGGCCGACAGTTCGTACATCGCCTTCGTCGTCCATTTGGCGCTCGCCATCGAGCGCATCAGACGGGGGGAAGCGATTCATTTCGACCCGCGTGATTTGCAGGCGCTTCAGGCGACGAGGGAGCATGAAATCGCGGAGATGCTGGCCGAATCGTTAGAAAGAGCGTTTGGCATTGACATCCCCAAAGAAGAGATCGGCTATATGACGATGCACTTAATGGGAGCGAAATGGCGCAGCCGCCAAGGAATTTTGGCGGAGGAGCCGAGTTTGGCCGTCGGCATGAAAGCGCAGCAGCTCATCCGTTTCGTCAGCCGCGAGCTCGGTGTCGATTTGTCCGCCGACCGGACGCTATACGAAGATCTCGTCGTTCACTTGAAACCGGCTTTGTACCGTTTAGAGCACGGGATGGGGGTCGCCAACCCGCTGCTTGATCCAATTAAGCAAGACTACGCGGAACTGTTTGCCATTGTCGCCGACGGAACGAAGCAGCTGTTTGGCGATGTTTCAGTGCCGGAGGAGGAGATCGGCTATTTAGTGCTTCATTTTGCGGCTGCACTCATGCGGGAGAAAAAAGGCTGGCGGGCGCTCGTCATTTGTTCAAGCGGGCTCGGGACGGCAAAAATTTTGGCGACAAGGCTGAAGAAAGAGATTCCAGACATCGCTGTCATCGAACAAGCGTCCGTGTTTGAATGGAAAACGAAAGACGTAAGCGCGTACGACCTCGTCATTTCCACCGTGCCGCTTGCGGAGGAACGCGGCCCGTATTTCATCGTCAGCCCGATGTTGCGGGAGGAAGAAGCGCGGGCGATCCGCGCGTTTTTAGAGCGAAAATCGGCGGCTGTGGCAAAACCAGTAGCACACGAGCAAGATCCGCAGCCTAACCGGCTGACGCTGAAAACGATGAAAGCCATCGGGCGCATCAGTGAGACGATCGTCGGCATTTTAGAAGGATTTTCGCTGCAGGTTGTCAAGCACCGCACCGTTCACGGGCTCTTGTCCGACGCTTGCCGCCGGCTTGAACAAAGCGGCGTCATCGTCGATGCCGAAGCCGTCATCGGGGAGCTGCGGCGGCGGGAGTCGCTGGGCGGGCTCGGCGTCCCTGGCACGTCGCTCGCGCTTTATCACGCCCGCAGCTTCGCGGTCCTTCGCCCTTCGCTGACGATGTATCGGCTTGATGAGCCGCAGACGGTGGCGGGCATGGACGGGAACCCGATGGAAATCAACACCGTTGTGCTGCTTCTTGGCCCTGCGGATGCGGACGAGGAGACGCTTGCTGTTTTAAGCCATATCAGCTCGCTGTTAGTCAAAGATGAGCAAAGCATCGCCGTCTTGGCGCACGGCGATGAGGAACAAGTGTATTCGCTTATCAGCACCCACTTGGAACAATTTTTTGATCATTATTGGACATCGGCGAAGGAGTGAACGAGATGTTGAGCCATTCAATTTTAAACAAAGAAAACATTATGCTAAATGCACAACCAAAAACGAAAGAAGAAGCGATTCGCCTGGCCGGCGACGTGCTCGTCAAGCAGGGGTATGTTGATCCAGCCTATGTGGACGCGATGCTGGAGCGGGAGGAACTGACCTCCACCTATATCGGCAACAGCGTCGCCATCCCGCACGGAACGGAAGCAGCGAAATCGCTCATCAAGCATTCTGGCATTTCGATCGTGCAAGTTCCGGGCGGCGTTGATTTTGGCGGTGGCAATCAGGCAATGATCGTCATCGGCATTGCCGGCAAAGACGGGGAACATTTAGATATTCTGTCGAAACTCGCGCTTGTCTGCGCGGAAGTAGACCATGTCGAAGCGATGGCGAACGCCAAAACGGCTGAGGAAATTCTCGAGCTTCTTCATGAGGTGAACGGCTAATGCGGGCCGTCCACTTCGGCGCCGGCAACATCGGCCGCGGCTTTATCGGCAGCCTGCTGGCGGCGTCGGGATATGAGGTCGTGTTTGTCGATGTCAACGAACAAATCGTCCGTTTGTTGAAGGAGCGGGGAGCGTATCGCGTCATCGTTGCCGGCGAGCGGCGGGAAGAACAGTGGGTGCGCGGCGTTTCCGCTCTCAACAGCCAAACGGAACGGGAACATGTCATGGAGGCGATCGCGGCCGCCGATCTCGTGACGACCGCGGTCGGCCCGCACATTTTGCCGGCCATTGCGCCAGTCATCGCCGCTGGGCTCGAGCGGCGCTTCACGGTTCATCAGAAGCCGCTTCACGTCATTGCCTGTGAAAACATGATCGGCGGCACGGAAGCGCTGAAAACGCACGTCTTTGCCCATCTTTCCGCGGCTGGGCAACAGCTGGCAGATGAAAACGTTGGTTTTCTCAATTGCGCCGTCGACCGCATCGTTCCAAACCAAACGAACGATGATCCGCTCGCGGTGACGGTCGAGCCGTTTTTTGAATGGGCGATTGAAACGCGAAATGTTATCGGCGCCGTTCCACCGATTCAAGGGGCGCATTTTGTCGCTGACTTAGGGCCGTATATCGAGCGCAAATTGTTTACGGTCAATACCGGCCACGCGTTGGCCGCCTATTTAGGCTATCAAAAACAATACCAAACGGTTCAGGAAGCCATGAAAGACAGCGACATCCGGACGAGTGTCGAGCAGGCGCTCAGTGAGTCGGGAGCTGTCTTAGTGAAAAAGCACGGATGGAATGAAGAAGAGCACCGTTCCTATATCGAAACGACGATCGGGCGTTTCATCAATCCGTCCCTTTCCGATGATATCGTCCGCGTCGCCCGTTCACCGATCCGCAAGCTCGGGCCGAACGACCGGCTCATCGCCCCGGCTGTGCGATATTACACCTTATTCGAAAACGTCCCGTCCGGGCTTGTCAAAGGCATCGCCGCGCTCTTGCGGTTTGATGAGCCTAGCGATGCCGAAGCTGCTGCTCTCCAGCAAACGATTGAACAAAGCGGTGTCGAAGGGGCGCTTCGGCAATACGCGGGACTGGAGCATGACCATCCGCTCGTCGTGGCGGTGAAGGAAGAATATGCTCAAATGAAACAAATGGATTCGCGTTAAACTCGGAAATCCTCTTATATTCTGTCGTCGACCTCCAATCGCGCAAAAACCCCCGGGGGTCGACGACAACCGTTGAAAGCGCCCGAACCTTCCAGCTATCGAAGGAAAAAGAAATTGACACAATTTTTGAAACATGCTATTCTGAAAGCAGCTGCCAAGGGAAACGCCTGATTTCACGGGCTTTGTTTGGTTTTTATCGTACCTATGAGGGATTGAAACTCTAAGGAGGCAACAATAAAAAAATAAATATAAACAGGTTTTTATCGTACCTATGAGGGATTGAAACACGAATGGCAATATGACTGACTTTCAAGACCGCCAGTTTTTATCGTACCTATGAGGGATTGAAACAAACGAGATATGAAGCCTATGCGATTGGTATACAGGTTTTTATCGTACCTATGAGGGATTGAAACCTCAAGAAGAGCTAGCAAAGGCCGTTGGAACAACCCGTTTTTATCGTACCTATGAGGGATTGAAACCCATAAGCCGTTGTCAGTGGATTGTGAATCATCATCGTTTTTATCGTACCTATGAGGGATTGAAACGGAAAGTGGATTTACATTCCTCCCGATGAAAAAGAAGAGTTTTTATCGTACCTATGAGGGATTGAAACGGGTTTTCCGAAATAGACATTTAGATTTTTTCAAGGGTTTTTATCGTACCTATGAGGGATTGAAACATAAGCACAAAAATTTATCATCAACTTGCTTCAATTGGTTTTTATCGTACCTATGAGGGATTGAAACGAAGTTCCGCTATGTACTTCTACACCTCCTCTTCCAACAGTTTTTATCGTACCTATGAGGGATTGAAACTAAATTTCCTCGTACTGATCGGGATCGACAATTTCTGTTTTTATCGTACCTATGAGAGATGAACCAAGAGAAGGCCGTCTATGTGGCGGTCTTCTTCTTTTGTTTTGAAAGATGGGAGCCATTGTCCTCCGCGATGAAAGAAATGAAGTTGGGTGAAGGATGCTTACAGCGGGGCAACCTTGTGAACAAAATGCACAAAATTCATTTTATTTTCAAAAACTTCACGCCGATTTGGCGGCGTGGTAACGTTATGAATGAAAACGTTATCAAATAAAACAAGGGGGCAAGGGAGAATGAAGAAAAAAAGATGGTGGGGATTGTTCGCCGCTGGGATGATGACAGTGGCCTTGGCGGCCTGTGGCGGCAATGAATCGGCAGGATCGAAATCATCCGGTTCGAACGCTGGCTCATCGGCCTCAGACTATCCGACGAAGCCGATCACTATTGTCGCTCCGTCCGGGGCGGGCGGTGGTTGGGATTTAACGGCCCGCGCGATTACGAAAGTGCTCGATGAGGCGGGGCTTGTCAAACAGACCATGACGGTTGAAAACAAACCGGGCGGCGGCGGGGCGGTCTTTATGGCTGAATACGCCACCCAAGATGTGAAAAATGACTACAAACTATTTGTCAACTCTCCACCGATTATTATCAATAACTTGAAAAAAGAAGGGAACAGCCCGTTTGGTTACAAAGACACAACGCCGCTCGCCCAGTTGACGAAAGACTTCGGAGTCATTGTTGTCAAGGCCGATTCCAAGTTTCAAACATTGACCCAATTGCTTGATGCGATTAAGCAAGATCCGAAATCGGTCACTGTGGCCGGGGGATCGGCGCCAGGCTCGATGGATCATTTAGTCGCCATTCTGCCAATCTATAAAGCTGTCATTGATCCGAAATCGATCAAATATGTTTCGTACGATGGTGGTGGCGAGGCGATGGCTGCGTTGCTTGGCGGCAACGCCGATGTCATTGCGACGGATGCCTCTTCTGTTGGCGAATATCTCAAAGCCGGTAAAGTGCGGGTGTTGGCGGTTTCGGCTCCGGAGCGCCTCGACGGTGTGTTGAAAGACGTGCCAACCATGAAAGAGCTTGGCATTGATGCGGAATTTACAATTTGGCGCGGAGTTTTTGGGCCGAAGCAAATGTCTCCCGAGGCAAAAGCGTTTTGGGAAGAAACATTGAAAAAGTTGTCTGAGCACGAGAAGTGGAAAGAAGAACTGCAAAAACAAGGCTGGGCGGCGGAATACCGCAATTCGGACGAGTTTACGAAATTTTTGCAAGAGCAGGAGCAACAAGTCGGTGATCTCCTAAAGTCGCTCGGTATGCATAAGTAAAGATCATGGGGAAGAACGTTCTTCCCCTTTTTTCCAAGACAGGAGGTGCAACGATGAACAAAACGGCTGATCGAATCGCGGCGGTGGCATTCTTGGCGGTTGGTTCCTTGTTTATGGCGGAAAGCTTGCGCCTATCGAAAAGCGCCTACGGCAGTGCGGTAGGACCGAACGTATTTCCGTTTTTGCTTGGACTTGTTCTAGCATTATTAAGCATTAAGTTGTTGTTTGAAACGAGGGGCTATAAGGAGGCGGTGGGGGAGAAGCCGCGACGGCAGTACAAAAAGTTTCTCATCATTTTCATTGCTGCTGTTTTCTATGCGGCGTTGCTTGAAACGGTTGGGTATGTAATCACGACGTTTCTGTTTCTTGTTATCGGCTTTCAAACGATGGAAAAGGGGGCGCTATGGAAGTCGATCGCCATTGCCGCCGGCTTTTCGCTCGGCGTCTACGGCCTCTATGTGAAACTGTTGCAAGGAACGCTGCCAAGCTGGCCGATTTGGTTCCAATGAAAGGAGGGGCATCATGGGTACACTATCGTTTTTGCTTGACGGATTTCAGAACGGCGCTGCAGCCGCATAACTTGCTGTTTGCGTTTATTGGGGTGCTGATCGGCACGGCGGTCGGTGTGCTTCCTGGGATTGGCCCGATGAGCGGGGTGGCGCTGCTCATTCCGGTGACGGCGTCGATGACATCGGGCTTGAGTCCCGAGCAGGCGGCCGCCAGTTCGATCATCTTGCTGGCCGGCGTGTATTACGGGGCGATGTATGGCGGTTCGACCACTTCTATTTTGTTAAATACGCCTGGGGAATCGTCATCGGTTGTCACGACGCTGGACGGTTATCAAATGGCCCGGCAAGGAAGGGCGGGGGCGGCGCTTGCCATTGCCGCGATCGGCTCTTTTGTCGCCGGAATCGTTTCGCTCATCGGCCTCGTCTTATTGGCCCAACCATTGTCGAATGTGGCGCTGAAGTTCGGCCCGGCCGAATATTTTTCGCTCATGCTGCTCGGGTTGGCGGCGGTGAGCGGACTGGCCGGCAAATCGATGACGAAAGCATGGATCATGACGGTGTTCGGTTTGTTGCTTTCTACGATTGGGCTCGACAATGTTTCCGGCGTGGCCCGCTTTACGTACGACATTTCCTATTTATATGGAGGTCTCGAGTTTTTAACCGTAGCGGTCGGGCTATTTGCGTTAGGAGAGGTATTCAAGTCCATTCTCCATCATGAGACGAACGACGGGGACATCGCCAAAATCGGGCGTATCTTGCCGACCAAATCGGACTTGAAAGAAAGTGCGGGGCCGATCGCCCGCGGATCGCTGCTTGGGTTTTTCATCGGCGTGCTGCCGGGAGCTGGAGCGACACTTGCTTCCTTTTTCTCGTATATTCTTGAAAAGAAAATGAGTAAACATCCAGAAAAGTTTGGCCAAGGGACGATCGCCGGCGTCGCGGCGCCGGAATCGGCGAACAACGGGGCGTCCGGGGGCGCGATGATTCCGCTCTTGACACTAGGGATTCCCGGTTCGGGTACAACCGCGATTTTGATGGGTGCGCTTATTATGTACAACGTCCAACCGGGTCCGTTGTTGTTCGATGAGCATCCGGCTGTTGCATGGGGATTGATCGCCAGCATGTTTATCGGTAACGTCATGTTGCTCATTCTCAACATGCCGCTCGTCAAAGTGTTCGCGAAAATTATCCAGACGCCGACGAAATATTTATTGCCGCTTATTATCGCCATTTCCGTCTTTGGCGTGTATGCGGTGCAAGTGACGACGTTTGATGTGTTCCTGCTGCTGGCGTTTGGTCTGCTTGGCTACTGGCTTGCGGAGCACGACTATCCATTGGCACCGCTTGTGCTAGGGCTTGTTCTCGGGCCGATGATTGAAAACAATATGCGTCGGGCCTTGACGGCATCGAATGGCGATTATCTCGTTTTCGTTGAAAAGCCGATTTCGCTTGTTTTGTTGGTGATCGCCTTTTTATGGATTACTGTGCCGTTTGTCATGAAATTAAGAGGGAAAAGGGTCATTGTCAGTGAAGATATGTAGTATATAGAAGAAAGACGTTCCGCCTAATGGGGGGATTGTCTTTCTTTATTTCCGTTTGAGGGGCAAAAGCAATGAAGCTTCAGACACGGTTAATGGTTATCATTTGTTCATTGTTGCTGCTTGTAATTGTGGTTTTAACGTTTCTGTTTCAACATATGTTTGCGGCAACGCTTAAACAACAAATCGGCATGCGGGCGCTAAACGTGGCGGAAACCGTTGCCTCCACTCCGCTTGTGTGTGAGGCGTTTCACGATCCGAATCCGTCCGTGCGCTTGCAGCCGTTTGCCGAGCACATCCGCCAAAAGACGGGGGCGGAATATGTAGTGATCGGCAACCGCCAAGGCATTCGCTACGCCCATCCGCTGCCGGATCGGATCGGAAAATCGATGGTGGGGGGTGACAACGGAGAAGTGCTCAAAGGCAAGGCCATTATTTCCGAGGCGGTCGGTTCGCTCGGTCCGGCCATCCGCGGAAAAGCGCCGATTTTGGATGAAAACGGACATGTGATTGGCATTGTTTCAGTTGGTTTTTTGCTGGAGGATATTCAGCGCACGGTGTGGTCGTATAGTGTGAAGATCTTTCTTTTCTCCGTTCTTGCCCTTTTGCTCGGGGCGGCGGGCGCAGTGGCGATTGCCAAGGCGGTGAAAAAATCGATTCACGGTCTTGAACCGGAAGAAATCGGCTTGTTGTATCAAGAAAAACAGGCGATTTTAGAAGCGATTCGTGAAGGAATTGTTGCTATCAATCAAGAGGGAACGATTACAATGGTCAATCGAACCGCGTTGAAGTTGCTTGGGTATGAGAACGAACGTGGTGTATTGGGAATGCCTATCTTACAACTTATTCCCCACTCGAGGTTGCCTGAAGTCATTCGAACGGGGCAGGCGGAATTTGACGATGAAATGGTGTTAGGTGAAGAAACGGTCATTGCGAATCGCGTTCCGATAAAAGATCAAACGGGCCGCGTGATTGGAGCGGTGTCGACGTTTCGCAACAAATCGGAGTTGTACCGCCTAACGAAAGAGCTGTCGCAGCTGCGAAGCTATGCGGATGCGTTGCGGGCGCAAACACACGAGTTTTCGAATAAGTTGTATTTGATCTCCGGTCTGATTCAATTGGAATCGTATGAGGAAGCGCTTGAATGGATTACAAAAGAAACCGACTTGCAACAAAACATTGTCCGGTTTATCATGAAGGAAATTCCGGATCCGATCATCGGCGGGCTGTTGATCGGCAAGTTCAATCGCGCCAACGAGCTAAAAATTACGTTTACGATTGATCGGGAAAGCAGTTTCCGCGATGTGCCACCTGCGATCGACCGCGACCATTTGGTGACGATTATCGGCAACTTGTTGGATAATGCCATGGAGGCGGCTCTCCATAACGGGAAAGAAGAGAAGCGAGTGACCATTTTTTTGACGGACTTGGGCGACGATTTGATTATTGAAGTGGAAGATAACGGTCCCGGCATTGATCCTGCTTTGGCGGAACGAATATATGAACGAGGGTTTTCGACAAAAGCCAATGGCCGTCGAGGATATGGGTTGGATCTCGTCAGTAAAGCACTGACGATGCTTGGCGGGCAAATCACATACGAGTCGAAACAAGGAGCGGGAACGGTGTTTACCGTCATTATCCCGAAGCGGCTAGCTCAGGCTGGCCATCATTGAGAGGGGGAAGAGATGTCGGTGATTCGTGTGCTGATTATTGAGGACGACCGCCGCATTGCCGAGATCAATCGGCGCTTTGTGGAAAAAGTAGAAGGGTATGAAGTGGTCGGCATCGCCACTAATGCTGAAGAAGCGAAGGAGCTGACCGAGGTGCTGCGGCCGGACGTTCTGTTGCTTGATGTCTATTTTCCAGACATGAACGGCCTCTCTTTTTTAAAGTGGGTGCGTGAACGTTTTTCCAATATCGACATTATTATGATCACAGCAGCCCGCGAAATTGACGCGCTAAAACAGGCGCTGCACGGCGGGGTGTTTGACTATATTATCAAACCGATGATGTTTGACCGTTTTGTGGAAACATTAAATCGGTATAAAGAGTATCACGGTAAAATGCAGCAGTGGATGAAAGAAAAAGAGTGGATCGATCAAGAGGATGTCGACAAACTGATCGGGCGGGAGGCTCCGGTTAAGGACCAACCGATGCTTCCAAAAGGCATTCAGCCGTTAACCCTTGAAAAAGTGCTGATGGTGGTGAAACAGTGTCAAGATGGTGTGACGGCCGAAGAAGTCGGACGGCAAATCGGCACGAGCCGAACGACGGCCCGCCGGTATTTAGAGTACCTTGTCTCCACAGGGCAAGTATCGGCTGATATTGTTTACGGATCAGTCGGCCGCCCGGAACGAATTTATAAAAAGAGAGGTTGAGCAAGAAGTAAAGCGGCCTTCATCATGGATAAAGAAAGCGGGGGAAGAGCGTTGGCCGTTTTTAGTGGCATTTTGCTTCAAGTGATGGTTCCGATGCTGCTTATGGTCGGGGCGGGAGCGCTATTGCACCGTCTGTTTCATTTTGACATGAATACCTTGTCCAAGCTGAATATGTATGTGCTGTTGCCGGCTGTTGCGTTCATTAACGTGTATGACAGCGAATTGAACGGGAATGTGTTGGCGTCCGTATTCGGTTTTCTTTTTTTGCAAAGCAGCGGATTGATCGTGTTGAGCATGATGATGGCAAAATGGTTCAAACTTGATCGAAGCATGGCGGCGGTGTTTCAAAATACGATTGTGCTCAACAACTCAGGCAACTTTGGCATTCCAGTGAGCCAATTGGTGTTTCACCAGCAGCCGCTTGGAGCGGCCATTCAAATTGTCGTAACGATATTTCAAAACTTTCTCACGAATACATATGGCGTTTACCAGTTTGTTTCGGGAAACGGGAAACAAGGAAAGTGGGTTGCCGAACTATGGAAAAATCCGGTTCTTCATGCGTTATGGCTAGGTGTTGTTTGCCGTTGGCTGCATGTCCCGATTCCCTCATTTGTATGGACGCCGCTTCAACGCATCGCTGACGCGTTTTTAGCCATCGCCCTCTTTACATTAGGGGCGCAAATCGCTTATGCCCGTTTTACCGCTTTGCCGCCGCTATTGTATGTGAGCGTGTTGGGCCGCCTGCTCGTTTCGCCGCTATTGGCTGCGGCATTCATCTTTCTGTTAGGGCTTGATGGGGTGACGGCCCAAGCGCTGCTCATCGCCAGCTCCTACCCTTGTTCGCGCAACACCGCTTTGTACGCGCTTGAATACGATTGTCATCCCGACTACGCTGCCCAGGCAGTGCTGTTATCCACGATGCTTAGTGCCATCACAGTAACGGGCGTCGTCTATGCCGCGCGACTGTTGTTTTCGTAAGTTTCGTGTGGCGGCGGTATGGGAGGAAGACTGCTGCTATCTAAAGGGCTACTTTTTTTGCTTTCCGTGAAAATGCCGCGCCGCATTGTTCCAATTGCCATCTTCAGCTATGACGAATCCCGCAATGAACCTTCTTCGTGGCGCATCCAGTTTCCGTTCTTGACCGTTCTCGATTTTCGTTATTTGACGGTGGAGCTATGCAAACTGCCGTGGCGCGCGTACATCCGCCATGACAACCCCGTCGCCACCGCGTTGGTAAGCAAAATGGGGTATAATGAAGAAGAGAAGGTCGAAGTGAAAAAAGAGTTTTTGCGCCTGCTCGTCCGTCTTGAGCTCGATGAGGCGAAACAGCGGTTGTTGTTCGGCTTTTTTGAAACGTATTTGCGGCTGTCTGAAGAAGAGGAAGCGAAACTGCGAAACGAGGTGAGTCAAATGGAGACGGAGGAGGCGAAGCAAGTCACGGAGCTCATCACTTCGTACGAACAGCGGAGAAGCGAACAAGAGGTCAAACAAGGAATCAAACAGGGGCGCCAACAAGGGATCGAGGAGGGAAGCTTGAGGTGGTGAAGCGCATGCTCGCTAAAGGATATGACGTCGACACGATCCGCGAACTGACTGGACTGCCGGTCGAGAGGATTGAAAAGGTGAAGGAGTCAACCCGGCTTTTCGCCGAAGAGACAAACGTTGCCGTCGATCGCCAATTGCATCAAAGCCCAGGGATCGACGGCTTTACGTCCATAAAGCTTGATCAACGCGGTAAGTTCTGTGATCAGTTTGACAACAGAGAAGGTTCGCTCAGTCCATTCAATGTCGTCAGACAGGACGCTCCGAGAAGTATTGCTTTCGTCAAATGGAATAATAGATCGGTAATACAAGCCTGTATGTTTTCCGGCGAGGGGACGAAAATCAAGGGAATTTTACGAAGAAGTATTGTAAACCGCTTTCATTTGTTTTATAATAAAGCTAAACCGGTTTATGAAAGCGCTTTGAGAGCTAAATCGATTTAGGGCAAGAGAGGGATCCCTGTTGAAAAAAGTCACGATGGCCGATGTCGCGAAATTGGCCAACGTTTCCAAAAGCACGGTTTCGCAATATTTGAACAAACGCTACGAGTATATGAGCGAGGAAACGAGAAAGCGCATCGCCGAGGCGATTGAGGAACTTGGCTATCAGCCGAACGTGATCGCTCGCAGTTTGAAACAAAAAACGACGGCGACCATTGGCGTGATCGTTTTTAATATGCTTCATATGTTGACGACGCAAGTGCTGCACGCGATTGAAGAAGAGTGCCAAAAACGCGGCTTTCAAGTCATTGTCTGCAACTCCGGCGATGATCCGGAAAAAGAGAAAACATACATCGAGATGCTGCTGGCGAAACAGGTCGACGGGTTGATCGTCTTTCCCACGGGGAAAAATGAAGACGTTTACCAACGCCTTGCCGCCGAGCGGTTTCCGCTCGTCTTTGTTGACCGGATGGTGCCGGGAGTCGAGGCGGACAGCGTGCTGTTGGACAACTTTGGCGCGGCGGAGATGGCGGTTGATTATTTAGCATCGGGCGGTTATGACCGCATCGCCATTGTCACCCCGCCGCTCGTTCCTTACAACGTGCCGCGGATGGAACGGTTGGCAGGGTTTCGGGCGGCGATGGCGAAAAGAGGGTTTGACATTGACGATAGGAATGTCATCGCCGCTGATCCGGCCGTGCTGCCTGAGGAACTGAAAAAACGGTTTGCTGAGTCCCACCGGCCCAACGCCTTGTTTGCGATTAACGACTTGACATTGATGGGCGTTTTACGGTTTGTCAAGGAGGCGGGTGTGCGCATGCCGGATGAGCTGGCGATCATCAACATCGACGATGTGCCCTTTGCCGATATTTACACGCCAGCGCTGACGACGATCGCCCAGCCGACGTTTGCGATGGGGAAAAAGACGGCCGAGCAGGTATTTTTACAAATCGACCGGAAACGGTCGGGCAAACCGCAAGTGTTTCGTTTCTCTCCGATACTGAAGGAACGGACATCGGTTAGACGGGAGAATAGATGAAGGAAAGGAGGAGAAACGATGACTATTGATGAGCAAGTCGTCATTGGGGTGGACATCGGGACGACAAGCACGAAAGCGGTCGTTTTCGGAGAACGCGGTCGGGTGTTGGCTTCCTATGCCGTTGATTATCCGATCATCCAGCCGCATCCAGGCTTTGCCGAACAAGATCCGGAAGAGCTGTTTGCGGCGGTCATTCAAGCCGTCGGGGCGGTGACGATCCGCCATCGGATTCGTCCCCAGCAGGTGAAAGCGATCGGGTTGAGTGCGGCGATGCACTCGATCATGGCGCTTGACGAATCCGGGCGGCCGCTCACTCGCTTACTCATTTGGGCCGATAACCGAAGCGTCGCCCAAGCGGAGCGGCTGCTGAAAGAGAACAACGGTCTTGACATTTATCGGCGGACGGGAACGCCGATCCATCCGATGTCTCCGTTGCCGAAACTGCTTTGGTTGAAAGAGAAGCAGCCGGATGTGTTTCGGCAAGCCCGTTGGTTTGTCTCTGTGAAAGATTATGTGCTTTACCGCCTATATGGCGATTATATCGCTGACCATTCGTTGGCTTCAGCGACCGGGTTGTTCCGCCTGGATACGCTTGATTGGGACGAGGACGTGCTTTCGTTTCTTGGCATAAGCCGCGAGCGGCTGCCGCGTTTAGCCCCAGCGACATACATCTTGCAAGGGATGAAGAAAGAATGGGCGGATAAAATGGGGGTATCCGCTGATGTGCCGGTCATTATCGGCGCAAGTGACGGCGTGCTCGCCAACATCGGTGTCGGCGCGGTGCTTCCGGGCGAGGCGGCCATTACGATCGGGACGAGCGGAGCAGTGCGGACGATCGCCGCTGCCCCGACGACCGATGAAAAAGGGCGGACGTTTTGTTATGCCTTAACGCCTGGCTATTGGGTCGTTGGTGGACCGACGAACAACGGCGGCATTTTGCTTCGCTGGCTGCGCGACGAGTTTGGCGCCCAAGAGCGGGAAGTGGCGAAAAAGCTCGGCATCGATCCGTACGATTTGTTGACGAAATATGCCGAACGCGTCCCGCCCGGAGCGGAAGGATTGGTGTTTTTGCCGTTTTTATCAGGCGAGCGGGCGCCGTATTGGAACGCGAACGCGCGCGGGACGTTTTTTGGCCTTGGCCTTCACCATCGGCGCGAACATTTGATTCGGGCGGTGATGGAAGGCGTCTGCTTCAGCATCGTATCGGTAGCGCTCGCGATCCGCGATGTCACCGGGCCAATGACCGAAATCCGCGTCTCCGGAGGCTTTGCGAAATCGCCGTTTTGGCGGCAAATGCTTTCCGATATGCTCGGCAAACCGCTTATTGTGCCGCAGACGCATGAGGCGTCGGCGCTGGGAGCGGCGGCAGTGGCGCTGCACGCGTTAGGGGAACTGCCTTCTTTGGAAATGGTGAAAACGTGGATGGACACGACCGCCCGTCATGAACCGAAGGAAGAACATACGCTTATTTACGCTGAGCTGTTTGATTTGTACAGCCGCTTATATGAGCGGTTAAAAGAGGAGTTTGACATCATCGCGGCGTTTCAGCGGCAAGGAGGGTAACAGGCGCTGTCACCTAAATCGGTTTAGGAAGCATCGGCTGCTCCTAAATCGATTTAGGAGAACGTGCGGCCTCGCTTACTTCTTGTTGAAAACGCTTGCTCACTGAGCGAAATCGATTGATTCGAGACGTTGAGAAAAGGAGAGGGGGTGAAGAGCGTCGGCAGGATGAAACCTCAGCCTTGATGGTTGCGCACCTGCCACGTGAGCACATCACTCAAGAAGAAACGATGGTCGAAGAGTCAATCAATAAATGGTGATGACATAGCGTATACCGCTTTTCCGACGGATCGTTTCTCAAATCGAAAAAACCTTGCAACATCGGTTCTTCTTTGCATAATGGACGCTTATGGATTGGGAGAAACCGCTGTTTTTCACCGCTTTCTCAAATAGACGAATACAAGGGGGAACAAGTCATGGGAATTGCCATTGTCATTGCCGCCATTATTGTTTTATTGTTATTGATTACCGCGGCGAAAATGCATCCGTTTGTTGCACTCATTTCCGTTTCCGTCGGTGTCGGGCTGGCGATGGGGATGCCGCTCATCGCTCCGTCGCCGGAAACACCAGGGATCATCGACTCGATTAAAGCAGGGCTTGGCAATACGCTCGGCTTTTTAGCGATCGTCTTGGCGCTTGGGACGATGCTCGGCAAAATGATGGCTGAGTCGGGCGGTGCGGAGCGCATTGCGAAAACGCTAATCAATCGGTTTGGCCAAAAACGCGTCCATTGGGCGATGATGGTCGTCGCCTTTTTAGTCGGGATTCCGGTCTTTTTCCAAGTCGGATTTGTGCTGCTCATTCCGCTCGTCTTTACGATCGCAATGGAGACGGGCATCTCGCTTGTGACGATCGGCATTCCGCTTGTCGCCGGTTTGTCGGTGGTGCACGGCCTCGTCCCGCCGCACCCGGCGGCGATGGCGGCTGTCGGCATCTTTAAAGCAGATGTCGGAAAGACGATTCTTTATTCCATCATCGTCGGTCTGCCGACGGCAATCATTGCTGGACCGCTGTTTGGCAAATGGATCGGCTCGCGCATACACAAATCCGTGCCGGCCGACATCGCCGAGCAGCTCGTGCAGCAGAAAGAAGCGCGTGAACTTCCGGGTTTTGGAAATACGCTGTTTACCATTTTGCTTCCCGTTATTTTGATGTTGATTGCTTCTGTGGCCAACGTGACGCTTGATCAAAAGTCCGAAGCAGCGAAAGTGTTGCGCTTTATCGGTGATCCGATCGTCGCGCTGTTGATCGCCACGGTTTATTCATTCTTTAGCCTAGGCTATGCCCGCGGCTTTACCCGTGACGCCGTCCTGAAATTCGCCAACGACTGCCTCGGTCCGGTCGCAAACATCTTGCTTGTCATCGGAGCGGGCGGCGCGTTCAACAAAGTGCTGCTCGATTCCGGCATCGGCAATCAAATCGCGGAGGTGGCGAAACACTCGCACTTATCCCCGCTCCTGTTAGGCTGGGGCATCGCCGCTCTCATCCGCGTGGCGACCGGGTCAGCGACCGTGTCGATGATGACCGCGGCCGGCATCGTTGCGCCGATTGCTGCGAGCATTCCGGGAACGAACGCGGAGCTCCTCGTTTTGGCGACCGGTGCTGGGTCGTTGATCTTGTCACATGTCAATGACTCCGGGTTCTGGATGATCAAAGAATATTTCGGCATGACGGTCAAGGAAACGCTCATGACATGGACAGTGATGGAAACGATTATTTCGGTGGTGGCGTTTATGTTCGTCTTGCTGTTGAATGTGGTTCTATAACAACAGAGTGGAAGGGGCTGACCCAAAAGGCGATCTCTCCTCAAGAAAGACACAACATATCGTGTGGCAGGGAAGCGGCTGGTGCTTATATATAGCGATGAGAGAGGGTGTCCCAGTCGTTTTGGGACACCCCCTTTTTAACATAATTCTGAAAGAAGTCTCCCACTTCAAGCGTGTGCAGGGCGTAGCCCAACGATAAGTGGGAGATGAATGTCGTTTGGCGTTAGCCAAAGATTTTGGTATAATCAGTCTTAGATATATAAAAGGATTGATATATCAATGAAATTGGATAGTAATAATCATTCAGTATTCTTATTGTATTATCATCTTGTATTGGTTGTAAAGTATCGCAGAGAAGTATTCACCGATGAAGTATCTGATTTTGCAAAAGATATGTTTATAGAAATCGGGAAAAAATATAACATTACTTTGATAGAGTGGAATCACGATAAGGATCATATCCACATTTTCTTCAATGTTTACCTGCGATGCCCGGACTTGTCATCGCATACGGGTCTAAAATATCATTTAATTGCTTTTCGTTCAACAAATCGTACTCGATACATAATTCACGCACCGATTTTCCTGTTTGTAGCGCTTCTTTCGCTACGCGCGACGCCGCTTCATAACCGATGTACGGATTGACTGCCGTAATGACGCCGATGCTGTTTTCGACATGTTGTTTTAGCCGTTCTTCATTCGCTTCAATGCCGGCTAAACAGTAGTCTGTAAACACGCGGAATACGTTGTCCATCATATGAAGCGACTGAAGCAAATTAAAGACGAGCACAGGCTCCATGACGTTTAGTTCTAACTGACCAGCTTCTGACGCTAAACAAATCGTATGATCGTTTCCAATGACTTGAAATGCCACTTGATTGACGACTTCTGCCATGACCGGATTCACTTTCCCCGGCATAATGGACGACCCCGGCTGGCGAGGAGGCAACGTAATTTCCCCTAACCCTGCGCGCGGGCCAGACGCCATAAGACGAAGATCGTTCGCGATTTTTGACATGTTGATCATACATACTTTTAACGCGGCTGATACTTCCGTATAAGCATCTGTATTTTGCGTCGCATCGACGAGATGTTCTGCACGCACAAGCGGTAAGCGCGTCAACTGAACGAGATGAAAAATGACGCGTTCAATATAGGCTGGATCAGCATTTAAGCCCGTTCCGACTGCCGTCGCCCCGATATTAACTTCATACAAATGTTGGCGCGACTGAGCGATGCGCTTCATATCGCGAGCGACGACGCAGCGGTACGCTTCAAACTCTTGCCCGAGCCGAATTGGAACAGCATCTTGTAAATGCGTTCGTCCCATTTTAATCACATGGTCAAACCGTTTCGCCTGATCGGCGAACACATCATGCATATGTTCCATCGTTTGAAGCAGTTGACCGATCATCTTCAGCACCGCAATATGAATGGCAGTCGGAAACACATCGTTTGTCGATTGCGACATATTGACGTGCGTGTTTGGGCTAATGACATGGTAACTCCCTTTTCGCTCCCCCAGCCATTCAAGTGCGCGATTCGCGATCACTTCGTTTGTGTTCATGTTGATGGACGTTCCTGCGCCACCTTGAATCGGGTCGACGATAAATTGATCGTGCCATTGCCCGTCGATCACTTCCTCGGCTGCTTTCACGATCGCTTCACCGATGCGCCGCGGAAGCTGACCTGTTTCCATATTCGCGAGCGCTGCCGCTTTTTTTACGGTCGCCATCGCTTGAATGAGCTCGCGGTGAAGACGATACCCTGTAATCGGAAAATTTTCGGCCGCACGCATCGTTTGAATGCCATAATAAGCATCGTACGGAATTTCTTTTTCACCAAGCAAATCGCGTTCGATTCGTACTGCTTTCGTTTGCATCATTTATGCACCCCAACTTTCCCCTTCTTTTTCTGTCATGTCATTGGCAATCGGTGTTTCCATTATCTTTTTTACGTCAAGCACATTCGTCGTTTTCCCTAACGCCCACATGAGCTTCGGCACGATCGCTTCCGTGTTCATATCGCCTGATAAAATGACGGTATTTTGCGCCACTTTTCGTCCAACTTCATATAAAGTTAAATCTTCTCCTTCTTCTAAACATTGCGTCGTAATGACAACGGCCATGCCATCATCGATCAGTTCCTTCATCTTCGGCAACAAATTGCGCCCTTGAAACGGCACACCGCCGCTTCCGAAACTTTCGATAATGACGCCGCGATATAAATGGCGAATGTAATCAAATATTTCTGGCTTCGTGCCCGGATGAAGCTTCAGTAAAAACACGTCCGGGCAAAGCGACGGATCAAATTGCAACTTGCCGCTCGGCTTTGGCAGTTCGTATTGATAATCGATGCGATCGTGATGAATGTAAGCGACGTACGGATGGTTAATGCTTTCGAACGCATCATAGCTTTTCGTCCGCATTTTTACTGCCCGCGTTCCTAAAATGACGCGCCCATCGAAAACGACGAACACCCCACTCACATTCTCGCACGCAAAACGAAGCGCATCGCGTATATTTTTTTTCGCATCCGTTTTCCGAAAGCCGATCGGCACTTGAGAGCCGGTCAATACAATCGGCTTATTCACGTTTTGAAGCATATATGACAACGCAGCTGCCGTATACGCCATCGTATCCGTTCCGTGCGTCACGACAAAGCCGTCATAGCGATTGTATTGCGTATAAATCGCCTCCGCAATGTCACGCCAATGCTCCGGCTGCATGTTTGTGCTGTCGATGTTCATTAAAATTTGGCTATCTAAATGATACGGCTGATTTTCAATCGTAATGTAGCTCGTCAGCTCCTGTGCCGTCAGCTTTGGCGTAAGCCCTTCTTCGCTCGGCACGGAAGCAATCGTACCACCTGTCGCAAGCAGCAAAATGTTTTTCATTATCGTCACCTCAAATATGGCAGTTTTGGATCATCTCTTGTATTGGTTGTGTCATGTAGTGTAAACTATAAATACATTCGTTCGCGATTCGCGTACATTCATTTCAATTATATTTAGAAAAAGGGAAAATAACAAGTGTTTTTATTCATTTCGCGAACAGCAAAAAGGGGGAGAAAAATGATGATTTCGAAACGATTATCGGAATTAAGAAAGAGAAAGCAATGGTCGTTGCAATATATTGCCGATCAACTGAATATCGCAAAAAGCACATATGCCGGCTATGAGTCCGGTTATCGCCAGCCGTCGCTCGAAGCTGTCAAGGAGCTGGCGGTGTTGTTTGGCACAACGACAGACTACTTACTCGGGGCAACAGACGAGGAGCAACCGTCGATTGAGCTCACTCGCCCGACGGTTCGACTGACAGTAGACGGTGAAGCAGTGACGGAAGACGAAATCATTCAACTCATCGCATTCATCCGCGCGAAACGGGAAATCGAAAATAAAAAATAGGCGCCATGCAACGCCTATCCAATCACATCAGCAACATCGCGCGCCAATTGCGCAACAGATGCATACGGCGCATCAAGTTGCAACATGCGGCGCAACGCGCAACGCGCCTCTTTTGACAAGGAAAGTTCGTCTTCCCAGCTTTTCTCTTTGTCCTCTGTTGGCTCATAAGAAGAATACAACTTCAATTATATATTCCATGACAAGATGCGGAATGCCGCGCACGTCGAACATATCATATAGCTTTGGAATTTGCGGATGGTTTAGCTTTCGTAACATGAGCGCTTCTCGTTCAAACGATGCGATTCGCTTCTTTTTCCCGAGTTCGACAGTGACTAGGCAAACCAAATGCCTCTCGCCCCTTGATACCAAAGGGACGAGAGGCATTTGGGCATACTTCAGGCGTGTATCTAGGAGACCGGTGATTAAAGGAAAAACCCATTTATCTATTGAAGAAAACTTGTCATGCCGGTATTCCTTGCTCTCCTAATGTCACCGAGTTGGACGTGAAATATGTTTTTCATCGTGCTTCAAGAGAAGAGCTTTGCCAAATTGAAAACCTGCATGGTGACCATTTTTCTTTCCATCTACAAACAGGCGCTGGTGAAGAAAACGTCATTTTTTCAGTCTTCTACCTTACGACAGCCTTATTTTTCGTCGGTGTCGCTTGTTTTGACATGTTCCTTTCATTTATTTTATGTTATAATAATGTAATAAAATATTACATAAGGAGTGACGAAAGTTGATTTTTGCGAGGCGTGCGGAGAGAAAAACAAGGCGTGAATCCGCTTGGCCATGGCAGGAGGAAAAGCATGAAGAACGAAAACAAATCGCTCGGCAAATTGTGGTGGCCGTTGATCAGCTCAAGGCAGTGATGGAACAGATGAAACTGGCGGCGCTTTCGCTAAGTCACATTTCCGATTCAAGCCAGAACAGCGCGGCAGAGCTGATGAGCCATAGCGAAAAAACAGTCGAGTATACAGAGAAAGTAGCGAAAAAAATGCGGGCCATCGAGGAAGCGGCTAAGGAAATTGCCGCATCTTCGAACGACATTCATGCAAGCAGCCGGCAGTTTTCTGAACAATGGATGCATTCATGGAATTCATTAGAAACGTTGCAAAAGGAAATCCGAACATTGCGCTCCCGCCATGAAACATTGTTGAGACAAATGGATCAGCTTGTTTATCATTCTCAACGCATCAATCAAATTATATCGGTGATCGGTGAGATTTCACAGAAAACGAGAATTTTGTCGTTAAACGCCAACATAGAAGCGGCTCGTGCCAGAGAACACGGGCTTGGGTTTGCAGTCGTCGCGCGTGAAATTGGCATGCTGGCGAATCAAACATCGGAGGCAGTTCAACAAACACAGGACATTTTGTCGCTCATTCAAGGGGAAATCGCAGCGACGACCGATATCGTTCGCGAAGAAACAAAGCAGATCGATGTCGAAGAAAAAGAAATGGAAGCGATTATGACGTTCCTTCATTCGTTGCAGCAGCAGCTGAATAATATGATGGACCTCGTCTCTTCTTCTGCCGAGTCAGCATCCGGGCAGTCGGACAGCGTGAAAGAAATTGTCGGCCTGCTTGAAGAAATTGTGCAATTGAGCCGGGAAAATCAACAGTTTGTCGAGCGTGTGGCGGCGGATATGAACGAACAGCATGAGAACGTCAGGCAGATTTTGCGCATTAACGAAGCGTTGCAAAAGACGGCGGGGGATCTGCAGCAAACAGTTGGACGTGATTGGATGAGAGAAACGATTTTTGTGGATGATGCAGTCGTAAAAAACGCGATTCATAAACTATCGGCTTTGCTTCAGTCGGCTCCGTTGGAACAAATGGATGAGACCATCCACTGTCGGGTGCTGGACCAATTTTTAGCCCAGAACGGAGAATTTGAGGCTGTTTGGTCGAATCGTCTTGATGGCACGTTTGTCTATTCGAATCCACCAGCCGGATTGGTCAACGCCAAAGTCCGGCCGTGGTTTCAGGAAGCCAGTAAAGGAACAGTGTACGTTTCTGATCTGTATGTATCGGCATTGACGAAACGTGTTTGTGCCACGGTTTCTGCTCCCATTGCGAATCATAACGGTCAAATTGTCGGAGTTATCGGAGCGGATTTGGCGCTTTCGAAATGAGAGATGCCCCAAAAAGGTGCATGTGTGCCTTTTTGGGGTGTTTTTTGTTTTTTAGGCACGAATGACTTTAGAAACAAGGGGTATGCTCTTTTGTGATAATAAATATAACAAAAATATGTTATAAAATATGACAATACTGTTGAATCAATGATATCTAGGCCTTACACTGCTAATCAAGAATACATCCTCAAGATGGTTTACACAAAATGGATATCGCTCGTCACCTTGAGGAACAAGGGAGGGAGGCCGCTTTCCTAGATTAACGAAATATAAGGAATCATTGGTTTTTAGAAATGAATAAGGGGGAAGGATGTCCGAATGAAACCAAAATTCATGCGGAAGTTATGGTTGCTTTTATGCATCAGCGTTTTTGCCCTTGGTGGATGTGCGGCGTCATCAGCTGTGGATCAAGCAAAAAACGAAAACAAAAAGGATTCGTCTTCGGCTAGTAAAGAAGGCGATACGGTCAAAGTAGGGATTCTCCATTCGCTGAGCGGAACGATGGCCATCAGTGAAGTGTCGCTGCGCGATGCCGAATTAATGGCGATCGAGGAAATCAATGCATCCGGAGGGCTGCTCGGCAAGAAAATTGAACCGGTTGTGGAAGATGGGGCGTCGGACTGGCCGACGTTTGCCGAAAAGGCGAAAAAACTGCTGCAAAAAGATCGAGTGGCCACCATTTTTGGCGGTTGGACATCGGCGAGCCGCAAAGCGATGCTTCCGGTTGTGGAGCAAAACAACGGGCTGCTTTGGTATCCGGTGCAATATGAAGGGATGGAGTCATCACCGAACATCTTTTACACCGGGGCGACGACGAATCAACAAATCGTTCCGGCGGTTAGTTGGCTCTTGAAAAACCGTGGCAAAACGTTTTTCTTGCTTGGGTCGGATTACGTCTTTCCACGGACCGCGAACAAAATCATCAAGGCTCAACTGAAGGCCGAAGGCGGGCAAGTGATCGGTGAAGAATATACGCCGCTCGGCCATACCGATTATAGCACCATTATCAGCAAAATCAAACAAGTGAAACCGGCTGTTGTCTTCAATACGCTCAACGGCGATAGCAATGTCGCCTTTTTCAAACAGTTGAAAGACGCTGGCATCACGCCGAAAGACGTGACGGTGATGTCCGTCAGCATCGCAGAAGAAGAAATCCGCGGGATCGGGCCGGATGTGTTGGCCGGTCATTTGGCTGTGTGGAACTATTTCCAGACGACCGATACACCGGAGAATAAGGCGTTTGTACAAAAGTATAAACAAAAGTACGGACAAGACCGCGTGACTGATGATCCGATTGAAGCGGCGTATACAGCAGTTCATTTATGGGCCGAAGCGGTGAAAAAAGCCGGTTCTTTTGATGTGGATCAAGTGAAAAAAGCTGCGGCCGGCCTTGAATACAAGGCGCCGGAAGGAATGGTGAAAATTGACGGGGAAACGCAACATCTATGGAAAACGGTGCGCATTGGCGAAATCCAAGCGGACGGACAATTCAAAGAGTTATGGAATTCCGGCCAGCCGGTGAAGCCAGATCCGTATTTAAAGAGCTACCCATGGGCGAAGGGATTAAGTGAATAGTTCACTTGGAAGGAAGGAGTTTCCTTCTTTCCTTCCCGCCCAACCGATACGAGAGGGGGATAGCGATGTTCATTGACCAATTATTCAACGGGCTGAGCCTCGGTTCAATTTTGCTTTTGATTGCCATAGGGTTGGCGATTACGTTCGGGCTGATGGGTGTCATCAATATGGCACACGGTGAATTGATGATGGTCGGAGCGTATACAACTTATGTGATCCAACAATGGTTTGCCAACGATATGCCGCACTCGGCAGGACTGTATTTTGTAGTTGCCATTCCGTTGTCATTTTTGATCGCCGCTCTGCTTGGGTGGGGGTTGGAAAAAAGTTTAATCCGTCATTTGTATCGCCGTCCGTTGGACAGTTTGTTAGCGACATGGGGGATCAGTTTGATTTTGCAGCAGACGGCCCGCCTCATCTTTGGGGCGCCCAACGTGGCCGTTGTGCCGCCAAGCTGGCTGGATGGCGGAATCCGCTTGTTCGGGGCGGTGTTTCCGTATAAACGGTTGTTTATTCTTTGTCTTGTGTTGGCGATCATTTTCTTTCTCTATCTGTATCTAATGAAAACACGAGCTGGCCGACGCATTCAAGCTGTTACCATGAACCGGTCGATGGCGGCCTGCCTCGGCATTGCCACGCAAAAGGTCGATGCTTACTCGTTTGCCATCGGTTCAGGGTTGGCGGGAGTGGCGGGATGCGCGTTGACCTTGCTTGGGCCGATCGGGCCAACGATCGGCACTTACTATATTGTCGATGCGTTTATGGTCGTCATTTTAGGGGGAGTAGGAAAACTGGCCGGGACGCTGCTGGGGGCATTTGGCATTGGCTTGATTTCGACGTTCGTCGAGTATTCCACAAGCGCCACTATGGCCAAAGTCATTGTGTTCGTTTTGATTATTGCGTTCTTGCAATGGAAACCATCCGGTCTTCTTAACGTGAGAACGCGGTCGCTTGATTGAGGGGGGAGCATGGTGAATAAACGTTGGGGATACTGGCTGTTTTTTGCCGCCTTGTTTCTTGCGCCGTTTTATTTGACCGAGTTTCGCTTGTCCCTGCTCGGCAAATTTCTTTGCTTGGCCATCGTGGCGGTCGGCATCTCCCTCATTTGGGGTTATACCGGCATTTTGAGCCTTGGCCATGGGGTGTACTTCGGATTAGGCGCTTATTGCATGGCGATGTATTTGAAGCTCGAAGCTTCGCGAGGGCATTTGCCTGATTTTATGGAATGGAGCGGCGTACGCGAACTGCCCTGGTTTTGGAAGCCGTTTGCGTATCCTATGGCGGCCATTGCCGCCGCGATCGCTCTTCCTACGTTGCTAGCTGCGCTATTAAGCTATTTCACATTTAAAAATCGGATTAAAGGCGTCTATTTTTCTCTTCTCTCCCAGGCGGTGGTCGTCGTATTGGTGACATTGTTTATCGGCAAGCAAGAATGGACAGGTGGAACGAACGGCTTGACCAATTTTTCAACTGTATTTGGTTTTTCGCTATCATCGCCGCTCACGCAAATCGTTTTGTATTGGCTGACAACAGTCTGTCTCGCTCTCATTTTCGTCGCGGCGCGCCGCTTGACGTCCGGACGGTTGGGGAAGGTGCTCATCGCGATTCGCGACGCGGAAAACCGGGTCCGTTTTTTAGGATTCAATCCGACCGTCTATAAAGTGTTTGTGTATAGTTTGTCGGCAGCTTTTGCCGGGGTGGCCGGAGCGTTGTTTGTCTTGCAAGTCGGGCTCATTTCCCCAGAGATGATGGGGATTATTCCTTCAATTGAAATGGTGTTATGGGTTGCTGTCGGCGGACGCCACTCGCTCATGGGCGCGATCGTTGGCGCGATTGTCATGAACACGGCGAAAAGTTTTTTAAGCGAAAATTATCCCGACCTATGGTTGCTTTTGTTAGGCGCGCTGTTTGTCGTTGTTGTGTTATTCGTGCCGAAAGGATTGGCGGGCATTTATGAATCGCTCGTTGCTGTTCGCATCAAAGCAAAAAGGGGGCATGAACGTGAAGCCCGTGTTGATGTGTCGTGATGTGATTGTTGACTTTGATGGATTTCGCGCTTTGCAAGGTGTTGATCTCGCCGTTTACCCTCATGAAGTGCGGTTTTTGATCGGCCCGAACGGAGCGGGGAAAACAACACTTCTCGATGTCATTTGCGGACGGACGAGAGCGACGGACGGTCGAGTGATGTTTTTCTCCCATGACATCACGAAACAGCCGGAATACGAGATCGTGCAAATGGGGATTGCCCGGAAGTTTCAAAGCCCTTCCATTTTTCCGTTTTTGACAGTATGGGAAAATATGGAGTTGGCCATTCGTCAAGATCGGCGCTTGCGTTCTGTTTTGCGGGCGAAGCGGACCGAAGAAGAGGAAGAGATCATGGCAGCCCAACTAGAGAGAATGGGATTGCTTGATGAACGTCATCGCTTAGCCGGCACTCTGTCTCATGGACAAAAACAGTGGTTGGAAATCGGCATGCAACTGATTCAGCGTCCGCAACTTCTCCTATTGGATGAGCCGATTGCTGGCATGAGCGCAGCGGAACGGGAGCGCACGGGGGAATGGCTTCATGAAATTGCTGAACATTGTGCGGTGATCATTGTGGAGCATGATATGGACTTTGTCCGCCGCTATTCGAAACAAGTGACGGTGATGCATGAAGGAAAAGTATTGTGCGAAGGCTCGATTGATGAGGTGCAGCAAAACGAACAAGTCATCGATGTGTATCTTGGAAGGAGGAAAAACGCATGTTATGTCTCCGGAATGTAACCGCTGGCTATGATGAAAGTGTTGTGCTCGATCAAGTTCGCATGGAAATTCCTCTCAGCCGGGTGACAGCGGTGTTAGGCAGAAACGGGGTCGGCAAAACGACGTTGATGAAAACGATCATCGGGTTGATTCGCCCGATGTCAGGCGTGATCGAATGGGAAGGAGAAGATATCACGCGATGGCCGCCGGAGCGGCGGGCGCGGGCAGGGATCGGTTATGTGCCGCAAGGGAGGGAAATTTTCTCTGCGCTGACAGTGGAAGAAAATCTCCTTCTCGGGTTGGAAGCGCAGGCCGAGAACGTCCGTCCTCAGCCGATCCTTGAGGAAATATATGCATTATTTCCAGTCTTAAAAGAGATGCGCCAGCGAAAGGGAGGGGATTTAAGCGGCGGACAGCAACAACAGCTGGCCATCGCCCGCGCGTTAGCCGGCGAGCCGAAACTGCTCTTGCTTGATGAACCGATGGAAGGCATTCAGCCGTCGATCGTTGAGTTGATTCATGATGTGATTATGAAAATCGCCGAAGAAAAGCAGGTCGGCATCGTGTTGGTCGAACATAACGTGGAGCTGGCGTTTTCTTGTGCCGATCATTTCTATATTTTGGATTGCGGCACTGTCGTGGCGAAGGGGGATGTCGATGAGGCGGATTTGACTTATATTCAATCGTTTCTTGCTGTTTAAGCCACAGGCCGCGGGTTAGCGATGAGAGATTTCTTAAACCTGCGAGAATAGGTGGGGGCATTTAAGAGGGGGAGAGATGAGTGAAACTGACTCCGCGCGAACAGGAAAAGCTGTTGATCGTCGTGGCCGCCGATTTGGCGCGCCGCCGGAAAGAACGAGGATTGAAACTGAATTATCCGGAAGCGGTGGCGCTCATTACGTATGAGCTGTTGGAAGGCGCCCGCGACGGACGGACGGTGGCGGAGCTGATGCAATACGGCGCAACGATTTTGACGCGGGACGATGTGATGGAAGGAGTCGCTGACATGATTGAAGAGATTCAAGTGGAAGCGACGTTTCCCGACGGTACGAAACTCGTCACCGTCCATCAGCCGATCCGGTCGTAACGACGCCGGTCGATTCAATGAAAGTGGATAAAGGAGTGGTCCTATGATCCCAGGAGAATATCGATTGCGTGACGAACCGATTGTTTGCAATCGGCAGAAACCAGTCACGAAACTGACGGTCATCAACCGCGGCGACCGCCCGGTGCAGGTTGGTTCCCATTTTCACTTTTTTGAAGTCAACGCATTTCTTGAATTTGACCGGCAGGCGGCGTATGGAAAGCATTTGAACATTCCAGCCGGGACAGCGGTTCGTTTTGAGCCCGGAGATGCGAAGCAAGTAGAGCTTGTTCCGTTCTCCGGCGAACGCCGGGTGTACGGATTAAACAATATGATCAACGGTCCGCTTGATGGCAGCAAGAAGGGAGAGTAAGAGAATGAGTTTTTCTATGTCAAGACGGCAATACGCGGATATGTTTGGGCCGACGACTGGGGACTGCATCCGGCTAGCGGATACGGACTTATGGGTTGAAATTGAGCATGACTATACGGTTTACGGCGATGAAGTGAAATTCGGCGGTGGGAAGGTGATTCGCGACGGGATGGGGCAACATCCGCTCGCAACCCGCGACGAAGCGGTCGATTTAGTGCTGACGAATGCTGTCGTCGTTGATTACACTGGCATTTACAAAGCCGATATCGGGATCAAAGACGGGAAGATCGCCGCTATCGGCAAAGCTGGGAATCCGCTGTTAATGGACGGCGTCAATATTGTCATCGGCGCCTCAACGGAAGTGATCGCGGCGGAAGGAAAAATCGTGACCGCCGGCGGGGTCGACGCCCATATCCATTTCATTTGCCCGCAGCAAATCGAAACTGCTTTGTCATCCGGCATTACGACGATGATCGGCGGCGGGACCGGACCGGCGACTGGAACGAATGCCACGACGTGCACGCCGGGAGAGTGGAACATTTACCGGATGCTTGAAGCTGCCGAAGCGTTCCCAATGAATATCGGTTTTTTAGGAAAAGGCAACGCATCGGCGAAAGAACCGATCACTGAACAGGTCTGCGCTGGAGCGATTGGGCTCAAACTTCATGAAGACTGGGGAACGACGGCGGCGGCGATTGACGCATGCTTGCGGGTGGCCGATGAGTACGATGTGCAAGTCGCCATTCATACGGATACATTGAATGAAGGCGGGTTTGTCGAGCATACGCTAGAGGCCATTAACGGGCGCGTGATTCATACATACCATACGGAAGGAGCCGGAGGGGGGCATGCGCCCGATATTATGAAAGTTGCCAGCTTCCCGAACATTTTGCCTTCTTCCACGAATCCGACGCGGCCGTATACAAAAAACACGCTTGATGAGCATTTGGATATGCTAATGGTGTGTCATCATTTAGATCCATCTGTTCCAGAAGACATTGCGTTTGCCGATTCGCGCATTCGCAAAGAAACGATCGCTGCTGAAGATATTTTACACGACATCGGCGCGTTCAGCATGATCAGTTCCGATTCGCAAGCGATGGGGCGCGTTGGGGAAGTCATTTTGCGTACATGGCAAACGGCGGACAAAATGAAAAAACAGTTTGGCCGCTTGCCGGAGGAAACGGGGCGGGGCGATAATGTCCGCGTCAAACGGTATGTCGCTAAATACACGATCAATCCAGCCATTACTCATGGGATTGCCGAATATGTCGGCTCGGTGGAAGTCGGAAAATTCGCAGATTTGGTCGTTTGGCATCCCGCTTTTTTCGGGGTCAAGCCTGAGCTCGTCATCAAAGGCGGGATGATCGCCTACAGCGTGATGGGCGACCCGAACGCCAGCATTCCGACGCCGCAGCCCGCTCTGTACCGCCCGATGTTCGCCAGCTATGGCGCCGCCATCGCGAAAACGTCCATCACCTTTTTATCCAAAGCGGCGCTTGAACGTGGCATTCCTGATAAGCTGGGGCTGCAAAAAACGGTGAAACCGGTCGGGAATATTCGCCGTTTATCGAAAAACGATATGGTGTTCAACAACGCCATGCCCCACATCGATGTTGATCCGCAGACGTATGAAGTGAAGGTCGACGGGCGGCTCATTACGTGCGAGCCGGCCGAAGTGGTGGCCATGGCGCAACGATATTTTCTTTTTTGAGGTGATGGCAGATGATTATTGAAACGATTGTCGGCAATATTCAAACCCTCTCTTCTCTTCCCCCGCATATTGAACGGGTGTACATGGCGAGCGACGATTTAGTGAAGCGAATCCAGCGGGTCGTGACCGATCATGGGCGGGAACTTGGCATTCGCCTAAAGGAAGCGAAAGAATTGGCGGATGGAGATGTATTGTGGATGGATGACTATAACGCGATCGTTGTTTCCGTTCTTCCTGAGGATTTGCTTGTTATAAAGCCGGTTTCGTTGAAACAAATGGGGGAGATCGCTCATCAACTCGGCAACCGCCATTTGCCCGCCCAATTCGAGGAAGGGGAAATGCTTGTCCAATACGACTATTTAGTCGAAGAGCTGCTCAAACAGCTGCACATCCCGTACAAGCGGGAAAAACGGAAAGTAAAACAAGCGTTTCGTCATATCGGCCACCGCCATGACTGACCAACAGCTATTGTGGCTGTTGCAGCTCTCGGATTCGAATTTTCCATCTGGAGCATTTTCCCATTCCTTTGGGTTTGAAACATACATGTACAATGAGCAAATTTGTGATGCCAAAACATTTCGTGAATCACTTATCGTTTACATTCAAACCCAGCTGACGTATACGGATGGATTAGCGTGCCGGATCGCCTATGAGCAGTTGAAAGCCAACAGCATTGAAGGACTGCAACGGTTGAACGAAACGCTGTTTGCTCTCTGCCTGGCGAAGGAAACGCGGGAAGGAACGAGAATGATCGGAGAGCGTTTATGGAAACTTTGCCGCCACATTTATTCGGTCGATGAACTCGATGAGATCGTACAAACGAAGCAGTCCATTCATCCGGCTATCGTGTTTGCGGCAGTCGGTCGCAAAATCGGGGCAACCAAACAAACGACGGTGCTGACGTATTTGTTTGCTTCCGTACAAACGATGGTGCAAAACGCGGTCCGCGGCATTCCCCTCGGCCAAACGGACGGGCAACAGCTGCTCGTCATGGTGCAGCCATATTTGATTCATGCCACGAACATCATCGAGATGCTCGGCGAAGAGGAGCTCGGGGCGGCAGCCATTGGCTTAGAAATCGCGCAAATGCAACATGAACGCCTTCCGGTCCGGTTGTTTATGTCATAATACTGGACAAACAAAAAAGCGCCTATTTGGGTTGGAATGAAAAACGAAGAAGGGGGAATATCATGATAGAACCGGTACGAATCGGCATCGGCGGCCCCGTTGGCGCCGGCAAAACGATGCTTGTCGAGAAACTGACGCGGGTGATGCACCACCGCTTTAGCATCGCGGTCATTACGAATGATATTTATACAAAAGAAGATGCCCAATTTTTAATCAAACATAGCGTTCTGCCGGAAGATCGGATTATCGGCGTCGAAACAGGCGGGTGCCCACATACCGCCATTCGCGAAGATGCATCAATGAATTTTGCGGCCATTGATGAACTGAAGCGGCGCCATCCGGATGTCGAGCTCATTTTTATCGAGAGCGGCGGCGATAACTTGGCGGCGACCTTCAGTCCGGAGCTTGTTGATTTCTCCATTTACGTCATCGACGTCGCCCAAGGGGAAAAAATACCGCGCAAAGGCGGACAGGGGATGATTAAGTCGGATTTGCTCGTGATTAATAAAATTGATCTTGCCCCTTTCGTCGGTGCCAGTCTGGAAGTGATGGAACGGGATGCCAAAGCGGCGCGAGGGGCGAAGCCAGTCATTTTTACAAATTTAAAAGAAGAGATCGGGCTTTTTGACGTTGTGGATTGGATCGAAAAACAGGTGCTGTTGGCAGGGTTGGACGAATGAGCTGGACGGGGCGTTTGCAATGCACAGCGGTCGTGAAAGACGGCCGCACCGTCATTTCTGACACTTATAATGAAGGAGCGCTGAAACTGATGCGCCCTGTTTATCTCGATTCTGCTCATCCGACATTATATCTTGTTCACGTTGGAGGAGGATACGTCAATGGCGACTGCTACGAGATCAATATGAAGTTGCAGTCTCACGCCAGATTGATGGTGACGACACAAGCGGCGACAAAAGTATACAAAACCCCGTATGCGCCTGTTTGGCAATATACGCAATTTTCCTTGGGTGATGAAAGTGTTCTCGAATATTTTCCCGATCCTCTCATTGCCTACGAGCAAGCCCGTTTTATCCAAGAGACCGTCGTTCATGTAACAAGCCGTTCGACATTTATGTATGGGGAGATCATCACGCCTGGTTGGTCAGAGAGCGGCCAACTGTTCCGCTACGATTGGATTCGTTCGAAACTGAAGGTGTATCAAGACGAGGCGCTCGTTCTGTTTGATCATCTGTACTTGGATTCGCGGCAGCACTTAACGAGCATGCTGCAGCTTGGCGGCTATACGCATGTCGGATCATTGGTGGCTCTTTCTCCGTTCATCACAAAGGAAGTGTTAGAACAGTTCAACCAATTCATGGAAGAAATGCCGCGAGAGGTTTGCTGCGGTTTTTCAGCGGCAGCCGTTCCAGGCTTTTCTGTACGTATATTGGCGTATGAAACATCGGCCATTGAAGCGATATTTCAACGTATCCACCAGTTTATTCGCCACCAATGTGGTGAGAAAGCGCCAGTTTGCTGGAGGAAATATTGACAAGAGAAAGGAAGAAGACAATGGGAACGATATGGCCTGTGCTCTTGTTTGGATTGCTGCTAGGAATGAAACATGCGACAGAACCGGATCATGTTATTGCGGTTTCTACGATTGTCAGCCGAACAAAAAAACTTTCCCTTTCGTCGCTGGCCGGCATGTTTTGGGGAATCGGCCATACGTTGACGCTGCTCATCGTCGGGATGGCGATGATCGCTTTTGAGCGACAAATTCCTGAACAGGTTGCTTCTTACCTTGAAATGGTCGTTGGCGTTATGATCGTCATTTTAGGAATTGCCAGTTTTCGCTCGCCAATGAGCATGGATCATCATCGCCGTGGCGATATTCATCATTTTCATATCAAATCGACATTGATCGGCATTGTTCATGGTTTGGCCGGAAGTGCCGGAATGGTGTTGTTGACGATGACGACGGTCAAAGGAACTTGGATGGCCTTTTCCTTTATTTTGCTTTTTGGCTTAGGGACGGTCATCGGCATGATGTTGTTCACCACACTTCTTGGCGTTCCGTTCGTTTGGATGAAAGTGAAACGGCAAGCCATAAGCCAATGGATGGTGAAAACCGTCTCCCTCATTAGCATCGCCTATGGAGTATATTACATTTATCATATAACCACCGAGCTTTAATACTCCTAGCGACTAGCTTCATAGGTGAGGAGTATAAAATATTGGAAGAAGCACTAGCCTTGGGAGAAGGCTGGTGCTTCTTTTTCAAGAAGACGTCATCATTGCACCGTGTCACCCTAGTGGTTTCACAAGCAACAGCTCATCCCGAATCGGAATGCCATCAGCGCTCATCAACGGAATGCTTGGCTTGATTTGCCGTGCTTTGTCGACAGCATTCGGAAAGACATTCACGATTTGATAGCCGCGCTTTTGATAGAAACGAAGTGCATGCAAGTTGTCATTCGTCGTGATCAGTCGAACCGCGGTGCACCCTTGTTGCCTCGCCCATGTTTCTGCCTCATGCAAAAGGGCGCTGCCGACGCCGCGGTTTTCCATTATGCTGTCTAGCGAGATGATCTCGCATTCGTTTCCGCGAATCACAAACGTAATGAGCCCGATGATCCGCTGTCCATTCTCGACAGCGGCAAATCCATCCAGCTCGCTGCAGTCATAAGCACCAGTCGACACCACCATTTGTGGACTTCCCCAATGTTCGATAAAAAACTGGTTGACTAGAGCGCGGTCTAATTGTTTTGTTGGGACGATGTTCAAGATCGTTTTCCTCCCCTATACCAGCGATTCACGTTTTCTATTATACTGGAAGTAGATGCTTTTTACATATGGATGAGGAGGAAACACATGGATAACCGAATCGCAGCGGGGAAAACGATTCTACAATGGATCAGGGAACTTCCGTTGTTGGAGAATATGATCAGAACAGAAGAAGTGTTTTGGCCGAATCCAAACATTTGTTCATTTGATCAAGCCGCCCGACATCTTCCGCTCGGCGAACGCGATGTCAAGGAAGCTGAAGAACGGTTGGCGCGCTTTGCCCCGTATATCGCCAAGGTGTTTCCGGAAACGCGGGACACTGGCGGAATCATTGAATCGCCGCTAATAAAGATTCCGAAAATGCAACGGTATTTGGAAGAGATGAGCGGGCAGCTGATCGAAGGGGAAGTATGGCTAAAATGCGACAGCCATCTTCCCATCTCCGGATCGATCAAGGCGAGAGGGGGGATTTATGAGGTCTTGAAACATGCCGAAGACCTCGCGCTCGCAAACGGTTTGATTTCCATAGAGGATGACTACGCGGTCTTCGCTGACGAGGAGTTTCGGGAGTTCTTTTCCCGCTATTCGCTTGTCGTTGGTTCAACGGGAAATTTAGGCCTGAGCATCGGAATCATCGGCGCGCGTCTTGGATTTCATGTGACGGTGCATATGTCGGCGGACGCGAAACAGTGGAAGAAAGATTTGCTGCGAAGCAAAGGGGTGACGGTGGTCGAACATCTCACCGATTACAACAAAGTGGTCGAAGAGGCGAGAAGACAATCGGCTGAAGACCCCGCCTCGTATTTTATCGATGACGAGAATTCGATTCATTTGTTTTTAGGATACGCGGTGGCGGCGTTGAGGTTAAAGCAACAGTTAGAAGACAAGAACATCATCGTCGATGAAGATCACCCGCTGTTTGTGTACCTTCCTTGTGGAGTTGGCGGCGGACCGGGCGGGGTGACGTTTGGTTTGAAACTTGTGTATGGGGATCATGTGCATTGCTTTTTCGCCGAGCCAACCCATTCGCCTTGCATGCTGCTTGGGATGATGACGGGTGAGCACGATCGCGTCTCGGTGCAGGAGTTTGGCATGGATAACCGAACCGAAGCCGACGGGCTGGCCGTCGGCCGCCCTTCGCGACTGGTCGGAAAGATGCTGGAACACGTCATCAGTGGCGTCTATACAGTGGACGATTCCACCCTTTATCGGCTGCTCGCGGCGATGATCGATACGGAGGAGATCCGCTTGGAACCGTCCGCGTTGGCAGGGGTCGCAGGGCCTGTGCGGCTGTTTCAAGACCAAGCGGGGCAAACGTATCTCAAGCAACATCATTTGAAAGAAAAAATGAACCAAGCCACCCATATTTGCTGGGCCACAGGCGGAAGCATGGTGCCGAAGGACGTGATGGACGCCTACTATCAGGAAGGGAAACGCCGGCAAGGGTGATGCCGCCGAAAGAGCATGACGGCTTTTTCGGCCGATCCGCTGCTTGTGAAAGAGCGGGCGAGACGGCTCGTTCGCTTATATTAATGAAACATTGGAAACGGAATATGAAAAGCGGGTTCAATTGTTAAGGGAACTGTTCGGCTCAACAGGAAAACAGCTGTACATCGAGCCGAACTTCCGCTGTGACTATGGGTATAACATTCATGTTGGCGAACATTTTTTCATGAACTTTGATGGCGTCATTTTAGACGTCTGTGAAGTGCGGATCGGTGATCATTGTTTTATCGGTCCTGGTGTGCACATTTATACGGCGACGCATCCGCTTGACCCACATGAGCGAAACAGCGGCCGTGAATCCGGAAAACCGGTCGTCATTGGCAATAATGGTTGGATCGGCGGGCGAACTGTGATCAACCCAGGTGTCACGATCGGTGACAACGCCGTCATCGCCTCAGGCGCTGTCGTGACAAAAGACGTTCCCGCCAACGCGGTCGTTGGCGGAAACCCAGTGAGAGTCATCAATAGGGGGCAGGTGATTGACTCGCGCAACCGCTTCCCGGAATCGTTTCTCAAGTAGAAAAACCTTGGTAGCACCAGCCCCTATTTTCACCCGTTCACCCATCGATCAAGGAAAACACCGGTTTTTCACCAACCTTCTAGAGGGAGGGCGCCCTGCATCGAAGAAGATACGGGGCGTTTCGTATGTCCGATCGATTGATCACCCCCATTGCACCGCCACCGCCCGAACGGGCGAGCCATCGCCGCCGGGCAAGGAAAGGGGCAGAGCGATAATGTATGGGTCATCAAAATCGATTTGATCGAAGTTGGTGAAGTTTTCTCCGATCACCCCGTTGGCGCCGAGAATCCGTTCATGGGCGCGAAACGAGGAACCATCCGGCGGATCGATGTTCAGGGCATCGATCAAAAACGTGCGAACGCCCCGTTCGAGCATCGCTTCAATGACATCCGGCGCGACGTACGGGTGGCGAAAATACTGCTCCGTTCCGACGTATGACGACCAACCGGTGTGAAACAAAACGATCGTTCCCGGCGACAGTTTCGGCATATACGGGGCGGCATCCGTCATCGTCACCGCTTCCCCTTCCGCTTTCCCTGTGGCATCGATCACAACGCCGTGGCCGAGAAAATAAGTGAGCGGCACGTCATCCAACCGCCAGCCGTGCTCGCAAAAATGGAACGGCGCATCGACATGGGTGCCGCTATGCGAACCGAGCACAAGACGGCTGACGTGGTAGCCGTCAGCGGCGAACGTTGCCGCCGGTTCGATGTGCGGCTTCGGATCCCCGGGGTAGACGGGAAGGTGGGGTGTCAGCGGTATGGAGAGATCGATGAGTTTTTTGATGATCATTTATCACTCCCCCAATTCCATTCTCGGTACAGGTCTATTCGTCGTTCGTCCATCATTGTATAAAAGTTTTTCTTTAATGCTTGGTGTTCGTTTGGATCGATGGTTGCATGGATCATTTCTTCCCTTCCAGCCATGTTGGCCGTGGCGATTTTATTCCCATCTGGTCCATAAATAGAGGATAAACCAAAGAAATAAAAAGAAGAAGAGCGGCCGATTTGATTGCACACAGCCACATAAACCGTATTATCGATCGCTCTGGCCATGGCGAATTTTTGAAACGGTACATGAAAAGGAGATTCCCAGGCACACGGGGCAAGAAGAATCTCAGCCCCGTGAACTCCCAAATACCTTGCTAGTTCCGGAAAAGCTAAGTCCCAACAAATCATCAGACCGATGCGGCCAAGGTCGGTATCCACCAGCACCGGCTTGGCTCCCGAAGAAAACCAGGCTTTTTCAAAAGGAGTCAAGTGGATTTTTCGGTAATTTCCGATACATTGTCCATTGGGATGAATCAACATAAGAGAGTTGTATATATTTTCTATATCGTCTTTTTCAACGTATCCGTAAGCAATGTACAATTGAAATTGTTGGGCCATCCGGCTCATATACTGGAACGTAGACCCATCAGGTGTCTCAGCCAGCTCTTTTAGTACTTCTGACAGTACATAACCAGTAGTGCAAAGTTCCGGGAACAGAAGAAGGCGGACATTAGGGAACTGTCGTTTGCACTCATTGATGATCGCTTTCATTTTGGCCAAGTTGGCGTCAATGTCGCCGTCGGCCGGCGTCATCTGCGCCAACGCGATGTCAAACGATCTGTTCATATCATCCCTCCAAGTGAGTGGGAGATTCAAGCTCGACCATATTCGTGCTCGCATATATTTGTTTTGTCCATTTCATCAATCCCCAATAAACAGCTCCCGATAAAAGAAACGTTAGCATGGTGGAGCCGACGGCAAGCGGATGAATGTACGTAAAATAATAGGCGAAGACAGCTCCGACGATATAGGTGACGTAGGCGGCGATGTTGACTCCTTTTTGATAGCGATAGTGACCTTTTGTATCGTACAAAATATCTTCGGTATCATATACTCCTTTTTTGATAACAAAGTAATCAACGAGCACTATCGCAAACACAGGAATGAACAACGTGGCAATCAGCATAATGAAGTTAAAGAAATGGGACATTAGCACTTCTTTCAGCAAGGCGCCAAGCGTGCAAATCACTCCCATGATCAACGTTGGTTTCCAAAAGCCTGTGCGCGGGAAGACGTTCATAAACGACATCGTGGCGCTATATAAGGCCATGACATTGGTCGAGAGTACAGAAAAGAAAACGACGATGGATGAGATCAATCCAAACCCGTAAGCGGCAAGGAGAATGGTGGGATCATAAGTCCGTTCCATGTTGGAGGCAATGCTAAAGCCGCTGACGACAGCGCCGAGACCCATTGCGATAATGGAAGCGACAAGATAGCCAAAATACGTTCCCCAAAACCCGCTTGTTTCTGAGCGGCAGTTGCGATTGAAATCGCAAACCGTCGACATCCAAGAAAAGGCGGTGGCGACGACGATGTCAAAGGCGATGATCGTGGTGATGGATGGATGCTCGCTCAATTTCATTTCGACGAGTGTTGAAATGTCGTAAGTCGTAAAAATTTTGTAAAAAACGAGGAACGATAAAATCAGCATAGCAATCGATATATATTTCTCTATCCGTTCCACCCCTCGGTGGCCAAAAATCGTAATGATCACAACAAGAAGCTCCGTCAAGATCACAAATAGATTAATATTACTGTATCCAGTGGTGTAATGAACGGCATAATTCAGACTAAGGCCAGCCATATAGGCTTGAATCCAGCTCCAGCCGATTAAAATGATGGTGTTGACAAGGGCGGGAAGGATGGCTCCTTTTTGTCCAAAGGCCGCTCTTGTGATCACCATTGTAGGGAGCCCGGTGCGGATGCCGATGTTTCCGGTAAGGGCGAGCGGAATGGCGCCGATCGCCGAACCGACAATGATCGCCAGCATGGCGTTGGAAAAGGAAATGTCAGGAACAAACATCATACCCGTCATGACAGTCGTAATCACCACATTTGCTGCAATCCAAAGGGTAAACGTGCTAAAGAAGTTCATGCTTCGTTCGTTCATCGGGGTCGGCCGAATATCATCATGGCCCAACCGTTCTATCCATTTCATGATGATCGTTCCTCCTTGTTTTTTCTATTTTTAATATTCAGAATAATAACCTTACACTGATTTCGTCCTAAGGACGAAATCAGGAGCGTGATGGATACCATCCGAGTGATTTGCCATGTTGGCTGATGTTCACATGCTTTGTTTCCGTAAAAGCGGCAAATCCTTGCGGCCCAAGCTCCCGACCGATTCCGCTTTGTTTCATGCCGCCCCAAGGAGCATCGACATAAGGAGTGTGATAGCTGTTAATCCAAATGGTTCCAGCTCTCAATTTTCCGGCGATTCGTTCCGCCCGTTCGAGATCGCGGCTGAATATGCCAGCTGCTAGTCCGTATATTGTATCGTTCGCCAGGCCGATGGCTTCGTTGTCATGTTCAAACGTTTGCAAAGTAATGACAGGACCAAAGATTTCTTCTTGGACGATACGCATGTCTTGACGGACATGGGTGAAAACAGCAGGGGTGAGATAATACCCCCGTTCCTTGATTCGTTCTCCACCCTGTAGCAGCACCGCTCCTTCCTGCAAGCCGATCTGGATATATGTTTCCACTTTTTTTAAATGTGAGGAGCTGATTAACGGTCCCATCTCCGTGTTTTCCGCGAAAGGATCGCCAATACGGAGGGAAGCCAGTCTTTGGGTCAGCTGATCAATAAACGAATTATAAACACGCCGTTGTACAAGAATGCGCGAAGCAGCCACACACACTTCCCCTTGATTGAAGAAGGAGGCAAACAGTGCCCACTCGACGGTGCTAGTAAGATCGGCATCGTCAAAAATGAGCAGCGGGGATTTTCCGCCGAGTTCCAAAGACACTCGCTTCAAACCACGAGCACATTGTTCGTAAATCCATCGTCCGGTTTTCGTTCCGCCAGTAAACGATATTTTTTCCACATCAGGATGTGTCACCAATGTTTCTCCAACCGGCGAACCGCTGCCAAGCACGAGATTAAACACGCCCGGCGGGAGACCGATGGAATCGATCAGCTTCGTCAGTTCTATGAACGATAGCGGCGTCAGTTCTGATGGTTTAAATACCACTGTATTTCCCGCCGCAAGCGCCGGGGCCAATTTCCATATCCCCAATAAGAGTGGGAAATTCCAAGGCACGATGAGAGCGCATACCCCGATCGGTTCCTCAATGACTTTGCTTGTCGTGCCATCGGTTCTTTTCTTTTCCTCGATGGTCCGTTGCTCAACAAAATCGGCGTAGTAACGGAGGCATTGGATCGAATCACTGACATCGAGGCGCGATTCGCGAATCGGTTTCCCTGTATTCAACGTCTCAATGGCAGCGAATGTTTCCGCGTTCTGTTCCAACAAATCAGCCAGTTGCCGAAGGACGGCAATTCTTCTTGCCGGATTGGATGGCCAATCGGTGTATTGAAAGGCATGACGGGCCGCTTGGATTGCTTCTACTGTTTGTTGTTGGGATGCTTCATTGATTTCTATGATGACTTCCTCATTCGAAGGATTGATCACCGCCCTTTTTTCTCCTTCTCCTTTGTACCATTTTCCGTTGATATACACATGGTCCTGAGCCATTGAAAGCCGCTCCTTTTTGTTTGTGACATGTTTTTAGGATGTTGTCGTTGTCGATAGGTTGTTGGTCTGTGACCGCTTTTTCTTTAACGCCACAAGTGTAATCATCTCATACATAATCGCAGAAGCCAATAGAGCGGTCACTTCTCCGTTGTCGTAAGCAGGCAAAACTTCGACGAGATCAAACCCGACAATATTTAGTCCATCGAGTCCCCTTACGTATTCGAGTGCCTCGTAGCTGGTTGGTCCGCCCACTTCCGGTGTACCAGTCCCTGGGGCAAAAGCAGGATCGACAAAGTCAATATCGTAAGAAACGAAAACCGGTTTGTCACCGATGCGTTGATGGATGCGGCGCATCACTTCCACAAAGCCAATTTGTCGAATCTCTTGCATCGGAATCACTTCAAAACCAAGCTGTCGGGCGTCCTCGATATCATCAGCACTGTAAAGCGGTCCGCGCATCCCGATTTGAATGGAATGATCCACATCAAGCAACCCTTCCTCGACAGCGCGGCGGAACGGTGTGCCATGCATATATTTTTCTCCGTAGTAATGGTCCCACGTGTCGCTATGCGAGTCAAAATGAACGAGCGCGATGGGTCCAAAGCGTTCGTAAAAAGCCCGCAAGTGCCCCAATGTAATGGAGTGATCCCCGCCCATCAGAATCGGAATGATATCTTTCTTCAACAATGGTCGCAACTCTTCGACGATACGATCATACGTGCGCAATGCATTGCCGGGAATGACATCAATATCCCCGTAATCGACGCCGGAACAATAGGCAAAAATATCAATATCCATATCTGGATTGTAAGGGCGAAGCAAGACAGAAAAATTGCGAATGTGCTGTGGGCCATATCGTTGTCCGGTTCGGTTTGATGCCGCGGTGTCAAAAGGAACGCCAACTATGACAAAATCGACATCGTCTGTTGTTTTGATCTGTTCCAACCGCATAAAGGTGCGAACCCCGCAAAAACGGGGCGATTGGGAAGAATCTTTCGGTTTATACATGTCAAGACCTCCTTGGGCAGTGAAAAATGTTTCGTGATGGTTTTAGAAGCAAAAAGTGTGCCAAAAAGGGGAAGTAGACAAGAAATACGCAAACAAGGATGCTTTTACCGTCCATCCTTGCTTGCGTATGTTCAAAAATGAGCGAACGCTTCATTCAAAGATGAATCTTAATTCGTTTTTGAATCAACACCGTATTTTTTCAGCTTTCGTACGACCGTTGGCTGGCTGATGCCAAGATAATCAGCCATCTCGTATGTTGTTTTGCACTGTTTGACGGCGCGCAGAAGCCATTGCCGTTCCACTTGTTCAATGGCTTCTTTTAATGTCGACGGTTCGTTCCGTTTTTCCAACGATTGATGGGGAGTGATCAACTCTGGATATTTCTGGATCGAAAAAGGAAGATATTCCGGATAAATGGCTCTCGTTTCAGAAGTAATGACTAACCGTTCGATCATATTCTCCAGCTCGCGCACGTTGCCTGGCCAGTCGTACTGAACGAGATGGTCGACAATGGATGGATGAAAGTATTTATCCATTTGGTATTTTTGGTTGAATTTTTTCAAAAAGTATTGTGCCAGCATGAAAATATCTTCTTTTCTCTCACACAAAGAAGGAACATAAATCGGGATCACATGCAAACGATAAAATAAATCTTGGCGGAACTTTCCTTGCTTCACCATCTCTGCTAGGTTCTGATTTGTCGAGGCGATCAGGCGAAAATCGACCGTTCGTTCTTTAATGCCTCCAACGCGTATGACTTTTTTCTCTTGAAGCACTTTCAGCAGTTTCGCTTGCATCGAAAGAGGAAGCTCGCCAATTTCATCAAGGAAGAGAGTTCCTTTGTCGGCCAGTTCGATCAGCCCCGGTTTTCCTGTTTTTTGCGCACCGGTAAAGGATCCTTTTTCATAGCCGAACATTTCCGATTCAAACAGTGATTCAGGAATGGCGCTGCAGTTGACCTCAATAAACGGTTCATTCCGCCTCGGGCTATGGAGGTGAAGGGAACGGGCGAATACGTTTTTTCCGACTCCAGACTCGCCGAGGAAAAGAACCGTCGCGTCCGATTGGGCCACGCGGTGCACGAGCTTCCAAATTCGTTCCATCGCCTTGCTTTGAATAACGATATGTTCCGGCTTCAACTCCTCTATTTCCATTTGATAATGTTCCATCTGCTTTCTCAGCTTTTCATAGTCTTCTTTCAAACGCTCCAACTCTGTTAAATCATGGGAAAAACTGATGACCCGGACAAGGCGGTTTTGTTGGTCAAATACAGGCACGCCTGTCGCCATGACAACTCGTCCGGTGGCGGTTTGCTGCATCAATTGGACCTCTTTTTTCTCCCGTAATACTCTCGCTGTAACTGAAGGGCAAAAGACGTTTTCTTTTTCTAATTGATAAACCGATTTTCCGACTAAATAAGAGACGTCCTTTCCGTATATGGACAAGCAATTCGGGCTGGCACGGAGAATGATCCCGTTTTCGTCTGCGATCACAATATTGTCGTTTGATGATTTCAATATCGCGTCCAATTCGAATTCCAAAACATCAGCTGTACGGTGCATACTTTCCCTCCTAGCAGTCTGTGAGGCTTCTATTACTAACTTTATCAAAGAGGCGAAAAAATCCTTTTTCCTTGTTATATGATTTTGCATGAAGTTTTTGGCATGTTTTTTGCGTATCTAAAAAGATGGATCATGATGCACAATGGGACGGAGGGAGAAGATGAAGGCAGAAACAAAAAAATATATCCAGGTAAAAACAGCGATTCCGGGACCAAAAGCAAAGGAGCTATTAAGAAAAAAAGAACAGAATGTTCCGAGAGGGCCGTTTAACACTGTACCGACTTTTGCGGCCAAAGGAGAAGGAGCGCTCTTAACCGACGTGGATGGAAATACGTTTATCGACTTGGCTGGGGCGATTGGAAGCCTCAATGTCGGTCATTGCCCGCCAAAAGTGGTAGAAGCGATCCGCAAACAAGCTGAGCAGTATATTCATCCGTGTTTCCATGTTATGATGTATGAGCCGTATATTGAGTTGGCCAAGATATTAAACCATATTACTCCAGGAGTTCATCATAAAAAGACCTTTTTCTTGAACAGCGGGGCAGAAGCAGTCGAAAATGCCGTCAAAATTGCACGAAAGTATACAGGGAGAAAAGCCATTCTCTCTTTTGAAAGAGGGTTTCATGGGCGAACCTTGTTGGCGATGTCGCTGACAAGCAAAGTGAAACCATATAAATTTGGTTTTGGACCTTTTGCACCGGATACGTACAAACTTCCGTATCCCTATTATTACCGAAAGCCAGCAGGCATGACAAATGAGGAACTGGATGCTGAGCTTTTACGACAACTCGAGGACTTTTTTCTCTCAGAAGTCCCGGCGGAAGAGGTAGCTGCCATCATTATGGAGCCTGTGCAAGGAGAAGGCGGGTTTATTGTTCCGTCAAAAACATTCGTTCAAGGGGTCAAACAAATTTGTGAAAAATACGGGATTTTGTTTATCGCCGATGAGATTCAGACCGGATTTGGACGAACAGGGAAGATGTTCGCCATTGAACATTTTGACGTTGTGCCTGATTTAATGACCATGTCGAAGTCCATCGGAGCGGGTGTGCCGATCAGTGCGGTGACGGGAAGGGCGGAAATCATGGATGCACCCAATCCGGGAGAAATCGGCGGGACATACGGAGGCAGCCCGCTTGGTTGCGTGGCCGCTTTGGAAGTGATTCGCATGTTGCAACAAGAAGGGTTGGTTGAACGGGCCAATGTCATTGGACAAATCGTCATCAATCGGTTCAGACAGCTGCAGGAGAAATATGAGGCGATCGGGGATGTACGGGGGCTTGGGGCCATGGTAGCCATCGAATTTGTCACTGACGCAAAGACAAAAGCACCGAATAGGGAATTAACGGCCGCCATTTTGCGAGCATGCCATCAACGAGGTGTGATCGTCATGAGTGCCGGTCTGTACAGCAATGTCATTCGTCTATTAACGCCGCTTGTCATCACAGATGAACAGTTGGAGGAAGCATTGGATGTCATCGAAGAGGTCATTGCTGAATTGGCATGATCAGTGGTTCCTGGTCAAACTACTCGTAAAAACTTCGTGATGCAGTCGAAAAAGGTGATGGCGATATTATCTTTTTGAGACCGTGCCACCTTTTTGTGGTGCGGTTTTTTTGATTTGAGACTCATTCTACTCCGAGAGAATGTTTTCTGAAGGAAGAACAATCTGCGTTGATTCAAATGTGTTGATTCAAAAATGAATTATTGATTCAACAATGAATTAGATCGGTTGTGGGATTGTAAGCAAAGCCATCATGATAGGAACCGGTTAAAACAGAGGGATAGAAATCAATGAGTATAATTGACTAAAAATATTGAATAGTGTTAAAGGTGGCACAGAACTTGCGAATCCGTTTTCGATGAACAAAATGGCTTGGTCGAAGGGGGATGTACATGACACAAGGCAACTGGCTGCCTCTCTTTCACAAAATGCATGATTTGCTCGCGCCAACGATGGCGAAAGACCATCCGAATTTGCCGGTTGTTAAGGAAGAAGGATGTTACTATTACGGACTGGATGGAAAAAAATATCTTGATTTCACTTCCGGTATTGCTGTGGCCAATACGGGTCATCGCCATCCAAAAGTCGTGCAGGCTATCAAAGAGGCCGCAGACCGCCTGATGCATGGGCCGAGCGGTGTCATCATGTATGAATCAATTTTGCGTTTGGCCGAAGAGCTGACAAAAATTTTGCCGGAAGGGCTTGACTGCTTCTTTTTTGCCAACAGTGGAACAGAGGCGATTGAAGGAGCAATCAAATTAGCAAAACACGTGACGCGACGACCATACGTCATTTCGTTTACCGGATGTTTTCATGGCCGTTCGTTAGGGGCGCTTAGTGTCAGCACATCGAAAAGCAAATATCGGAAATACTTGCAGCCCAACGGCTTGACGTACCAACTTCCATATGCCAATCCAAAACATTGTCCGGTAGGAGAGGATTCTGATGTGTACTTCGCTCGTAAGCTTGAACAGGATGTAGAGTCCTTGTTTGCCCATCAAGTGACTCCGGAAGAAGTGGCATGCATGATTGTCGAGCCAGTGTTGGGAGAAGGAGGATATATCGTTCCTCCGAAAGGATGGCTGCGCAAAATAAGGGAAATTTGTGACCGCCATGGTATTTTGCTTATTTTTGATGAGGTGCAGACAGGATTTGGGCGCACAGGGGAATGGTTTGCCGCTCAAACATTTGGCGTTACCCCAGATATTATGGCCATTGCGAAGGGCATCGCTTCTGGGTTGCCGCTCAGCGCAACAGTTGCTTCGAAAGAATTGATGAAACAATGGCCGCTCGGCAGCCATGGGACAACGTTTGGCGGCAACCCCATTGCATGCGAAGCGGCGCTAGCAACTTTAGAAGTATTTAGGGAAGAAAAATTGTTGGAAAATTGCAGGGAAGTTGGGGAATACGCACGAAAAAAACTGGAATTGTTAAAAAGGAAGCATCCCGTCATTGGAGACGTGCGTTCGATCGGTCTGATGATCGGCATCGAGATCGTCCACCCGCATACTGGCGAACCGAATGGGGAGGGAGTGATGAATATTTTGAATCGTTGTCTGCACAAAGGTGTTCTTTTCTACCTATGCGGCAATCAAGGAGAAGTGATTCGCATGATCCCGCCACTGATCGTGACAAAAGAACAGATTGGCGAAGGATTAAGCATGCTCGATGAGGCGTTGACCGAATATGAAGAGGAAATCGGTGTGCATTCGTTCGCTTCTGGAAAATGAAAAAAAGAGGGAGGCACATGTCGATTACCATTTAGAAACTGGATGTATTCACCAACTGATGTCGTGTTTCGTTGAAGGAATGTTTGCCTTTATGAAAGGATCGCGAAGGACATGGATTTCTGATTATAAGAGGATGGGGGAATGGGTATGAACGCACTAGATACTGGAGTTCTCTTATGTTATTTTCTCGTATTGATCGGCGCAGGGATTTTGGGGGCGAAGCGGGCGAAAACTGTTGAAGATTTTGCGTTGGCAGGCCGAAATCTTGGATTATTTGTTTATCTTGGCTGCCTGTCTGCTGTGATTTTGGGAGGCGCTTCAACGATTGGGACAGCAAAATTAGGGTATCAATTTGGGATTTCAGGTATGTGGTTTGTTTTTATGATTGGTTTGGGCATTGCTGTGCTTGGCCTGTTTTTTACAAACCAAATTTATGGCGCCAACGTGACGACCATCAGCGAACTGCTTGGCCGCCGTTACAATCAGGAAACGCGTTTGATCAGCGCGTTGGTGGCAGCGATCTATACGTTGATGGTTTCGGTAACACAAGTCATTGGGATGGGCACAATCATTCATGCGGTTTTAGGTTGGAGCATGACCGTTTCGATGTTAGTTGGCGGGGGGATCGTGTTGTTTTATACGATTCTCGGAGGAATGTGGAGCGTGACGATGACGGATATCATTCAGTTTATCGTCATGACTGTTGGCATTTTCTTCGTGATGCTGCCGATGAGTTTGTCCTATGTCGGTGGATGGACATCACTTTTGGAGCGATTGCCAGCGTCACATTTTGATCTGACATCGATGGGATGGGCAAATATTTTTCAATACTTCTTGCTCTATACATTAGGAATGGTGGTATCACAAGATATTTGGCAGCGGGTGTTTACGGCCAAAACACCGAACATTGCTCGAGGTGGCGCAGTATATGCGGGTCTTTACAGCATCGCTTATGCCGTGGCGTTAAGCGTCATTGGCATGTGCGGGGTGATGGTTTTTCCGAATATAAACGATCCACAAAACGTATTTGCCAATATGTCATTAGAGATTTTGCCGCACGGCTTGTTAGGGCTCATTTTGGCCAGTGTATGTTCTGCTCTCATGTCAACGGCCTCCGGAACATTGCTTGCCTCATCTACTCTGTTATCACATGATATTTTGAAGCAATATTGGTTTCAGAATATAAGTGATCGACAGTTTGTCCTATTATCCAGAATGATGACGCTAGCAGTGGGGATTGTCGCTATTATCTTTGCTATTTGGATTCAGGATGTGCTTGTTGCATTGGATGTCGCCTATGCCATTTTGTCAGGCGCCATTTTCGTACCAGTGATTTTTGGCTTCTTTTGGAAGCGAGCAACGGCGAAAGCTGGCTTTTACTCTATCATTATTAGTTCCATCGTTGTGCTGGTTGGTTTAGCGATGGAGGGATTAAGCTCAACCTATCCGATTATGTATGGAATTGGGGCGAGTATCGTTTCGATTGTGATTTTTTCCTACCTTTTCCCATCCTCCAATCTGAAAGAGGAGATAGAGGACCAGCAACATGTCCTATAAATGGATCAGAAAAGAGGATTCTAACAAATTTGCGACGAAATAAAAAATGTTATTAACACAGGCAATGTTTGGATTGCAAATACTAGTTAGGGAAAGGATGAGAACATGGCGGAAAGAAAAAAACTATACATCAACGGCGAATGGCGGGAAGCGAAGTCTTACACCGAACTGAAATCACCGTATTCACGCGAGACGATTGCCGAAATTCCGATGGCCAACGAACAAGAAGTTGATGAGGCGATCGCCGCGGCGTATGCGGCGCGGCAGACGATGGCCGCCATGCCGGCGCATGAACGGGCCGCTATTTTAGGGCGGGTCGTCGAACAGCTGAAAGAGCGGCAAGAAGAAGCGGCGAAGTTGATCGCCTTGGAAGCCGCCAAGCCGATCACCACGGCGAAAGGGGAAGTCGCCCGCACGATCCAGACGTATACATTCGCCGCCGAAGAAGCGAAGCGCATCCATGGCGAAACATTGCCGCTTGATGCGGCGCCGGGCGGGGAAAACCGCATCGCCATCACCGTCCGTGAGCCGATCGGCGTCATTGGGGCGATCACGCCGTTTAACTTCCCGATGAACTTAGTCGCTCATAAACTTGGTCCGGCTATCGCTTCAGGCAATACCGTGGTGTTGAAACCAGCGAGCCAAACGCCGCTGTCGGCCTACTTTATCGCCGAGCTGTTCGAGAACGCAGGCTTGCCGAAAGGGGTGCTCAACGTCGTCACAGGAAGCGGCCGCACGGTCGGCGACCAAATCGTCGCCGATCCCCGCATCAGCATGATCACGTTCACCGGCAGCCCGGAAGTGGGCATCGCGATCCGCAATAAAGCAGGTTTAAAGCGGGTGACGTTGGAGCTTGGCTCGAACTCGGCCGTCATCATTGACGAGCAGGTCGATCTTGACCGCATCATCCCGCGTTGCGTATTTGGCGCGTTCACGTTCCAAGGGCAAGTGTGCATTTCGCTCCAGCGCGTCTATGTCCATGAAAAACGCTATGACGAGTTCGTTGAAAAATTCGTTGCTGCGGCGAAACAGTTGAAAACAGGCGACCCGCTCGATCCAGCAACGGATGTGTCGGCGTTAATCACGCCAAACGATGTCGATCGCGCGCTTTCTTGGATTGAAGAGGCGAAACAAGGCGGCGCGAATGTCGTCCTTGGCGGCGAGCGCGACGGCAACATTTTGCTTCCAACGGTCATTGTCGATGCTGAACCGACAATGAAAGTGTCATGCCAAGAAGTGTTCGCCCCGATCGTCTTGATCAACCGCGTCCGCTCGATTGACGAGGCGATTGCGCTTGTCAACGACTCGCGCTACGGTTTGCAGGCGGGCATTTACACCGATAACGTCCATACCGCGTGGAAAGCGGCGAAACAACTGCACGTCGGTGGCGTGCTCATCAACGACATCCCAACGTTCCGTGTCGACCATATGCCGTACGGCGGCGTGAAAGAAAGCGGGTTCGGCCGCGAAGGAATTCGCTATGCGATCGAGGAAATGACGGAGTTGAAATTGATTATTTTTAACCAGAATTAAGCGGGATGAGAAGAGATTGGAGTAAAGTTTGTTCCTAAAATTCTAGAAGAATGGTTGCGCAGCCTTGGAGAGAGTGGCACTCCAAGGCTGTATGTTTAAGCGTGCTTTTCCAAAATATATCCCCAACGGTTCGAGGCGAGAACAGACAGGTGGTATTTATGCTCGAGCTGTTTGCTGAACCATGCTTTTTTCACGAGAAGCAGGCTTCGGCTTGTATGCAAGAACGTTTTCAGCCCTCCGTGCCGAGGTTTGAGGTCATTCGCAAGCTCTGCTGTCAAGACCGCATTTTGCGGCCAGCGACCTTTCTCGTGCAACGGATGGTACATAAACAGTTCGTATCCATGAACAGGCATTTGGGCGGTCTGCTGAAGCAATGCCAGTTCGAAATTTGGCTTGGGATGATGGATATAATGTTGAATATTCGTTTCGTAAAACGATGCGACGAACAACAGTCCAGTCAGCAACACTCCCCGCGCTCCCCACGTTCCTTTTCTCCATAATTGACTTGCGCAAATGCCAATCAACATGCAAAGCGGCGGATAGACAGGGAGGATGTACCATCTGATTTTCGTCTTAGCTATGGTAAACATGAGAAGCGGGACGCAAATCCAAAGCAAAATCCCGATCACATCTTCTTTCAATCGATGGTCTGTTCCTTCAAACGCTAAAAGACGAACGCCTTGCATGTAACTGATGACCATGATTCCGACCAAGAGCGCCAGCCACCAAAAGAAAAAATGAACAAGAATGATGCCGTAGTAGGTTTCATCGCCAATATGACCCTCAATGGGCCGAGTGGAGCGTAACAACAAATCATAGGCGATCATTTGCTTAAAAAACCGCCATCCATCATAGTGGTAGCGGGCAAGAACCCAAGCGAGCACAGGAACAGCGAAACTGAGGGCCGCCCTCCACCAGGCGCGCCAGTGAAATGACTCCCATTGTCGAGTGATTAGGAAATATACAGCCATGATCAACAGAATGTTCCCTGCATGCCAACTTTTCGTTAAAAAAGCGAGTGAACAGGCAAGGCCAGCTGCATACAACCATCGCGTCTGCCGTCTGGCGGACAGCAAAGAAATGATGGATAACGTAAAGAAAAATACAAAGAGAGAATCCGCATCTCCTGTGCGAGCGCAATGGTTGAGAAGATATTGGGTGCTAGTCGACAAGGCAAGCAATGATATGATAGCAGCCATGCGGCCAAATCGCTTTTTCATAAATAAAGCAATGACTATAGCCATGAAGATAGCGCAAACGCCAGACATCAGTCGCAAGCCAAGAGCGTTCAGCCCAACCAACTTATAACCAACCATAATAGCCCAATAACTAAGGGGAGGTTTTAAATTCCAGTAATCAGGGTGCCTAAGATATGTGTTGACGATCAAATTTCCATGTTTTAACATTTCGTAAGCATTGACGCCATGTCGCGCTTCGTCCCAGCTGGAAATAGGAAATTTTCCGAGATTATAAAAGACATTGTAAACCATCATAGAAAATATCAATCCCGCCAATACATAAAATGACACGTTTCGTAAATAGCCTGGCTTTCTCATTATACCAACCCCTTCATAGGCAGAAACCTCTTGCTTTTTTATTTAGATGCAAAAAGTAACGCCGTGATAGAACCTATTATAAATAGACGAATATGTCAAGCATTGATGTTTTGGCAATATTTTTGTTAACAGCAAGGAATTGAGGATCCCTATAGAGAATGAATAAATGAATCATCATTCAGAGGGGGAGAGCAATGGAAACAGTTGCGCTGACATTTGACCAAAACAAAGCAATATTGGAACTGAACCGCCCGCAGTCGCTCAATGCGATGGATGGACAAATGTTAACAGAACTTGTCGGCGCATTGCGGCAAATCGAAGAAAGTGACGCTTCGATCGTCGTCATCCGCGGCAAGGGAAGAGGATTCTCGGCAGGTGGCGACATTAAGACGATGCTTTCTGTCGATGACCCGGGCCAATTTCAGACGGTGATGAACACGATCCAAGAGATGATCATGCGATTGTATACGATGCCGAAAATCACCGTTTCGCTCATCCATGGGCCCGCTGCTGGTCTTGGGTTCAGCTTTGCGTTGGCGAGCGATTACCTCATCGCCACAAAAGAAGCGCGCCTCGCCATGAACTTTATCGGCGTTGGCCTCGTCCCTGACGGCGGCGGGCATTTCCTCTTGGCGCAGCGCGTCGGTACCGCGAAAGCGAAACAAATCATTTGGGAAGGAAAACCGATGAGCGCCGATGAAGCGCAGCAGCTTGGCCTCGTCGATTTCGTTGTCGATCATGAGGAGCAAGCCGAACAATTCATCGCTTCCCTGCAGGAAAAACCGCTCCAAGCCATGATCGCCACGAAACAGCTGTACGCCGAGCAAACAAAGGCGGACTTGCTTCGCGTCCTAGAGCTTGAAACCGACGCCCAACAGCGCATGCGGCAAACCGAAGATCACCGCGAAGGCGTCCGCGCCTTTTTAGAAAAACGGAAGCCGGTGTTTCGGGGGAGGTGAGGACGGAAAAGACTGAGAGTTCGACACTAACACTATTTTATGAAATAGAATAGGTTGAGACCGCTATGATATATAACTGTTAGTGTAGTTAACGGTGAAAGATCGACTATACCAAGTTGAGATTTTGTTTTACATCCAAGCTGATCACTCGCTGCTTTATATTGTAGTTAGATGAAAACCGAAACGAAAAATCAGAAATTTATAGCGAAAAGGGAACAGAACGATTAATCCATCGAATGAAATTATGATGAAACGGTTGTCTCACCTGTTTTTGAGACAATCTTTTTTGTTTTGGATTTTGCCGTTCAGACATGGTACATTGATTAAGGAAAAGCCTTCTCCTATTGCCCTCGAAAGAAACGTCATCTATACTTAGGGGAAATCCTGCATCATTCCGTCAGTTTTTGTTGCCATAAGTTTTTGATTCAGGAGAGTTCAAGGGGGATTAGCATAGTGAAGAAGTTACTACTCATTTATGCTTGTTTAGTCAGTTTGTTTATTCTTTATATATACCGCTATCATTTAGAAATTTCTCGCCTCCGTTTAGCTTCTCAAGGAGAGACAGCGTTTCAAGGCAAACCAGATGAAAAATACGTCATGGTCACTTTCCAATCAGGTATGGATTATTGGAAGCGCTGTCTGAAAGGATTTGAAGATGCAGCGGAAGCATTGAACGTCTCCGTGGAATATCGGGGGGCTACCCAATATGATGTCAACGAGCAAGTTACGGTGCTGGAACAAGTGATCGCGAGAAAACCGGCAGGTATTGCTGTTTCCGCCATTAATCCGACCGCGCTGACAAAGACAATCAATAAAGCTGTTGAGAAAGGGATTCCAGTTGTATTATTTGACTCGAATGCTTCGGGAAGCAAGGCGTTTTCGTTTCTAGGGACGAATAATTATAGTGCTGGAGTGACAGCTGCTCACGAAATGGCAAAACTACTGAGAAATGGCGGAAACGTTGCCGTGATTACCTCCCCCCATCAACTTAATCATCAAGAGAGAACGAGAGGATTTGTTGAGACGATCTATGAAAAATATCCACGAATGCAAGTGGTGGCTGTGAAGAATGGAAAAGGAGACACTATGGTCTCAAAACAGGCGGCAATAGAGATTTTGCGAGATTATCCGGATGTGCAAGGGATCTTTGCCACAGAAGCGAACGGAGGAGTTGGCGTGGCGGAAGCAATCAAAGAGCTAAATAAGAAAGAGATTACGGTCATTAGTTTTGATACAGAAAAACAAACATTAGATTTGGTGAAGGAAGGTGTGATCGCTGCGACATTGGCGCAAGGAACATGGAATATGGGGTACTGGTCGCTGCAGTTTTTATTTCATCTCCATCATCATCTTACCTCACCATCACGATCGGGGGATTTACCGCTACCCGCGTATGTTGATACAGGAATTACGATCGTTACACGAGAAAATGTGGATCATTTTTATGCCAAATGACTACAGAGAAACGAGTGATTGACGTTGCGAATGCTGAAGCGTTGGCGGGTTAGCCATTGGCCGATACGATACAAGTTTGTTTCGTTGTTACTCATCTCAATGATTGTGCCTGCACTCTGCTTAGGAAGCTTGGTAGGGTGGACGGTGGATCGAATTATTGAACGACAAGTAAATGAAAATACGTTGCAATTGATTAGCCAAGTCAATCAGACATTAGAGTTTTATGCCAATAATATGCAAAACGCAACGTATCTGATTGCTTTTAATCCGCAAATAAAAGCGTTCTTGGATCGTAGAGCGCCTCGCAATGATTATGAAATGCGTCAATTTTTGCAAGGAATCACTACGTTGTATCCCGAGATTGCGGGGATTTTAGTTGTTAACGAGTATGGCGACTATATAAGCAATGAAATGTACAGCCGTTCTCCCCGGCCGTTAACAAGGGAATCATGGTATCGTGAGGCTGTGAAAAATAAAGGGATTTTTAAAATGCTCGGTCATCCGGTTGGAAGAAATGTTATTTCTCATGCCCATTATACAAGTGCAGAAGTCATATCCGCGGTTCGAGCCATTGTGGATCCCGAGACACAAAACGTGAAAGGGGTTGTACTGGTTGATTTAAAGTTGAGAGTCATTGCGGAAGCGACAAAAAATATCCGTCTTGGAAAATGGGGATATTTACTGGTGATGGATGAGCAAGGGAAAAGCATCTATACTCCGAGCCGTTCCACAGTGACAGCTGTCCCGATGCGCTGGATCAAAGGAAATAGCGGTTCATTTTTCAAGAACATCAATGGACAACACGTTCAGTTTATTTATCAGCGCTCGCCGTTTACGAATTGGACAACAATCGGAGTGTTTCCCAGTGATGAATCAGCACTAGAAGTGAAAGAAATCCGTTTTTATATCGTCAGTTTTATTTTTTTCGTCTGTTTTATTGCCATTGGTACTTCTTATTACCTGTCGTTTTCATTATCTCGTCCGATCAGCCAGCTGACGGCATTTATGAAAAAAGCGCAAGCAGGCGATTTAACGGTTCGTTATCATGGGGAGCGTATGGATGAAATTGGGATATTGGGTCGAAGTTTCAACCACATGTTGGATCAAATGCAGCATTTTATTTCTTTGGCGGAATGGCAAGAGCGACAGCGGTGGGAGGCAGAGTTGCGGGGATTGCAAGCCCAAATTAAACCGCACTTCCTTTACAATACATTAGACACCATTCAATGGATGGCGCGCAAAAAAGGGGCTGATGATGTTGCCGAGTTGGTCAACAATCTGGCAAAGTTGTTCCGCATTGGGTTGAGCAAGGGGAAGGATATGATTCGTTTGGCTGAGGAAGTAGAACATACGAAAAGTTATTTACGTATCCAGGAAGTTCGCTATAAAGATAAGTTGGACTATACCTTTGATATTCCGGAACATCTGCAACAATTTTATGTGTTAAAGTTGCTGTTGCAGCCGATTGTAGAGAATGCGATTTATCACGGTATCAAACAGAGAAGAGGACAAGGGCATATTTGGATTCAAGCGCGAGAACATGAAGGAGCGATGTATATTTGTGTAAAAGACGATGGCGTCGGAATGTCACGGGAGCGGCTACAAGAGTTGCAGAAAAGTTTAGCCATTGACTTTACATCGGGAGACCAAGAAGGAAAGATGAAAAAGGTGAAAGGGTACGGAATGGTGAACGTACAAGCCCGCTTACAGTTAACATTTGGTCCTCGCTATCGACTGTATATCGATAGTCAGGAAGGGAAAGGGACAACCGTGACAATTGTGCACCCGATCATCCCCCATCTTCCTTAGGAGGAATGGATTCATGTGGAAAGTGTTGATTGCAGACGATGAGGCTATCATTCGTGAAGGAATTCGGGAATCAATCGATTGGCATGAATTTAACATGGAAGTTGTTGCAGAAGCAGAAGATGGGGAAGAGGCGTTGGAATTCGCCTTGCAGCATCGAGTCGATGTATTGTTTGTCGATTTAAGCATGCCGATTATGGACGGGATTACACTGATGAAACATGCGCGGGAGAAGTTGCCCCATTGCCGTATGATTGTGATTACCGGTTATGATGAGTTTTCGTATGCGCAGGAAGCGATTCGCCTTCAAGTGGATGATTATTTATTAAAGCCCACTCATCCGCAGCAATTGCGCGAAGTAGTCGCAAAAGTGAAGGAGAAGCTCGAACAGGAGCAACAGGAAAAACGATATATGGAACTGTTAACAAATCAAGTACAGAAGCATGCTCACGTGCTTCGCCAGCAATTAGGAATGGAATGGGCGACAGGGCGACTGACAGAGGAGGAGATGGTCGAGCAACTGTCCTTGCTTGGACTTTCGTGGTCTTGCCCTGCGCAAATCATTGTCATCCAATGGTTTTCATTTAAAAATCAGCCCATTGTGAGCGATCGGGATCGGCAGTTGCTTTTATTTGCCATCGAAAACGCCCTCTCTGAATTATTGGAAGATGGCGACAAAATTATTTTTCGCGATTCGAACGAGCTCGTCGTTGTGATCAGCTGGAAAGCGATCAGCGAAGAACGGTGCAGGCAAATTGAAATGGCACTGAGGCAACATCTGCATATCAAAGCTAGTGTATATATAGAAGCAGTGCAAGGAGGAATAGGCGGGGTGAGGGCGGCATATGAAAAATGCAAAGAGCAAATGGAGAAAGAAAGCCGTATTTCTCCGATTGTCCGCCGCGCTAGGCAGTATATACAGAAACACTTTAGCCAGCCGGATTTGACGCTTGAGTCCGTGGCTCAGTTGCTCAATGTTTCCCCGGTTTATTTAAGCCGAATGATCAAACAAGAACTCGGCATTTCGTTTACTCATTTGTTGACGAAAACTCGGATGGAGAAGGCGTCGGAATTGCTTTTGTCTACTGAGTTGCCGATTCATGAAATTGCTGAACGCGTCGGCTATGATACACAGCATTATTTCAGCACGGCTTTTAAAAAGACGATAGGGGTGTCTCCAAATCAATATCGGAAAATGCACATAACAAAGGATACCTTTTGAGATGATCAGGGAGGAGCGAGCATTGGATGAGAGGAGACGGATCGAAAAGGTTATCCGTTACCAAAATGGATACGATTAGTGAAAAAGGGTGTCCCGATCCTTATGGGGACACCTTTTTCTTTCCGTGAAAACCTCGTCGGCAAGCGGCCATTTTCATCTCCGGGTGGAGAGCAGATCGTGCCGCTCATGGAACTTTCCGCAAAAATGTCCGTACCTTGATCCATCATTCTATGTCGAGATCAGAAGGGGTGTGTCCTCATTTTGAAAACGCTTCAACAAAGTTAAATTTTTATAAAAATAGTTAATTAATTAAAAAGACGGACAATTTGTCCCGTGGTATAGTAAGAACAGAAATTAAATATACGTACAAATTTGAGGAGGGAGAAAATGAAAAAGTCTTTGTTTGTACTAATTTTGTCGATATTTGTCCTGTCATTATCGGCCTGCGGGGGACTTGGGGCGAATGGAGGAAAAAATGGATTTGTCGGCATTTCTATGCCAACGAAATCTTCAGAGCGCTGGATTCATGATGGGAAAAATATGGTGAAAGAATTCGAAAAACTCGGTTATAAGACGGATTTGCAATATGCTGAGGACGTGGTTGAAAACCAAGTATCACAAATTGAAAACATGATCACCAAAGGGGTTAACGTGTTAGTGATTGCTCCGATTGATGCGGAAGCGTTGACGGACGTGTTGGAAAAAGCGCATAAACAAGGGATTAAGATCATTTCGTACGACCGTTTGATTAAAAACAGCAAGTATGTCGACTATTATGCAACGTTTGATAACTTTAAAGTCGGTGTGCTGCAAGGGCAGTACATTGAACAAAAGCTCGGATTGAAAGAAGGAAAGGGACCGTTCAACATCGAGTTGTTTGCCGGTTCTCCAGATGACAATAACGCCTATTTCTTCTTTGATGGAGCAATGTCGGTATTAAAGCCGTACATTGATTCCGGAAAGTTAGTGGTGAGAAGCGGGCAAACGAAGTTTGACCAAGTAGCGACATTGCGCTGGGATGGAGCTACGGCTCAAGCGCGTATGGATAACTTGTTGAGTGCGCATTATACGAATGCTCGCGTTGATGCGGTTTTGTCCCCGTACGATGGCATTAGCATTGGCATCATTTCTTCCTTAAAAGGGGTTGGCTACGGAACTCCGAGCAAGCCGATGCCGGTGATTACTGGGCAAGATGCGGAATTGGCTTCGGTGAAATCGATTATCGCAGGGGAACAAACGCAAACGGTGTTTAAAGACACGAGGGAATTGGCGAAAAAAGCAGTTGAGATGGCGGATGCGGTGTTGAAAGGGAAAAAGCCGGAAGTGAACGATACGAAAACGTATAATAACGGAGTTAAAGTTGTCCCAGCGTATTTGTTGGAACCGGTTTCGGTTGATAAATCCAATTATGAAAAAGTATTGATCGACAGCGGCTATTACAAAAAAGAAGATTTGGAAAAATAGAAGATACCGAGAAAACGGATATAAGGGATCTCCCGAGTTCGACAGTTTGAGGGGCATTTTAGGCAAATGAAAATGACCGAAATGCTGTTATATCAAGGATTTCACCACGCCTTCCCTAGAAAAAAACGCCGAATTTCATAGGCACACGATTTATTAAT
>NZ_SDLA01000041.1:0-1282 GCF_013096845.1 Geobacillus sp. BMUD
CCCACACCTCATCCCCGCACTTTTCAACGTGCGTGGGTTCGGGCCTCCAGCCGGTGTTACCCGGCCTTCACCCTGGACATGGGTAGATCACCTGGTTTCGGGTCGACGACGACGTACTTCGCGCCCTGTTCAGACTCGCTTTCGCTGCGGCTCCGCCTCTTCGGCTTAACCTCGCACGCCATCGTCACTCGCCGGTTCATTCTACAAAAGGCACGCCATCACCCATCAACGGGCTCTGACTACTTGTAGGCACACGGTTTCAGGTTCTCTTTCACTCCCCTCCCGGGGTGCTTTTCACCTTTCCCTCACGGTACTGGTGCACTATCGGTCACTAGGGAGTATTTAGCCTTGGGAGATGGTCCTCCCTGCTTCCGACGGGATTCCTCGTGTCCCGCCGTACTCAGGATCCGCTCGGGAGGGAACGAAGTTTCGACTACAGGGCTCTCACCTTCTCTGGCCGGCCGTTCCAGACCGGTTCGTCTACCCCGTTCCTTTCTCACTCCCATCATGAGCGGTCCTACAACCCCAAGAGGACACGCCTCTTGGTTTGGGCTGTTCCCGTTTCGCTCGCCGCTACTCAGGGAATCGCGTTTGCTTTCTTCTCCTCCGGGTACTAAGATGTTTCAGTTCCCCGGGTGTGCCCTCCATGCCCTATGGATTCAGGCATGGATACTGCCCCATTACGGACAGTGGGTTCCCCCATTCGGACATCTCCGGATCTACGCTTGCTTACAGCTCCCCGAAGCGTTTCGGCGTTTGCCCCGTCCTTCATCGGCTCCTAGTGCCAAGGCATCCACCGTGCGCCCTTTCTAGCTTAACCTACAGCGTCTCGGCTTCTTCCTTATTGTCTAGCTTCGGCGCCTAGCTCTCTTCTGCCAAATAACCTTCCCCCCTTGGGATGCAAGCATCCCTGCGGGTGAAGAACATTTGGCTTCGAGAGCTAACCGCGGCGCCTCAGCTTTTCCGGTTATCTAGTTTTCAAGGAACGAAGTAGCTGCATTGAGCTTGCTTCTTCGCTGGTTTGCGTCGAGGAATCTGGCTCCTCTGCATTCGCTTGTAGACGCAGACGCAAACGAAGCAGTCGAAGGAATTCTCATTCCTTCAAAACTGAACGAAACGGAAGCGCCATGTTCATTGAACCGAAAGGTTTGTCATCCTTAGAAAGGAGGTGATCCAGCCGCACCTTCCGGTACGGCTACCTTGTTACGACTTCACCCCAATCACTTGCCCCACCTTCGGCGGCTGGCTCCCGTAAGGGTTACCTCACCGACTTCGGGTGTTG
>NZ_SDLA01000042.1:0-1132 GCF_013096845.1 Geobacillus sp. BMUD
ACCTCGAAATGGAATGTAGGTGGGAGATGAATCGGATGTTTTTCTTTCTAAATAAGAACATACGTGCTATAATCGTCTTAGCCAACATGCAGAGAAAGGGAGGAATGACGATGCTCCGCGGTCAAAAAGTCGCCTTTCGTGCCTCCAAGAGGGATCTCGAACGGCTATGGGCCTGCAACCGAGAGTCAGCCCGCGTTTGGAATGAGTGTCTTCGGCTATCGAAAGAATACTTCCTTCAACACGGCCGCCGCATCTCAAAAAGCGAACTGCAAAAGCAAACGAAAGGCCGCTTCCATCTTCACAGCCAGTCGATCCAAGCGGTTTGCCACAAATACCTCTTCGCACGACAATCAGCACAAGCCGCCATTCAAAAAGGACTTCGCCATGCTCGATACCCATACAAACAAAAGAAATTTTTCAACACGAAATGGGCGAAAGATGGGTTCAACGTGTACGAAAATGGAACCATCGCGTTATCGATGGGCATCCATAATGGAAAAAGAGAAGAACCGATCCTCGTCCATGTCTCCCGCTTACCCAAAGGAACGATCAAAGAAATCGAATGTTGTTATGACCACGGTTGGTACTTGGCTATCACCTATGACGATGGTCGGGAGGCGAAAGCATATCAACCAGGTCGTTCCGTCGGCGTCGATCTCGGTGAAATTCATACGATCGGCGCCTTTTGCGAAAGCGGTCAAGCGCTCTTGATTACAGGGAGAAAGGTGCGCTCGCTCCATCGGTTCCGAAACAAGAAACTCGCCGAAATTCAACGACGGCAAGCGAAATGCCAAAAAGGCTCACGAAGGTGGAAAAAGTACGAACGAGCCAAACGATACCTCTTATCCAAATCGGAACGTCAACTGCGGGATGCGCTTCATAAAACGACGAAGCAATTCGTCGATTGGTGCCTTGCGCAATCTGTGTCGGATGTGTACATCGGAAATGTCGAAGGAGTCGAGCGATACACGAGAAAGAAAAAGAAAGTCCACCGGAAACAAGCACAAAAGCTCTCCAACTGGTCTTTTGGGAAAGTCAAGCGATATCTTGCCTATAAATTAGCCCAACAAGGTATTCGTTTGAAAGAAGTCGACGAATCGTACACGAGTCAGACATGTCCTGTCTGCCAAAA
>NZ_SDLA01000043.1:0-949 GCF_013096845.1 Geobacillus sp. BMUD
GCCTTCGGAGCACCACATCCAACGAGAGTAGCTTTGGCGAAATCGGGTGCGATGAACAAGGAAAGAAACATAGGTCTTTATAAGATTTTTAACTATCTTATAAAGCCTTATAAGTTTTCTGTAACGGAGCTGTAAAGCAAGAACGAGTTTCAAAAGAGAGGCTGACCCAAAAGGTCGCCTGCCTTCAAGATAGGCACAACATACAGTGCGGCAGAAGCAGTCAGTACGTATATAGCGATGAAAGAGGGCGTCCCGGTCCTTTTGGGACACCCTCTTTTTACCAGTCCTTAGGGCGACCGTGGCGAATGTTCAATCGTTTAACATGTTTGTCCCAAGTAACGACATCTTCTGGGGGATTCGCTTTTGCATGAGCGGCGATATACGCGTCAATGAAATCGACCTTTTTCTCGCCGTAATCTCGAAGCGCTTGTTGCACAACATCTTTTTCCTCTGTTTCGATCCCAATCCCGTTGGTAAACTTTAATAAGGCGGCGGAAATGTCGGACGGCGATGCTTGATAGACGGAAGCCAGCACCCAGCAACATTCCGCGACGACGAGCGGATTAAGGCGCAAAATCAATTCTCCTGCTTCTACTTTCTGCAACATGTCCCCAACTTCTTCCACAAGCTCTTGGGGATGGCCGGTCATGATTCGAATCACGACATTTGTGTCAATCCATAGCTTGCGAGCCACTTAGTTTTCCTCCCCGTCTTTCAATTCTTTTGCTCCCATTGTACGATATACTTCATCTCGGATTTCCTCAATAGGGCGGAACGGCTGATTGGTTTTGAGAATGCCGATTAATTGTGACAAGCGATATTTTGTAAATTATCACTTTATTTCCGCACAAAAAAGACTCTTTTTTGCACATTCCTTCGGAATATCCCTCTCCCCCTTTCCGAAAGAATGTGCTAAATTTTTTGTGAATTATTTCGGAATGGGACATGG
>NZ_SDLA01000044.1:0-915 GCF_013096845.1 Geobacillus sp. BMUD
ATGAACTTATTTCAATAATGCGCTGAGTTTTGTTTTGTATGTTTGAAAGTGGTGGAGGATGACGGGATCGAACCGCCGACCCCTTGCTTGTAAGGCAAGTGCTCTCCCAGCTGAGCTAATCCTCCACGAAAATTGACCCGTACGGGATTCGAACCCGTGTTACCGCCGTGAAAGGGCGGTGTCTTAACCACTTGACCAACGGGCCATGCTGATGGATAATGGCGGAGAGCAAGGGATTCGAACCCTTGAGGCGCTATTCACGCCTACACGATTTCCAATCGTGCTCCTTCGACCACTCGGACAGCTCTCCACGATGGCTCCGCAGGCAGGATTCGAACCTGCGACCAATCGGTTAACAGCCGATTGCTCTACCACTGAGCTACTGCGGAATCATAACAATGTCTAGTTTCTCAAACTGATTTGATCATGCAACTGCTCGTCACTGAGCCGCTGCTGAAAGATATCTCTTTAGACATTTACTATTATAATGATTCGTGATGAGCTGTCAAGGCTTTTTTCATTCCTTCAAAACTAGATAACCGTCGGAAGAAGCCGCGCTTCGTACTGTCTAGCTCCGGCTCGCCGCCGCTCGGGATCAAATAACCTTCTCCCTCGGGGTGCAAGCACCCCTGCGGGCGAAGAACATTTGCCCGTCGCGGCGAACCGCTCGCCTCCGCTTTTCTAGGTTAAGCCCTCGATCGATTAGTATCCGTCAGCTCCACGTGTCGCCACGCTTCCACCTCGGACCTATCGACCTCGTCATCTTCGAGGGATCTTACCCGCTTCACGCGGTGGGAAATCTCATCTTGAGGGGGGCTTCACGCTTAGATGCTTTCAGCGCTTATCCCGTCCGCACATAGCTACCCAGCGGTGCCCCTGGCGGGACAACTGGTACACCAGCGGTGCGTCCATCCC
>NZ_SDLA01000045.1:0-751 GCF_013096845.1 Geobacillus sp. BMUD
GGTCGATCCCACCCGGCATGACATAGCAACCGGTCGCATCCAGTTCTTCGTCGCCTTTCAGGTTAGGCCCGATCTCCGAAATAACTCCGTTCTCGATCAGGACATCCGCCTCATAGGTCAGGTCCGCTGTGACAACCGTTCCGTTCTTGATGACTGTGGTCATGGTTTACTCCGTGGTCCTGATCTTCTCTATTTCAAAAATAACTCGGGGGAGCCGCGCATCGCGCGACGGCGGCAGCGCCCCCAACCTAGCTGACGATCCCCGCCGTCTCGACAACCGCATGGAAAAGCACATCGGTGCCCGCAGCCGCCCATTCCTTGGAGATCTCCTCCGCCTCATTGTGCGACAGCCCGTCAACGCAAGGACACATCACCATCGCGGTGGGGGCCACATCGTTGATCCAGCAGGCATCATGTCCGGCACCCGATACGATATCCATGTGGCTGTAACCTAGCCGGTCTGCGGCATCTCGGATTGCGCCCACACAGGCCTCGTCGAACGCGGGCGGATCAAACTGCCCGACGATGTGCGATTCGAAACTGACGCCAACGTCTTCGCAAAGCTTCGGCGCACGCGCCATGAACTCGTCAACCATGGTGTTCAGCTTGTCCAACAAGTACGTGCGCAAATCGACAGTGAACACAACCTTTCCAGGAATGATGTTTCGACTGTTGGGATAGACGTCGATATGGCCGATCGCGCCAACCGCATTGGGTTGGTTCTTCATCGCGATCTCGTGCACCAGTTCTG
>NZ_SDLA01000046.1:0-722 GCF_013096845.1 Geobacillus sp. BMUD
CACCCGAAGTCGGTGAGGTAACCCTTACGGGAGCCAGCCGCCGAAGGTGGGGCAAGTGATTGGGGTGAAGTCGTAACAAGGTAGCCGTACCGGAAGGTGCGGCTGGATCACCTCCTTTCTAAGGATGTTATTGACAAAACCGAATGGTTTGATTATAATGACGCTTGCCGTTTTGTTTAGTTTTGAGGGAACTTGTCTTTTCTGGCTGTTTTGCGCCTGCGAGCAGATTCGGAGAAGTCGAGATTCCTCGGTGCAAGGCTGCAAAGAAATGGATTCAATGCAGCGGCCTTGTTTCGTTTGGAGGGAACGTATCGTTCCTTGTGAGGAGTATATGGGCCTATAGCTCAGCTGGTCAGAGCGCACGCCTGATAAGCGTGAGGTCGGTGGTTCAAGTCCACTTAGGCCCATTGGATGGGGCCTTAGCTCAGCTGGGAGAGCGCCTGCTTTGCAAGCAGGAGGTCATCGGTTCGATCCCGATAGGCTCCACCATAAAAATCGTTCCTTGAAAACTAGATAACCGGAAAAGCTGAGGCGCTGCGGTTAGCTCTCGAAGCCAAATGTTCTTCACCCTTGGGATGCTTGCATCCCAAGGGGGGAGGTTATTTGGCAGAAGAGAGCTAGGCGCCGAAGCTAGACAATAAGGAAGAAGCCGAGACGCTGTAGGTTAAGCTAGAAAGGGCGCACGGTGGATGCCTTGGCACTAGGAGCCGATGAAGGACGGG
>NZ_SDLA01000047.1:0-691 GCF_013096845.1 Geobacillus sp. BMUD
TGGATGCGGGTATCAGCCGGACACAGTTTCAGGCGGGCACCTTCCCCGACAGCTATCAGTCCCGCATCACAATCTGCCATGACGGCGTCGACACAGATGCGATCGTCGCGAATCCCAACGCGTCGCTTGCGCTGCCCAATGGCAAGACGGTCACCAAGCGGGACGAGGTGATCACCTTTATCAACCGCAATCTCGAACCGTACCGCGGCTATCACCGCTTCATGCGCGCGCTGCCCGAATTGCTGCGCCGCCGTCCGGACGCGGACATCGTGCTGCTAGGCGGCGACGAGACCAGCTATGGTGCCCGCCCTCCCGATGGCAAAACCTGGAAGCAAATCTTCATCGACGTAGTGCGCGGTCAGATCCCGGATGCCGATTGGGCCCGCGTGCATTTCATGGGACGTGTGCCGTATGACACTTTCCTGTCGATGAGCCAGGTCAGCACGGTACATGTCTATCTGACATATCCTTTTGTCCTCTCATGGTCCCTGATCGAAGCGATGAGCGCGAAATGTGCCATCATCGCGTCGGACACTGCACCGGTCCGAGAAGCGATCATTGGCGGTCAAACAGGTGTGTTGGTTGATTTCTTCGATCAGGAAAAACTGATTCAAGAAACCTGTACCCTGCTCGACGCCCCGGAACGGCGCGAATTTCTTGGTGCCAATGCCCGGCGATTCGCGCGCGAACG
>NZ_SDLA01000048.1:0-664 GCF_013096845.1 Geobacillus sp. BMUD
AAGTACTTCCTCGACCCATGGGTCGAAAAAGTCGAAGCAGAATCGAACGGCCGCATCAAGATAGAGATCTATCCCTTCATGCAGCTTGGCGGCAAAGCCACAGCGCAATATGACCTGATCCGCGACGGCGTGATCGACGGCGGCTGGGTGATCCCAGGCTACACACCGGGCCGTTTCCCTGAAGCCGAGGCGCTGGAACTCCCCTTCATGGTCACCAAAAGCGCCGAAGAAGCCTCGCGCGCGGCGTGGGAATTCACGCAAAAGCACCTGATGGACGATTTCGCCGATGTCCACCTGATCGCCGCCCACATGCACGGGCCGGGTATCGTACACAAGAAAGGCGCGGCCATCGAAGACCTGAGCGATTTCGCAGGCCTCAAACTGCGCGGCCCATCGCGTCCGGCGACACTGCTGCTCGACAAACTGGGGGCCGAACCCATCGGCCTGCCGGTGCCGCAATTCCCCGAAGCGCTGTCCAAAGGTGTGGTCGATGGTGGTGTGATCACATGGGAAATGTCGCCCTCGCTGAAACTCGACGAGTTGACCGATAGCCATACAGACGTGGCAGGCGACAAGTCTCTCTACAACCTCTACTTCATCTGGGCGATGAACACCGACAGCTACAACGCGCTGCCCGATGACCTGAAAGCGGTGATCGACGCCA
>NZ_SDLA01000049.1:0-661 GCF_013096845.1 Geobacillus sp. BMUD
AGGCAGCCCAAATCCTTCCGCGCGCGACGGGAAAACCGCGACATCACAGGCCCCGTAAAGCGTGCGCATCTGCCCGTCGCTGAGATCCCCGTCGATCAGATCGATCGGAGCCAGATCGGGATGAGTCAAACGCAGCGCTGCGATCTGATCGGCAATGTCGTTGTGAGGGTTCGGGAAACTCTTGATCAACAGCGCCACGTCATCCCGGTTTGTGAACGCCAGCGCCCAAGCTGCCAAAAGCGCATCGGCTCCTTTGCGGGGAAAACAGGAAGAGACGTGCAAGAAAAGCCGACCCGCCTGAGGTATATCATCAACCGGCTCCGGCGCTATTGTCTCAAAATGATCCACACCGTTGCCCACGGTGTAAGCCGGAACAAAAACTCCATTATCGATCATGATCTTGCGAACATGGTCTGACGTTACCGTCAGATACCGCAGCGTATCATTGAAAGATGTAATATAGTCTGGGGGAAACCCTGTTTCTTCCCACGCGTAACAGTGCAGGCCCGGCAGAGGGTCTAGCATATCACTGACCCGTGGCGGATACATGTTTCTGCTGACCGTATCGACTGGATCAAAATTGGCCGCCAGCATGGCACCAATGTCCGGATTGGCGGCAAGGAACTCAGGATCCGGATCGAATTCGCCCCGTCCCTCTGTG
>NZ_SDLA01000004.1:0-192780 GCF_013096845.1 Geobacillus sp. BMUD
AGACCATGCGGTCTTCGGTGTTATCCGGTATTAGCCCCGGTTTCCCGGAGTTATCCCGGTCTTGCGGGCAGGTTGCCCACGTGTTACTCACCCGTCCGCCGCTGACCAAACCAGAGCAAGCTCCGATTCGGTCCGCTCGACTTGCATGTATTAGGCACGCCGCCAGCGTTCGTCCTGAGCCAGGATCAAACTCTCCAAAGAAAGTTGATTGGCTAATTCCGCTTCGGCTCGCCGCCGCTCAGGGTCAAATCACTTTCCCTCTCGGGATGCACCACCCCTGTGGGTGAAGAACATTTGCCCGTCGCGGCAAAACGCTCGCCTCAGCTTTTCTTATGACGCTTGCGTTTTGTTTAGTTTTCAAGGAGCTTTTTCGCTGTCCCTTAATGATGACAGCTATTAGATAATAACGCATGGGCAACGAAAAGTCAACAACTTTTTTTGTTTTTTTATTGTCACAAGCAATGCTGATTGTATCATGTGGATGTTGTTTAGGCAATAGTATTTTTTGGAACTAACACTGGTCAACCTTGCACCATTTCCTCGATATAGATATCCCGCTGAACGCTTAGTGAACGCAACTGTCCGGTTTCGATGATCTTGACGATCGGCCGGACTGGCTCGTCCGGAGGGATAAACATCACTTCAGCCATTTCGCCGTTGGAGAGTTTAACGACGGCTCCTGTTTGTAGGCCGATGAGATCGTTCACCAGTGCGGCGACAGCTTCTGTACTCAGTTTGCCGAACTGCTCCCTTTGCATCGTTTCAATGGCCCGAAACGGCGACTGTTTGCGACGGTATAACCGTTCTGAAGTCATAGCGTGGTAGACATCAGCGACGGCGACGATCTGGCTGTAAGGGTGAATTCTTTCTGCTTTTACGCCGAGCGGGTAGCCGCTGCCGTCGTTTCGTTCATGGTGCTGCAGCACGGCAAGTTTTGCCCCATGATTTAGCGCAGGGATTTTTTGCACCATGCGGTAGCTGAAGACAGGGTGCTGCTTTACTTCATTGAACTCGGCTTCAGTGAGTGCTGACGGATTTGTCAAAATTCTCTTGCTTACTTTCGCCATGCCACAGTCTGCTAGCACACCGGCAAGGGCGATTTGGTGGCATTCCCCTTCGCTGTATCCAAGCTGCATGGCCAAAAAACCCGCAAGCAACCCGACGCTGACGGCATGATGGTGCAAATATTCGTCCTTTGTTGCGTAATGATGCAACATAAGCAACTCTCGTTTTTGGCCCGCCATTCGTTCAAAAAGCGGAATGATGACTCCTCTGATTTCACCGATATCAACCGGCAAACCAGCTTGCCACGATTGAAACCATGTTTTGTATCGTTGGACCGCCTCTAAGTAGAAGGCCATCGGCTGTTTGGCAGCCGCCACTGATGCGGAATCGGCGTTGGGAAATGGCTCGCCGTTGGCAAGCAATGGTTCAACATCCACTTCTTCAACGAGGAATTTTTCAAGTATGAGTAGCAACGGTTTCGTGATCACGGTGTTTTTCGGTATAATTGGACGTTTCGTCTTGCCGAGCACATCTTCAGCGATTACGCATCCTTCTCGGAGCTGGGAGCGTTTCACACGGACCATCGATTAGTGCCCCCTTTGCCTTTTTTTCTCTGTATATTTCTATCTTAACATGATTTTGGCTGCGATGACAGGCTTTTGAAGCAGAAAAAACGACGCCCCGCGCCTATAGGCGAAGCGCCGTTTCCGTTAGGCTGAATGATCTTCTTCTTTTTCCTCGTCCCTTTCTTCCTCAGGCACTTTCGCCACCGTAGAGACGCACTCATGCCCATCTTCGCCAGATAGGCGAATGAGTTTAACGCCTTGGGCGATTCTTCCTGTCCGAGAAATATCACTGACGGCGATGCGAATGAGCACACCGCCGGTCGTGATCACCATGACGTCTTCATTGCCGACGACCGTTGTCACCGCAACAACAGGACCGTTTCTATCTGTGACGTTGCACGTTTTCAATCCTTTGCCCCCGCGGCTTTGCACGCGGTATTCCGAGGCCGGGGTGCGCTTGCCGAACCCTTTTTTCGTGACGACAAGCACATCATGATGGTCTTCTAAAATTTCCATGCCGACGACTTCATCCCCGACATCAAGCGTGATCGCTTTGACTCCAGTCGCGCTGCGGCCCATCGCCCGCACGTCGGTTTCCGGAAAACGGATGAGCATGCCGTTTTTCGTACCGATGATCAAATGCTTTTTGCCATCCGTCAGCCGGACAGAAATCAGTTCATCCCCTTCGCGCAAATGGATGGCGATAAGCCCGTTGTTGCGAATATGGGCGAACGCTGAAAGCGGGGAACGTTTGGCAATTCCTTGCTTTGTCGCAAACACGAGGTAGCGTTCATCGCTAAACTCGCTTTCAATCGGAATCATGGCGTTGATCCACTCATCTTTATCGAGCTCAAGCAAGTTGATGATCGGCAGCCCTTTGGCTGTGCGGCCGAATTCTGGGATCTCGTAGCCTTTTGCCTGATACACTTTCCCTTTATTCGTGAAAAACAGCACGGTGTCATGAGTCGACGTAATGAGCAAATGTTCGACGAAATCGTCTTCCGCTGTATGCATGCCTTGCACGCCCCGTCCGCCGCGTTTTTGGCTCCGGTACGTCGATAAAGGCAAGCGCTTGATGTAGCCTTTATGAGTAAGCGTGATGACGACATGCTCTTGTGGAATTAAATCCTCGTCATCGAACTGCTCAACGGCTCCTGAAACGATTTCCGTGCGCCGCTCATCGTTGAACCGCTCCTTAATTTCGCTCAGTTCATCGCGAATGATTTGCAGTACTTTCTCTTCGTCGGCCAATACACCTCTCAGTTCGGCGATCAGACGGACAAGGTCTTGGTATTCTTGTTCGATTTTTTCCCGCTCGAGACCCGTTAACCGTTGCAGGCGCATATCCAAAATCGCCTGCGCTTGCCGTTCACTGAGCGAGAATCGCGCCATCAGCCCTTCGCGTGCCGCCTCCGTTGTCTGTGAGCGGCGGATGAGGTCGATCACTTCATCCAAATGGTCAAGGGCGATGCGCAATCCTTCCAGAATGTGAGCACGCGCCTCGGCTTTTTTCAGTTCAAACGCCGTCCGCCGGCGGATGACGGTTTTTTGATGGTTTAAATAATGCTCCAAACACTCTTTTAAGTTCAGCACTTTCGGCTCGCCGTTTACCAAAGCGAGCATGTTGATGCCAAAGCTCGTTTGCAATGCCGTATGTTTGTACAAATTGTTCAACACAACTTTCGCATTGGCATCGCGCCGCACTTCGATAACGATGCGCATGCCGCTCCGATCCGACTCGTCGCGCAAGTCGGTGATGCCGTCAATTTTTTTCTCGCGCACAAGTTCGGCGATCCGCTCGATCAGTTTCGCCTTGTTTACTTGGTAAGGGAGCTCGCTCACAATGATCGTTTCCTTGCCGTTTGGCTGTTGCTCAATTTCAGCCTTGGCGCGCAATGTAATCGAGCCGCGCCCCGTTTCATACGCCTTGCGGATGCCGCTGCGGCCGATGATTTGCCCAGCGGTTGGAAAGTCAGGTCCTGGGATGTATTCCATCAAATCGGCAACCGTCATCTCCGGATTTTGGCTTAATGCCAACAAGGCGTCGATCACTTCGCCAAGCTGGTGCGGCGGAATGTTCGTCGCCATTCCGACAGCGATGCCGGATGAACCGTTGACAAGCAAATTGGGAAACCGGGACGGCAACACGACCGGTTCTTTCTCCGAACCGTCATAGTTGTCTTGATAATCGATCGTGTCTTTGTTGATATCGCGCAAAAGCTCCATGGCAATTTTTGACATGCGCGCTTCCGTGTAGCGCATCGCTGCTGCCGCGTCGCCATCGATCGATCCGAAGTTCCCATGGCCGTCAACAAGCATGTAGCGGTAGTTGAAATCTTGCGCCATGCGCACCATCGTGTCATACACGGCGGCATCCCCATGCGGATGGTATTTCCCGATCACTTCGCCGACGATGCGAGCCGACTTTTTATACGGTTTATCGGCAGTCATGCCGAGGTCGTGCATGGCATATAAAATGCGGCGATGCACCGGCTTCAGCCCGTCGCGCACGTCCGGCAGGGCGCGCGAAACGATGACGCTCATCGCATAGTCAAGAAACGAAGAACGCATTTCCTGGCTGATGTTCACTTCGCGGATGCGCGGTTGTTCGTGTTCTGCCATTCATTCAAACCTCCCTTTAAAACCTCCTCCAGTCCGGCCCGCCCGGCCAGGCAGACGCGGACGGACGGCGGGCGCCGCTTCGCTCGCGCGCCGGGTGTCCCCGTCGGCAAGGTGAAGCGAGGAGGACGGCTGCTTCCCTCTCTTTTTAGCCTAAATGTCCAAGTTTTTCACATAACGGGCATTTTCTTCGATGAACTGGCGGCGCGGCTCGACCTTATCGCCCATTAAAATTTCAAACGTTTCATCTGCGTCAATGGCGTCTTGCAAGCTCACTTGCAACAGCGTTCTCGTTTCCGGATTCATCGTCGTTTCCCAAAGTTGCTCCGGATTCATTTCGCCCAATCCTTTATAGCGTTGAATCGTCGGTTTTGGCTGTTCCGGCAGTTCGGCAAGGATTTTCTCAAGCTGGCGGTCGTTGTAAGCATAACGCACCTGTTTTCCTTGCTCGATTTTATACAGCGGCGGCTGAGCGATATAAATGTAGCCGCGTTCGATCAATTCCCGCATATAGCGGTAAAAAAATGTTAAAAGAAGCGTGCGAATGTGGGCCCCGTCAACATCGGCGTCAGTCATGATGATGACCTTATGATAACGTGCCTTTGAGATGTCAAACTCTTCGCCAATGCCCGTGCCAAGAGCGGTAATAATCGCCCGCACCTCATTGTTCGACAAAATTTTGTCTAAGCGCGCTTTTTCCACGTTAAGGATTTTCCCGCGCAGCGGCAAAATGGCTTGGAAATGACGGTCGCGCCCTTGTTTCGCCGAGCCGCCGGCCGAATCGCCCTCGACGACGTACAGCTCGCTGATCGACGGGTCTCTTGACGAGCAGTCAGCCAGTTTGCCCGGCAAATTGGAAATTTCAAGCGCACTTTTGCGCCGCGTCAGTTCACGTGCTTTTTTCGCCGCCAGCCGCGCCCGCGCTGCCATCATGCCTTTTTCGACGATTTTTCGGGCAATCGTGGGATTTTCAAGCAAGAATGTTTCAAATTGTTCGGAAAAGACAGCATCGGTCACCGTGCGCGCATCGCTGTTGCCGAGCTTTGTTTTCGTTTGTCCTTCAAACTGCGGCGATGGATGCTTGATCGACACGATGGCCGTCAGCCCCTCGCGTACATCTTCGCCAGTCAAGTTCGCGTCATTTTCTTTAAAAATTTGCTGCTTGCGGGCGTAATCATTGATAATGCGCGTCAGCGCCATTTTAAAACCGGATTCATGTGTGCCGCCTTCATGCGTATGAATGTTGTTGACAAACGAATAAATATTGCTTGTATAGCCATCGTTGTACTGCAAGGCGATTTCTACAGCAATGCCGTCACGTTCGCCCGCGATATAAATTGGCTCCTCATGCAGCACTTCTCGCGTGCGGTTCAAATGACGGACGTATGAACGAATGCCGCCTTCGTAAACATATTCGTTTTTTCGGTTGTCAACCCGTTCGTCCGTCAGCGTAATTTTTAAGCCGCGATTTAAAAAGGCAAGCTCACGCAACCGAGCGGCCAGCGTTTCATAGTCAAATTCCGTCGTCTCAGTGAAAATTTCTGGATCCGGCTTAAAACGGGTCGTCGTTCCCGTCCGGTCTGTCTCGCCGATGATTTGCAAGTCGGTGCACGGTTCTCCGCGCTCGTACCGCTGGTAATGGATTTTTCCATCCCGATAGACGTACACTTCGAGCCATTCCGATAAGGCGTTGACAACCGAAGCGCCAACGCCGTGCAAGCCGCCGGACACTTTGTAGCCCCCTCCGCCAAATTTTCCACCGGCATGAAGGACGGTCATAATGACTTCGACGGCAGGACGCCCGGTCGCTTCGTGAATATCAACCGGAATGCCGCGTCCGTTGTCGGCGACGGTGATGCTGTTGTCTTTGCCGATCGTCACATCGATGTTTGTGCAATAGCCCGCCAACGCCTCGTCGATGCTGTTGTCGACGATTTCCCAAACGAGATGGTGCAGTCCTTTCGGCCCCGTCGAGCCGATGTACATCCCCGGACGTTTGCGGACCGCTTCAAGGCCTTCAAGCACTTGGATTTGGCTTGCATCGTACGTCTGCTTAACCCGTTGTTCCATTGTCATGCCTGATCACCTACGCTTTCTTTGCAAACGTTCAACGTCTCGCGGTCAAAAAGGAGCGGTTACCGAACCAGAACGGACTCGATAAATGGCCGCTTCTTGAATGATATCGTGCTTAATGCCGTCGATGCTTGTTGTTGTGACAAAAGTTTGCACTTTTTTCCGGATGGCATCAAGGAGGTGGGTTTGCCGAAAGTCATCAAGTTCTGACAACACATCATCAAGCAATAAAATGGGGTAATCGCCTAACTCGGAAAAGATGAGCTCAAGTTCTGCCAGCTTGACTGCTAGCGCGGTTGTACGTTGTTGCCCCTGGGAACCGAAAGTTTGCACGTTTTTTCCATTCACGAAAAACGCGATGTCATCGCGATGCGGGCCGACCAGCGTCGTTCCCCGCTGAACTTCCCGTTCCCTCATGGCGGCGAACGTTTCACTGTATGCTTCTACTATTCTCGACAATTCCGCCTTTTCTGATACGTCGACCGACGGTTCGTATCGGATACAGAGCTGTTCAGCACCGCGGCTGATTTCATAGTGGATCGGCGTCGCCCATTGCTCAAGCAGCGACAAAAACTGGCGGCGCCGCAACGTAATTTTGGCCGCCAGCAATACAAGCTGCTCAGTTAACACATCAAGCACCGCTTCATCGCTCCGCTCACGCGCCTGCATCATTTTTAAGTAATGATTGCGCTGCTGCAGCAGCTTTTGGTACTGGCTCAAATCATGTATATACACAGGCGACACTTGCCCGATTTCCATATCAACAAATCGGCGCCGCATTTGTGGACTGCCCTTGACTAAATTCAAGTCTTCGGGAGCGAACATGACGACATTCAAATGGCCGACGTATTGGCTGAGCCGTTGCTGTTCAATATGGTTGCATCTCGCTTTTTTTCCTTTTTTTGAAATCAACAGCTCAAGCGCCAACGACCCGCTTCGTTTTTCCGCTCTTCCTTCTATTTTAGCATACTCTTCATTCCAACGGATAAGGTCTTTATCGTTAGATGTGCGGTGCGATTTCGCCATGGCCAAAACATAAATGGCCTCCATCATGTTCGTCTTTCCTTGGGCATTTTCTCCTAAGATGACGTTTACGCCCTCGCTGAAATTCAGCGTTTCATACTCATAATTCCGGTAATTTGTCAACGTTAAGTTGGTCAAAAACACCGAACCTTCACCTACTCTGCTTTTACGACGACGAACGTGCCAAACGGTTCAATGTCGACCCGGTCGCCGTCTCTCAGCTTTCGCCCACGCCGGTTTTCCCGTTCTCCATTGACAAGCACGTGATGTTCCTGCAAAAACCATTTGGCTGCACCGCCAGTATCGATCAATCGCACAAGTTTTAAGAGCTGCCCCAGCGTAATTGTTTCTGTTGTAATCGTCACTCGTTGTTCCATCCTTGTCATCGCTCGCTTTCCTTGAAACTGCCTATTTTTTTATTTTACCGGAAAATCCGCCCACTCGCAAAGAAAGCCGATGAGAAGGATGGGCGTAGATATTGCCCGCCTTCTCATCGGACTTGAGAAAAAGCAGCGTTGCCGGGGGGCTTTTGCCCTTGAGCTGAATGTTTTTCGCCAATAGGAGGGCGGTGGGTCAATATGTTCTCACCGGCAAAATGAGCTGAAGCATCGAGTCGGTGTGAAGCGGACGCAGCAGGAACGGCCGCATGGCTCCAGTGAAGCTGATTTGAATGTCTGTTCCATCAAGCGCCCGCAACGCGTCCATCATATATTTCGCACTGAACGAAATGTTTAACTCTTCCCCTTCAAGGGACTCCGTTTTCAGCTGCTCCGTCACTTTCCCGATCTCTGGAGAAATCGAAGAAATTTCGAGCATTCCTCCAGGAAGCGTCGTCAGTTTCACAACGTTGTTTCTTCCTTCTCGGGCAAGCAAGGACGCTCGGTCGATTGCCTGCAAAAACTCTTTGGCATTGACGATCATGGTCGTTTTGCTTTCTGTTGGAATCAAGCGGGCCGTCTCCGGATAGTTGCCGTCAAGCAGCCGGGAAAAGAAGAGAAGATGCTCGGCCTTAAACAGCACTTGATTGGCTGTCATGACGATGTCCACTGGGTGGTTGCCGTCATCCAAAATTTTGCTGAGCTCATTAAGACTTTTTCCAGGGATGACGACGTTGTATGATACTTCATTTTCCGACTCAATTTTCACTTTGCGCATGGCTAAACGATGACTGTCGGTCGCTGTGCAGACAAGCTCGCCATGTTCGACTTTCCAGTTGACACCTGTCAAGATTGGACGCGTTTCTGATGTAGAAACGGCGAACACCGTTTGCCGAATCACGGTTTTCAATAAATCAGCCGGGATTTGAAACACGTTTTCTTCTTCGATTTGCGGCAGGCGCGGATATTCATCGGCGTTCAACCCATTGAGTCGGAATTCTGAGTGCCCGGAGCGGATGATCGTCAAAAAGTTGTCTTCCGTTTCGATTTCCACCGTTTGTTGCGGCAGTTTTTTCACGATTTCAGAGAAAAAGCGCGCCTGCAACACGATGCTTCCCGGTCTCTTTACATCGACGAGCAACTTGCCTTCTTTTTCAAGCGGAATAAACGATTCAATGGAAATGTCGGAATCGCTTCCGGTCAGCGTTACTCCCAAAGCAGTCGCTGTTAGTTTAATTCCGGTCAAAATCGGAATCGTCGTTCTTGTCGATACGGCTTTCATCACGTCTTGGACGCTTTTGGCCAATGCTTCGCGGTCAATGGAAATGTTCATGTTGCTGTTCCTCCCCATTTCTTTAGGTCGTCGGAAATAAATTATGAAAGTATAAAAATAAAAAACCGTAGTACTAGTCGTATGGCTTGTTGGTATGTGGATAAACAAAAAAAGCGAAGCAAGCACAGCCTGTCCACATGTGGATAAGCTGTGCATAAAACCGCGGCAGTTGTTCACAGTTGCTTCAGCTTTTCTTGAATCTCTTGTATGTGCCTTTGCAGCTGCGTGTCGGTTTGCAAAAGCTTTGATATTTTTTCATGAGCGTGGATGACGGTTGTATGATCACGTCCCCCAAATTCATCGCCGATTTTCGGCAACGAACAGTCGGTCAGTTCACGGGAGAGGTACATGGCAATTTGCCGAGGGAACGCGACTGATTTTGTTCGCTTTTTCGCTTTAAAATCTTCCATCTTGATGTTGAAATGTTGTCCAACAACGCGCTGAATGTCTTGAATCGTGATGACTTTTGGCTTTGCGCTTGGGATGATGTCCTTCAATGCTTCTGCTGCCAAGTCAGCGGTGATCTCTTTGTTGATGAGCGACGAATAAGCGACGACGCGAATGAGAGCGCCCTCAAGCTCGCGGATGTTCGAGTCAATTTGATTGGCGATATAAAGCATCACCTCGTTTGGAATGTCGAACCCCTCCGCCTTCGCCTTTTTGCGGAGGATGGCGATCCGCGTCTCCAAATCAGGCGGCGTAATGTCAGTGATGAGCCCCCACTCAAAGCGCGAACGCAAGCGGTCTTCGAGCGTTGGGATTTCTTTCGGCGGTCGGTCGCTGGAGATGACGATTTGCTTGCTTTCCTCATGCAGCGTATTGAATGTATGGAAAAATTCTTCTTGTGTTTGTTCTTTTCCGGCCAAAAACTGAATATCATCGATCAGTAGAACGTCAACGTTCCGGTACTTGTTGCGAAAGTCGTCAGGGCGGTTGTCTCGGATGGCGTTAATAAACTCATTCGTAAATTTCTCTGAAGATAAATAGACTACTTTCGCTGATGGGTTATGTTCAATTACGTAATGGCCGATTGCGTGCATTAAGTGTGTTTTTCCAAGTCCGACGCCGCCATAGATAAACAAGGGGTTGTATGCTTTGGCCGGGGCCTCAGCGACCGCCAATGAAGCGGCATGGGCGAACCGATTGCCGGAGCCGATGACAAACGTATCGAACGTGTATTTCGGATTTAACATGCTTTGTGGGAAATCGTTTGTCTCTTCATACGGTTTCCGTTGCTTCTTCTTAGATGACTGGAATTCTAGTTCTTCATCATCCTGATTTGGCGGAATGATAAACTTGACGGCCAATTCTTCGCCTGTGATGGCGTAGATCGTTTCCGCAATTAAATGAGAGTAGCGAGAATCAAGCCAATCTCTAGCAAACTCGTTCGGGGCTACGATGACGAGCGTGTCACCTCGTAAAGAGTGGGCTTTTGTTGATTTGAGCCAAGTCTCAAAGCTCGGCTTGCTGATTTTTCGTTCGATCTCCGCGAGCACGCGATTCCATAAGTCATGGATATTTTCCACCCGTTGCCCCTCCCTTAAAATCAGAGGATGATCATTTGTTTAAAAAATAGGTTTGTGGAAAAAGCAGAAAAAGCATATCAAGGAAAAAAGCAGCTTTTCGACAAAATCCACCGTCTGTGGGTAATGTTATTGACAATTTGTGAAAAAAGCTATCCACAATCTATCCACATTTTGTGGATAGATTTATCTTATCCACATGATTATCCATAGTGAAAACACAATAATAATAGCAAATAAAGCGGCTTGTTGCAACGGAATTTTTTTGATTATCCACAAAACGGACAGGAAGTGAAAAAATCGTTATCCACACCGTTGAACATGTGAAAAAAATGTCGATAAATGTTGTGGATTGTTGATAAGGGAGAAAAAATTTATCCACAACGTTGATCAAAGTTGGAAAAACGAAGAGGCGGTTGACATTTGCTAAGATTGTTCAATATAATGAGAAAGACTGCCCGTAACTGTTATTCCCTAGGGAGGTGTCATAGATGAAACGGACGTATCAACCGAATAGACGGAAACGCAGCAAAGTGCATGGATTCCGCGCGCGCATGAGCACGAGAAACGGCAGAAAAGTGTTGGCGCGCCGCCGCCGCAAAGGAAGAAAAGTTTTGTCTGCATAATAGGCCACTGAAGTTTCAGTGGTCTTTTTTCTCAATATTTTGCCGCCGGGAAATGAGGCAAATGGAGTGTTTTGGGAGAATGAAAAAAAAGTATCGGATCAAGAGAAACGAGGAGTTCCAGGAAGTGTTTCAGAAGGGCGTTTCAACGGCCAACCGTCAGTTTGTCATCTACACGCTTGACCGCCCGGAGCAGCCTTATTTTCGCCTTGGGCTGTCTGTCAGCAAAAAACTCGGCAAGGCTGTCGTCCGAAATCGAATCAAGCGATACATCCGCCAATGCTTCCTCGAATTGAAAGAGGAGATTATCCCTGGCAAAGACTATGTCGTGATCGCTAGGCAACCGGTGGCGGAGATGAATTATGCAGAAGTAAAAAGAAGTTTAATCCATGTGCTCCGGAAATCCGGGGGGCTGAAAAAAGGAGGCCGACCGCTGCATCCGGCTTGAAAAAATGCTCCACGCGGCAAAAAAAGGTGGTAAAATACATACGTGAACTTGTATATATGGGAGGAAAAAGAAGGTGAAAAGGCGAATCAGACTAATCATTTTGTTCGGTGTGTTAGCGGTTGTGCTGGCCGGATGCACGGAAATTCACAAACCGATCACCCCGGAAAGCAAGGGGTTTTGGAACGAGTATATCGTTTATCCACTTTCTTGGCTGATCAAATATGTCGCGGGGCTGCTCGGCGGAAGCTTTGGGTTGTCGATCATTGTCGTCACCATTTTGATCCGCCTGTTGATTTTGCCGCTGATGATCCAACAGACGCGCAACGCGAAGGCGATGCAAGCGCTTCAGCCGGAAATCGAAGCGCTCCGCAAAAAATACAGCTCAAAAGACGCGCAAACTCAACAAAAGCTCCAGCAAGAGATGATGCTCTTGTTCCAAAAGCACGGCGTCAATCCAATGGCCGGCTGTTTCCCTATTTTGATCCAGATGCCGATTTTAATTGGATTTTACCATGCCATCATGCGGACGCGAGAAATTGCCCAACATAATTTTTTATGGTTTGACCTTGGCGAAAAAGACCCGTACTACATTTTGCCGGTCATTGCCGGCGTGACGACGTTCATCCAGCAGAAAATCATGATGGCCGGCTCCGCTCAGCAAAATCCACAAATGGCGATGATGCTTTGGATGATGCCGATTATGATCGTCATTTTTGCGATCAACTTCCCAGCTGCTTTGTCGCTTTACTGGGTCGTCGGAAATATTTTCTCCATTGTGCAAACGTATCTCATTAAAGGGCCGGAGATTGCCGCCCATTCAGGAGGAGCGAAAAAGTGAAAGAAGTGACTGCGACTGCCCGAACAGTCGAAGAGGCGGTGCAGTTGGCGCTCGTGCAGCTTGGCGTGCCTCGAGAGCGTGCAGTTATTGTTGTGCTTGATGAAGGGAAAAGGGGTTGGTTTGGCTTGTTTGGCGGTCGGCCGGCGGTTGTGAAAGCCGTGCTGAAAATTGACCCGGTTGAGGAGACGGTTCGCTTTTTGCAGCAAGTCATCGCGCAAATGGGGGCGGAAGGGACAAGCATCGAAGCCGTCCGCCGCGGCAAGCAGGTGACGCTTCAGGTGCACGGGGGGCCGGTCGGTCTATTGATCGGCAAGCACGGGCAAACGTTAAACGCTCTTCAGTTTTTGGCGCAGCTCGTCGCCAACCGCCATGCTGACGAATACGTGTCGATTGCCGTCGATGTCGAAAATTACCGCGAACGAAGGGAAAAGGCGCTGGTCGAGCTGGCGCACAAACTGGCTGCCCGGGCGGTGAAGACGGGAAAAGAAGTCAGGTTGGAGCCGCTGCCGGCGCATGAACGGAAGATTATCCATGCAACGCTGGCTGACAACAAGCACGTCTTGACCTATTCTGTTGGCGTTGATCCGCACCGTTCGATTGTCGTCGCTCCGAAAATAGGCAAAATGTCGTCGAAAAAAGAGTCGCCTCGCTAAACTGGTAGAGAGGCGGCCTCTTTTTTTACGGTGTTGGCGCCGCATGGAAAATTGACGATGGAAATGGGGAAAACGCTCCAGCAAGAGCTGCTTCCAATAGGGAAACAGCGTGCAACGGTCTTTTTTGCCTATCCGTTCAGATAATTGTGAAGCAATCGCTAGTTTCCACCAACTTTTTTGACGGCCGCCGCTTCGATTTTTCAACAACCGCGTTGAGCGCGCCGTATTGTTATTCACATGTGGATAAGCTAAAATTGAACTAAGTGAATATACACAAGGGAAAAAGCGGCCAAAACGGGCTGTGGATATAGAGAAAGCGGAGTAAAGAGAGGTGAACAGCTTTGACGGAGTTTGATACGATTGCTGCCATTTCGACGCCGATGGGCGAGGGGGCGATTGCTATCGTTCGGTTGAGCGGAGATCAGGCGGTGGAGATTGCTGACCGGCTTTTCCGCAGCCCGAGCGGGAAGCGGCTCAAAGACGTTCCATCGCATACGATCCACTATGGGCATATCATTGATCCGAAAAGCGGGCGGGTCGTTGAAGAAGCAATGGTGTCTGTTATGCGCGCTCCAAAGACATTCACGCGCGAGGACGTGGTCGAGATCAACTGCCACGGTGGATTTGTTTCTGTCAATCGCGTGCTGCAGCTCGTGCTGGCAAACGGGGCGCGGCTTGCCGAGCCGGGGGAGTTTACGAAGCGGGCGTTTTTAAATGGGCGCATTGATTTATCTCAAGCGGAGGCAGTCATCGACCTGATCCGCGCCAAAACCGACCGAGCGATGAACGTTGCCTTACAGCAAATGGAGGGGCGCCTGTCAAAATTGATTCGCGAGTTGCGTCAGACGATTTTGGAGACGCTGGCACATGTTGAAGTCAATATCGATTATCCGGAATACGATGATGTCGAAGAAATGACGCCGCGTCTCTTGCGGGAGAAGGCAGAATATGTGCGCGGGCAAATTGAAAAGCTGCTGTCGACCGCCGCGCAAGGAAAAATATTGCGCGAAGGGCTGGCAACGGTTATCATCGGGCGGCCGAACGTCGGCAAGTCGTCGCTTTTGAATGCGCTCGCCCATGAAAATCGGGCGATCGTCACTGATATTCCGGGAACGACGCGCGACGTTATCGAGGAATATGTCAACGTCCGCGGCGTACCGCTTCGCTTGATTGATACGGCTGGCATCCGCGAAACGGAAGATGTCGTCGAACGGATCGGCGTCGAGCGCTCGCGGCAGATGCTGAAGCGGGCTGATTTAATTTTGCTTGTCTTGAATTATCATGAGCCAATCACCGAAGAGGATGAGCGGCTGTTTGCCATGATTGAGGGGATGGATGCCATCGTCATTGTGAATAAAACCGATTTGCCCCGGCGGATCGATATGGAACGGGTCAAGGAGCTGGCAGCCGGCCGCCCGGTCGTGACGACGTCCCTGTTGCATGAACAAGGAATTGATGAACTGGAAAAAGCGATTGCTGACCTGTTTTTTGGTGGGGAGCTGGAAGCGGGCGATTTGACATACGTTTCCAACTCTCGCCATATCGCCTTGCTCGAACAGGCGAAGACAGCGATCGAAGATGCCTTGGCCGGCATCGACGCCGGCATGCCGGTCGATCTTGTCCAAATCGATTTGCGCCGGGCATGGGAGCTGCTTGGTGAAATCATTGGCGATACTGTCCATGAGAGCCTAATCGATCAGCTGTTTGCTCAATTTTGCCTAGGAAAGTAAACGAGGAGGGAAATGCTGTATGGATTATCATGGGGGAACATATGACGTCATTGTCGTCGGCGCCGGTCATGCCGGTTGCGAAGCGGCGCTTGCTTCCGCCCGCATCGGGGCAAAGACGCTTGTCATTACACTCAACCTCGATATGATCGCGTTCATGCCGTGCAACCCGTCGATCGGCGGCCCGGCGAAAGGAATTGTCGTGCGCGAAATCGACGCTCTCGGCGGGGAAATGGCGAAAAACATTGATAAAACGTACATTCAAATGCGGATGCTAAACACCGGCAAAGGGCCAGCCGTCCGCGCGCTTCGGGCGCAAGCCGATAAAGTGCTGTACCAGCGGGAAATGAAAAAAACGCTCGAGAATCAAGAAAATTTGACGCTTCTGCAAGGAAAAGTCGAGCGGCTGATCGTCGAAGACGGCGTTTGCAAAGGTGTCATCACTCACACGGGGGCGCATTATTACGCCAAAGCGGTCGTCATTACGACCGGGACGTTTTTGCGCGGGGAAATCATCATTGGAGACATTAAATATTCGAGCGGCCCGAACAACCAACAGCCGTCGATTAAGCTGTCCGAGCATTTAGAAGAGCTTGGATTTGAGCTTGTTCGCTTCAAAACGGGCACGCCGCCGCGCGTCAACAGCCGGACGATCGACTACAGCAAAACGGAAATTCAGCCGGGGGACAAGGAGCCGCGGGCGTTTTCGTATGAGACGACAACATACATCACTGATCAGCTGCCGTGCTGGCTGACGTACACGACGGAAGAAACACACCGCATCATTGATGAAAACTTGCATTTGTCACCGATGTACTCCGGCATGATCAAAGGAACCGGACCGCGCTATTGCCCATCGATTGAGGATAAAGTCGTCCGGTTCCACGATAAGCCGCGCCATCAAATTTTCCTCGAACCGGAAGGGCGGGAAACGGAAGAAGTCTATGTGCAAGGGTTGTCGACAAGCTTGCCGGAACATATCCAGCGCAAGCTGCTCGAGACGATCCCGGGACTTGAGAAGGCGCAGCTCATGCGGGCTGGCTATGCGATCGAGTACGATGCCATCGTACCGACGCAGCTATGGCCGACACTCGAGACGAAGCTTGTGAAAAACTTGTATACCGCCGGGCAAATCAACGGCACGTCCGGCTATGAAGAAGCGGCAGGACAAGGCATCATGGCCGGCATTAACGCCGCCCATCGGGCGCTCGGCCGTGAAGAAATCATTTTAAGCCGTTCGGATGCCTATATCGGCGTTTTGATCGACGACTTGGTGACGAAAGGGACGAATGAGCCGTACCGCCTTTTGACGTCGCGCGCCGAATATCGGCTTTTGCTTCGCCATGACAACGCCGATTTGCGCCTAACTGAGCTCGGCTATCGGATCGGTCTCATTTCTGAAGAACGGTATCAAAAATTTTTGGCGAAAAAAGAGGCCATCGAACGGGAGAAAAAACGGCTGCAGACAGTGATCATCAAGCCAACGCCTGAAGTGCAGCAGGTCATTCGCGAAGCGGGCGGAAGTGAATTGAAAGACGGCATCCGCGCCGCCGATTTGCTCCGGCGTCCGGAGATGACGTACGAGCACATCCGACAACTGGCGCCGGCTGACGAAGAGATCGCTAAAGAAGTGGCCGAACAAGTCGAAATTCAAATCAAATATGAAGGCTACATCCAAAAATCGCTGCAAGAAGTTGAGCGGCTCAAAAAAATGGAAAACAAAAAAATTCCGGAAGATATCGACTACGATGCGATCCAAGGTCTTGCAACCGAGGCGCGGCAAAAGCTCAAACAGGTGCGCCCGCTCTCAATCGCCCAAGCGTCGCGCATTTCCGGCGTCAACCCGGCTGATATTTCGATCTTATTAGTGTATTTGGAACAAGGAAGAATCGCGCGCGTGTCGAATGAATAAACCTTGAGGGAAAGGAATGGCTTATGGAGGCGACACAATTTCAAGCCATGCTTGATGAGAGGGGAATCTCCCTCTCGTCCCGGGCGCTTGCGCAGTTTGAGCGCTATTATGAACTGCTCGTTGAGTGGAATGAGAAGATGAATTTGACCGCCATTACGGACAAGCACAGCGTCTATGTCAAACATTTTTTCGATTCCTTGTCTCCGGCGTTTTACTACGATTTTTCGGTTTCGCTTGCGCTTTGCGACGTCGGTGCCGGGGCGGGATTTCCGAGCATTCCGCTGAAAATATGTTTTCCGCATTTGCGCGTTTCCATTGTTGATTCGCTGCAAAAACGCATCCGTTTTTTAGAGCATCTGATCACGGAGCTCGGACTTGCGGACGTGGCCCTTTACCACGAACGCGCTGAGACGTTCGCCCGTCAAAAGGGAATGCGCGAGTCGTTTGACGTTGTGACAGCTAGGGCCGTAGCGCGCATGCCGGTGCTTGCCGAACTTTGCCTTCCGCTTGTGAAAATGGGCGGCACATTCATTGCGATGAAAGCTGCTTCGGCGCCCGAGGAGCTGAAAGAAGGAAACAAGGCGATTTCTGTGCTTGGCGGGGAAGTGACGGCGGCGGAAACGTTCACGCTGCCGTTTGACGAAGGTGAACGAACGATTATTTTCATTCAAAAAATGAGAAAAACGCCGAACCAATACCCGCGCAAACCAGGAACGCCGAACAAACAACCGATTCAGTAGCGTCTTTGCGGGCGGCGGGGAGGGCTTTGCCGGTTGAAAGAGAGAAATAAGCTGTTTCGCTCTCCACCTTCGTCCCGCACAAAAAAACTGACCGTAAGGCGGCGTATGTCGGGCGAGACAGAGACATTTTGGCCAAGTATGTCCAAAGGTGGTGTAGGGGGATGAAGCATCCATTTTCGCGCTTGTTCAGCTTTGGAGAAAGAGAACAGGAAGAAACAGGAGAAAAACAGGAACGGGAGGAAGTTCGCCACATTCCGGTCGAAAGCATTATCCCGAACAGATTTCAGCCGCGTACGATGTTCGACGAAGAAAAGATTGATGAACTGGCGCTGACGATCCGCACGCACGGCATCATCCAGCCGATCGTTGTCCGCGAATGCGGGAACGGACGGTTTGAAATCATCGCTGGCGAGCGGAGATGGAGAGCGGTGCAAAAGCTTGGCTGGACGGAAATCCCCGCGATCATCAAAAACTTGAATGACAAAGAAACCGCCTCCGTCGCCCTCATTGAAAACTTGCAGCGTGAAGAGTTGACGCCGATTGAAGAGGCGATGGCGTACGCGAAATTGATCGAACTGCACGATTTGACGCAAGAAGCGCTTGCCCAACGGCTTGGCAAAGGACAATCAACGATTGCCAACAAGCTGCGTCTGCTGAAACTTCCGCAAGAGGTGCAAGAGGCGCTCTTGCAGCGCGCGATTACGGAGCGCCACGCGCGCGCACTGATCGCGTTGAAAGATAAAGAGAAACAGCTGAAGTTGCTGCAAGAGATCATTGACAAACAGTTGAACGTCAAACAGACGGAAGATCGGGTGTTAAAGCTGCTTGAGGCGAGGGAACGGAAGCCGAAGCCAAAGAGAAAGGCGTTCAGCCGCGATATGCGCATCGCCGTCAACACGATCCGACAGTCGCTTTCCATGGTCGAAAGCAGCGGGGTGTCCGTCCAATCTGAAGAAGAAGAATTCGATGACTACTATCAAATTACGATTCGAATCGCGAAAAAATAACGAAAGTCACCTTTTGCCTCATCAAGCGCAGCTGATGGGGTTTTTTCTTTCAGAAAACAAAGTCATTTTCCTGTTTTCATGCTAAAATAAAATGGATTGAGGAAGAGATAGAGGTAGGTGGCATCGTGGGAAAAGTCATTGCTATTGCAAATCAAAAAGGCGGGGTTGGAAAAACAACGACAGCGGTCAATTTATCGGCCTGTTTGGCGCATCTCGGAAAGAAAGTGCTGCTTGTTGACGCCGATCCACAAGGAAATGCGACGAGCGGCATCGGCATTGAGCGAGGCGATGTCGATGAATGCATTTACAATGTCATCATTGGCGACATGAAAGCAAAAGATGTCATTCGACCGACGGACATCGAAAATTTATACGTCATTCCAGCGACGATCCAGCTTGCCGGGGCAGAAATTGAGCTCGTCTCGGTCATTTCCCGCGAAATCCGGCTGAGAAACGCGATCGAGCCGCTGAAAGACAAATACGATTTCATTATTATCGACTGTCCTCCTTCGCTCGGTTTGCTGACGCTTAATGCGTTGACAGCAGCCAATTCCGTGCTCATCCCTGTCCAATGCGAATATTATGCGTTAGAAGGGCTTAGCCAGTTGCTTAACACGATCCGGCTTGTGCAGCGGCACTTAAACTATGATTTGCGCCTTGAAGGCGTTCTGTTGACGATGCTTGATGCAAGGACAAATCTAGGTTTGCAGGTCATTCAAGAAGTCAAAAAGTATTTCCGCGAAAAAGTGTACCAGACGATCATCCCGCGAAACGTGCGGCTGAGTGAGGCGCCAAGTCATGGCAAGCCGATCATTTTGTATGATGTGAAATCACGGGGGGCGGAAGTGTATTTAGAACTGGCGAAGGAGGTGCTTGAACGTGGCTAAAGGTCTCGGCAAAGGCATCAATGCGCTGTTTGACAACCTTTCTCTCAAGGAACTTACTGGGAAAGAGGAAATGGTGCGGGAAGTAAGCATTCACGACCTTTATCCAAATCCGTACCAACCGCGGAAAACATTTCATCCTGAGGCGATTGAGGAGTTGAAACAATCGATTTTGCAGCACGGCATTTTGCAACCGCTCATCGTCCGCCGTGTACCGAATGGATTTGAAATTGTCGTTGGCGAACGGCGCTACCGGGCGGCGAAAGAGGCGAATTTGTCGTCGGTGCCGGTCGTGGTTCGCGAGTTGACGGACGAGCAAATGATGGAGTTCGCCCTTCTTGAAAACTTGCAGCGCGAGGATTTGAACCCGATCGAGGAAGCAATGGCGTACAAAATGTTGATGGACAAGCTGCACTTAACCCAGGAGGAAATCGCGAGCCGCGTTGGGAAGAGCCGTCCTCATATCGCCAATCATTTGCGTTTGTTGTCTCTTCCTTCAGATGTGCAAAAGCTGCTCATTGACGGCACACTCTCGATGGGGCATGGCCGCGCGCTTTTAGGGCTGAAACAAAAAAGCAAAATGAAACCGATCGTGGAACGTGTGATTCGCGAAGGACTGAACGTCCGCCAGCTTGAAAAGCTGATCCAGCAAGCGAACGAAAATGTTTCACGTGAAACATCGAAACGAAAACAGCCGGAAAAAAGCGTGTTTATTCGGGAAAGCGAATCGCTGTTGCGTGAAAAATTTGGGACGAACGTCACGATTAAACAAACGAGGAAAAGAGGAAAAATTGAAATTGAGTTTTTTTCTCCAGAAGATTTAGAGAGAATATTAGAACTGCTCGATGTGCGGTTCGACGAGTAAGTCGGCCCTTTGATCAAGGCCGGTTTATTTTTTTGCAGGAGAGGGTTGGACATCATGGTGTTATTAGGAACGATTGTCAACGGAGCGAGCATTATCGCAGGGGCGTTGATTGGAAAATGGCTTCGTCGTATCCCCGGACGGGTAAAGGAAACGGTGATGGGGGGGATTGGACTTGCGGTGGCGTTGCTTGGCATACAAATGGGAATGAAAAGCGAACAGTTTCTCGTTGTTATTTTCAGCCTTGTTTTCGGCGGCATTCTCGGGGAGTGGTGGAACTGGGAGGAAAAGCTGAACCGGCTCGGTCAATGGCTCGAGGTGAAAGTGGGTGGAAACGAGCAAGGAAGCATTGCGAAAGGGTTTGTCAGCGCGACGCTGTTGTTTGTCATCGGGGCGATGGCCATCGTTGGAGCGCTTGACAGCGGGCTGCGCGGCGACCATAGCGTCTTGTATACGAAATCGATTTTAGACGGTTTTGCCAGTGTCATTTTGACAACGACGCTCGGCATCGGCGTCATCTTCTCCGCCTTGCCGGTCGTTATTTATGAAGGGAGCATTGCGCTGTTGGCGACGCAAATCGAACGGTTTGTGCCGAAGGAAGTACTCGATTCGTTCATCGCCGAATCAACGGCGACCGGCGGCATTTTAATTATGGCTATTGGACTCAATATGCTCGGTTTGACGAACATTCGCGTGGCCAATTTGCTGCCGAGCATTCTCATTATGGCAGCCGCCGTTTTCATTCTTTCACTCGTTTAACGACTGGTCGTTTTGGACGGGCAGAAAAGAAATCCCCTCCTTGAACAGCTGACCAAGAGGGGAATTTGCCGCCTACCATAAATGCCGGTCTGTTGAGAGCGGAGGGGCGGCGAGCCGCTCTTTTCGAAGGATCCATCGTTCTGCCTCGTAAATGCCGTTGGCGATGGTTTTCGCCATGTTCATGACAAGGTGAAGGCGTGTATTTTGCAGAACAAAAAACTCCATAAACCCGCTCACATTGACCACCCCGGTAATATGGGCGTCGCCGACGGGAAGAAGCTGTTTGTTGACCCCGGCGCCGGGGCGGACCGGTCCTTTGGCAATCGTGATGGCGCCGACGCTTTTCAGCCGCCCAAGGCAGGCGTCGACCGCGATCATGAACGGGTCGCCATGAATGAGCCGGATCGCTTCTACCTTTTCTTCCAAATTGACGGCATGGATCGGTTCTTCGAGTGTGCCATATACGTGGAAGCGAGCCATCGGCTTCTCTTTTAGCATCGTGCCGACGAGTGGTCCAAGCGAATCGCCGGTCGAGCGGTCCGTGCCGATGCAAACGATAGCGACCGGCTGAACGAGTGGGTCGGGAAGCAGTGAGGCGACCCGCCAAGCAATCGACGACACCGCCCCTTGCTCATTGTAAAACACGCGGTCTCTTTCCTCCTTGGACGAGAAAAATATCGATGGTATGCTCATTCGCTTCACTCCTACTTTCGTTTCAAAAGTATTAACAGTATACGGAAAATAAAAGAATGATATACATTTCATGTTCGTTTTCTTGCTTTTCTTCGCGATAATGGGAGATCGGGCTACAAATCAGCGGCCGGTCTTGTTAAAATAAAAGCGCAGAACAAGAAAAAAGATTGAGGTGTCGCCAACGTTGAACACGATGGAAAAAACGATTAGCCGATTGTTCGCATTTTTGATAGATGAGAAATTATGGTTCCAGATCGGAAAAGGGGCGCTGAAGATTGTTCTTATCCTACTCATATGCGCCATCGCGGTGAAAGTATTGAACATTGCCGTTCATAACATGTTCAAAGTGCGACAGAAGGCGCCGATCCGCATTTCTGAACGAAGGGAGGCGACGCTCGTTCGGCTGCTCGACAACGTCATTACGTACGTACTATATTTTATTGCGCTCTTGATGATTTTAGATACGTTTGGCGTTCCCGTCAAAGCGCTGCTCGCCGGGGCTGGGGTCGTCGGGCTGGCCGTGGGTTTTGGCGCACAAAGCTTAGTGAAAGACATCATCACTGGATTTTTCATCATTTTTGAAGATCAGTTTGCGGTCGGCGATTATGTGCGCATCGGCAATTTTGAAGGATATGTTGAAACGATTGGGCTTCGGGTGACGAAAATTAAAAGCTGGACCGGAGAAGTGCACATTTTGCCAAACGGCAGCATCACGCAAGTGACGAACTATTCACTGCACAACAGTCTCGCTGTCGTCGACATCAGCATCGCCTATGAAGAAGACATTGAAGAGGCGGAGGAAGCCATCCGCGAGCTTCTTCCGCAGCTGCCGGCGAAGTATGAAGACATGGTTGCTCCGCCGGAATTGCTTGGCGTGCAAAATTTAGCCAGCTCGGAAGTCATATTGCGCATCACGTGCGAAACGAAACCGATGCGCCATCTGGCGGTCGCTCGGGCGATCCGCAAGGAAGTCAAAATGCTGTTGGATGAACGGGGGATCGAAATCCCATACCCGCGGCTCGTGTTGCATCGCCGCGATGGACAAGAACAGCCGGAGGCAAAGCCGCAACGGGAGCAATCGTTGTCATAGGGAGGTGGATCGATGGAAGAGAAACAGTTCGGCCTATACGATATCGTCGAAATGAAAAAGCCGCATCCATGTGGAACGAACCGTTGGAAAGTGATCCGCTTGGGCGCTGACATCCGCATTAAATGTGAAGGGTGCGCCCATAGCGTTTTGCTGCCTCGCAAAGAGTTTATCCGCAAAATGAAAAAAGTGCTCGTCAAGCATGAAGAATAAGCAAATGAAGCATGGCGGCGAGGCCATGCTCTTTTGTTGCGAAGGGGAGGGAGAAAATGACGGAAACGACGCATGTGACATCATGTCCGCTCAACTGCTGGGACGTATGTGGGCTGAAGGTGACGGTGAACGAAGGGAAAGTCGTACGCGTTGACGGCGACGAACACCATCCCATCACGAAAGGGAACATTTGCGGACGCGGGCGAATGTTGAAAGAGCGGGTAAACGCCAAAGAACGCCTTCTCTATCCGTTGAAAAAAGTAAACGGGCAGTTCGTTCGCATTTCTTGGGAAGAGGCGCTTGATGACATCGCAAGAAAAATGCAGGAATTGAAAGAACGGTTTGGGCCGACTGCTGTACTTCACAGCCATGATTATGCCAACAATGGGCTGCTGAAAAATTTGGACAAGCGTTTTTTCAATTGCTATGGTGGCGCAACAGAGCTGATCGGCAGCCTTTGCTGGGGCGCGGGCATTGAGGCGCAGACATGGGATTTTGGCAACGCCTACAGCCATGCGCCAGAAGATATCGACAACAGCCGCCATATCATCATTTGGGGGCGAAACGTTGCCCGCACGAACATGCATTTATTTGAGCGGTTGCTTGCCGCAAAAAAACGTCGGGCGACAATTGTGGTCATCGATCCGCTGTTTGGCCCGACGGCGCGCATCGCCGACCGGTACGTATGCGTGAAACCGGGAATGGACGCTTTTTTGGCGATGGGCATTATGAAAGAGCTGCTTCGACTCGGGTTGGAGGATCGGGCCTTTATCGAGCAACACACAATTGGGTTCGATGATGTCAAACAACTATTGCAGACCATTTCGCTGGCGGAGATTGAGCAGCATACCGGTGTTAGCCGCGATCAAATGACAGAGCTGGCCCGGCTTTACGGGGACAGGCCGACCGCAACGTATCTCGGACTTGGCATGCAGCGCTATGCGAACGGTGGCAATACGATCCGGTGGATTGACGCTCTTGTTGCGGCAAGCGGCAACGTTGGCATTCCCGGTGGAGGGGCGAACTTTGGGAACTTGCAAGTAAGCGAATGTTTCGATAAGGCAGCATTGACGCTCCCGGAGCGGAAAACGGCTTCGCGTACATGGACGATGATGAAGCAGGCGGAAGAGATATTACGGGCGGATGATCCACCCATCGGCATGGTGATCGTCACGTGCGGCAACCCACTTGCTCAAGTGCCGAACACAAATTTGATGAAAAAAGCGTTCGCTTCCGTTGAGACGGTGGTAGTGTTTGAACAGTTCATGACCGATACGGCTGCAATGGCTGATTATGTTTTGCCAGTAGCGGCTTCGTTTGAAGAGGAAGACGTCTATTGCTCATCGATGTACCATGCATATTTGAACTACGGGCCGAAATTGGTCGACCCACCTGGCGAAGCGAAGCCGGATCTTTGGATTTGGACGGAGTTGGCGAAACGGCTCGGGTTTGGGGACGATTTTGCCTATACGCGCGAGCAATTTCTAGCGATGGCGCTCCGCCCATTGGAACAGTATGGCATTACGCTTGCACGACTGAAGGCGGAACATCGCATCCTCTTACCTGTCGAACCGGTGCCATGGCGCGATCGCCGCTTCCAAACACCGAGCGGCAAATATGAATTCACGTCGTCCGTCGCCAAGCAAAAAGGGATGGACGGCCGGCTGCAAATCATGTATCCGGCCGAATCGGAGGAGGCCAATCCATCATTGGCCGCCAAATATCCGTATCGGCTGTTGACGATCCATCCGCTCCGCTCCAACCACTCGCAACATTACCCGCTCATTCCGGCGCTGCAGGTGGTGCGCATTGAGGTGGCGGCCGACGTCGCTGCGAAAAAAGGGCTCGCCGATGGCGATCAGGTGCGGGTTTACAACGATCGCGGCTCGCTCGTCGGAACGGTCAAGGTGCTTGACCGGGCCTACCCAGGTACGGTGAACATCGACGAAGGGCAGTGGGGAGCATTCGGCGGACCGGTCAATGTGCTCACATCTGATTTAGAGTCGGACAACGGCTGTGGCAGTACGTTGTACGACTGTTTGGTCAACGTTGAAAAAATAGCGCCAGAAGAAAGATAAACGGTCTACAGCTGCCTTTTCAGGAACAGTCCGGCGGAAAAACTCCCTGTTTGCGGCGTGCTTGTCATTTTCCGCGCCAGCCCATATAATGAGGAAAGATGTGAACGGGAAAGAGGAGTGAAACAAATGGGATTGACAGCAGGAATCGTCGGCTTGCCGAACGTTGGTAAATCGACGTTGTTTAACGCCATTACGAAAGCAGGGGCTGAATCAGCCAACTATCCGTTTTGCACGATTGAGCCGAACGTCGGTGTCGTCGAAGTGCCGGATGAGCGGCTCGATGTATTGACGGAAATGTTTCGCCCAAAGCGGACAGTGCCGACTGTTTTTGAATTTACCGATATCGCCGGCATCGTCAAAGGGGCGAGCAAAGGAGAGGGGCTTGGCAACAAGTTTTTGTCCCACATCCGTCAAGTCGATGCGATTTGCCAAGTCGTCCGCTGCTTCAGCGATGAAAACATCACCCACGTGGCGGGCAAAGTCGATCCGCTCGCCGATATCGAAACGATCAATTTGGAGCTTGTGTTGGCCGATTTAGAGACGGTTGACAAACGAATCGAGCGGGTCGGCAAAATCGCCAAGCAAAAGGATAAAGAGGCGGCGTACGAATACGATATTTTGCGGCGGTTAAAGGAGACGCTTGAAGCCGGCAAGCCGGCGCGCACACTCGAATTCTCCGACGAAGAGATGAAAGTCGTCAAGCAGCTGCATTTGTTGACGATAAAGCCGATGCTTTACGTCGCCAATGTCGGCGAAGAAGATGTCGCCGACCCTAGCAGCAATCCATTTGTCAAGGACGTGAGCGAGTTTGCGAAGCGCGACAACGCGGAAGTCATCGTCGTCTGCGCCAAAATCGAAGAGGAAATCGCTGAGTTCAATGACGAGGAAAAACGGCAATTTTTGCAGGAGCTCGGCATTGAGCAGTCCGGCCTTGACCAGCTCATCCGCGCTGCTTACAGCCTGCTCGGACTGGCGACATTTTTCACTGCCGGCGAGCAGGAGGTGCGGGCGTGGACGTTCCGCAAAGGCATGAAAGCGCCGCAATGTGCCGGCATCATTCATTCCGACTTTGAGCGTGGGTTTATTCGCGCAGAAACGGTGTCATACGATGACCTCGTCGCCGCCGGCTCGATGGCGGCGGCGCGCGAAGCTGGAAAAGTGCGCCTGGAAGGAAAAGACTACGAAGTGCAAGACGGCGATATTATGCATTTCCGATTCAACGTCTAAACAGGCCCGCATGTTGCGACGATGAAGGAAACAGAGCAGCCGCTTGCCCATCGTTTCTGCCGACAAGGCTGGAAGATGTTTGCGCCGGCGGAATGCGGTACACTGCCTTGCTTATCGTTGTTGGTCATGGTATAATCAACAAATGTGAGTAATTGGTGATTGCTCCTTGCCCTTCGAATGGAAGGGCCGCTTAGACCAAAAGGAGGTGACGAGCGTGAGAAAGTACGAAATCATGTACATCATCCGCCCGAACATGGACGATGAAGCGAGACAAGCTCTCGTCGAACGGTTCAACAACGTGTTGAAAGAAAACGGCGCGGAGATTACGAACGTGACGGATTGGGGCAAGCGCCGCTTAGCCTACGAAATTCAAAAATACCGCGACGGCTATTACATGATTGTCAATGTCATGTCGGAGCCGAAAGCGGTGCAAGAATTCGACCGCTTAGCGCGCATCAGCGAAGACATCATCCGTCATATCGTCGTCAAAGAAGAAGAATAATCTTTTTGATAGGATGAAGAGGTGGTTCTGATGATCAACCGCGTCATTTTGGTCGGCAGGTTAACGAGAGATCCGGAGTTGCGCTACACTCCAAGCGGGGTGGCTGTTGCCACGTTTACGCTCGCGGTCAACCGCCCGTTTACAAACCAGCAGGGCGAGCGGGAAACGGATTTTATTCAATGCGTTGTTTGGCGCCGCCAGGCGGAGAACGTTGCCAACTTCTTAAAAAAAGGAAGTTTGGCTGGCGTGGATGGGCGGCTGCAAACCCGCAGCTATGAAAATCAAGAAGGTCGGCGCGTGTACGTGACGGAAGTGGTGGCTGATAGCGTCCAATTTCTTGAGCCGAAAGGAGCAGGCGAGCAGCGAGGGGCAACAGCAGGCGGCTACTACGGGGATCCGTTCCCATTCGGACAAGATCAGAACCACCGATATCCGGATGAAAAAGGGGTTGGCCGCATCGACGACGATCCTTTCGCCAATGACGGCCAGCCGATCGATATTTCTGATGACGATTTGCCGTTTTAATACACAAGTCGCTTGAAGCCTCTGTCTCTAAACAACGCGCAGACAGTGGGCTATTCCACCGATGAGGGAACGATGGCAGTGGAAAGGAGGAAACAAGCATGGCAGGACGGAAAGGCGGCCGTGGCAAACGCCGCAAAGTATGTTACTTCACGGCGAACAACATTACGCATATCGACTACAAAGATGTCGATTTGCTGAAAAAATTCATTTCCGAACGCGGCAAAATTTTGCCGCGCCGTGTAACGGGAACGAGCGCGAAATATCAGCGCAAATTGACGGTCGCGATCAAACGTGCGCGTCAAATGGCGCTTCTGCCGTATGTTGCGGACGAGTGAGCCGAAAGCAAGCAGTAAGGGGGATCCTTACTGCTTTTTTTATATCACGTGAAAGAAAGGGGAACGTCCATTGCGAAAAACGCACGCCCTCACCGAAGCGGCGATTGAGCTCGCGCTGTTTGCTGTTTTGTTTTTGCTTGCGCTGTACGCGCCGGTCATCGGGATTGTCGCTGCTTTGTTTTTAGCCCTTCCGTTTATGGTGTTTACGATGCGCCATGGATGGATTCCAGCTATGTTGCTGCTGGCAGCGGCCCTTGTCATCTCCGGTTTGATCGGCTCGCTTTTGGCGTTGCCGATGGCGTTGATGTTCGGCACGTTTGGCATAGCGGTTGGCGCGACGCTTTCGAAACAGAAAAACCGTTATCTTGTTCTTCTAGTCGGCGCGTTTGTATTTTTGGCGAATATCGTGCTTGATTACATCATCTCGATTCAATTTTTGCACGTCGATATGATCCAAGATACGCTTGCGCTCGTGCGTGAATCGTTTGACACCGCGATGCGCCTCATGAAGGGAATGGGACAAGCGCCGCCTTTGGAGATGCAAAGGCAGTTCGAACAAGGACTGAAGCTGATCGGCTATATGGTTCCGACGATGTTTGTCATTGCTTCGTTTGCGCTGGCGTACGCGACGATCATTGTCTCGCTGCCGGTGATGAAGAGGCTGAAGCTGCCGGTCGGTTCATGGCCGCCGTTTCGCGAGTTGACGTGGCCGAAAAACGTATTGTGGGTGTATGTCTTCGTGCTCCTTTTCTCCTTGTTCCCGTTCAAAGAAGGATCGTTTGCCTATATCGCCGTATTGAACGTATCGTATGTGTTGCAGCTGGCGATGATCGTGCAAGGATTTTCGTTTCTTTACTACGCCGCTTACAAAAAAGGGATTAGCAAAGGTGTGGTGGCGTTAGGGACGGTCGTTTGCTTATTCCTGCCTTTTCTACTTTATCTTGTGGTGATATTCGGTATAATTGATTTAGGATTTGATTTGCGCCGCCGCATATGATAATTGGATAAGGTGAGTCATTTCTTTCAGTGTAGGAGCTGACTTGAATGTCCCATTTTTATGAAAGGAAAGCGTATCGCTATCCGTTATATGCGTTAGCCGCCCTGGCGGTGCTTATGGCGATCGGTTTGTTTTACTTCCAATGGCTGCTCGGCCTCGTCGCCTTTCTTGGCGTCGGGTTTGTGCTTTATTATGTCATTGGGGCGCAACGCTCCTTGCATAAAGAGTTGGAGCACTATATTTCCAATTTGTCGCACCGGGTGAAAAAAGTAGGCGAGGAAGCGTTGATGCAAATGCCGATCGGCATTATGCTCATCGATGAAGAGGGAGAAATCGAGTGGTCGAACCGTTTTTTGGCCGCCTGCTTTAAGGAGCAGACGCTTGTCGGCCGCTCTCTCGCCGAGCTTTCCGAATCGTTGGCCGCTTTTGTGAAAAGGGGAAAAACGGACGAAGAGATCGTCGAATTGAACGGAAAGCAGCTGAAAGTGGTCATCCGCCGCCCTGAACGGCTTCTTTACTTTTTCGATGTTACTGAGCATCTGGAATTGAAGCGGCAGTACGAAGCGGAACGGCTGGTGCTCGCCATTATTTTTCTTGACAATTATGATGAGATTACGCAAGGGATGGACGATCAGGCAAAAAGTCAACTAAACAGCCTCGTCACTTCCGTGTTGAACCGGTGGGCGAACGACTATGGAATTTTTTTGAAGCGGACATCATCCGACCGATTTATTGCCGTATTGAACGAGCATATTCTTGGGCGGCTCGAGAAAAGCAAATTTTCCATTCTTGACGAAGTGCGTGAGCAGACGGCAAAGCATCATGCCCAGCTGACGCTAAGCATCGGCATCGGCGCCGGCGTATCCCCGCTCCCCGAGCTCGGGGCGCTCGCTCAATCAAGCTTGGATTTAGCGTTGGGCCGCGGCGGCGATCAAGTCGCGATTAAGCAAGGAAATGGAAAAGTGAAGTTTTACGGCGGCAAAACGAACCCAATGGAAAAGCGGACGCGCGTCCGCGCCCGCGTCATTTCTCATGCGCTTCGCGAACTGATTGCGGGAAGCGACAAAGTGCTTATCATGGGGCATAAATATCCCGATATGGACGCCATGGGAGCGGCGATCGGCGTTTTAAAAGTCGTCCAATCGAACCAAAAGGAAGGGTTTATCGTGATCGATCCGGCAAGAACCGACGCCGGGGCGCAACGGTTGCTTGAAGAAATGAAAAAACATGCTGAATTATGGTCAAGATGTTTAAAGCCGGAGCAGGCGCTCGAGCTCGTCACCGAGGATACGCTTCTCATTGTCGTCGATACGCATCGCCCGTCGCTCGTCATTGAAGAGCGTCTATTGTATCGCACCGACCATATCGTCGTCATTGATCACCATCGCCGCGGCGAAGAGTTCATTGAAGCGCCGATTCTCGTCTATATGGAGCCGTATGCTTCCTCGACATCCGAACTTGTTACTGAGCTGTTAGAGTACCAACCAAAACGGATGAAGCTGACGATGCTTGAGGCGACCGCCTTGCTTGCTGGGATCGTCGTCGACACGAAAAGTTTTACGCTCCGCACCGGCTCGCGGACGTTCGACGCCGCGTCATACTTGCGCGCCCAAGGAGCGGATACGGTGCTTGTGCAAAAATTGTTGCGGGAAAGCGTCGCCAATTATGTCAAACGGGCGAAATTGATCGAACGGGCGGTGATCGATGAACATGGCATCGCCATCGCCAAAGGGGGCGAAAACGAGGTGCATGACCAAGTGTTGATTGCGCAAACGGCCGATACGCTTCTTACTTTAAGCGGCGTCGTTGCTTCGTTCGTCATTTCCAAGCGGTCCGACGGGACGGTCGGAATCAGCGCCCGCTCACTCGGCGATGTCAATGTGCAAGTCATTATGGAACGGCTGGGTGGAGGCGGACATTTGACAAACGCCGCCGCCCAACTGTCCGAGGTGACGGTGGAAGAGGCGGAGCGGCAGCTGCGTGAAGCGATTTACGACTATTTTGAGGGGGGTAAGCCATCATGAAGGTGATTTTTTTAAAAGATGTGAAAGGAAAAGGGAAAAAAGGGGAAATCAAAGACGTTGCCGACGGCTATGCGAACAACTTTTTGTTCAAGCAAGGGCTTGCCATTGAAGCGACGCCGGCGAACATTAAAGCGCTCGAGGCGCAAAAACAAAAAGAGCAGCGCCAAGCAGCGGAAGAGCTGGCTAATGCGAAAAAACTGAAAGAAGAGCTCGAGAAGCTGACGGTGGAAATTCCGGCGAAAGCGGGCGAGGGCGGCCGTTTGTTTGGCTCGATCACGAGCAAGCAAATCGCTGAGGCGCTTCAGGCCCAGCATGGCTTGAAGCTTGACAAACGGAAAATCGAGCTTGCTGATGCCATTCGCTCCCTTGGATATACGAACGTACCGGTGAAGCTCCATCCGGAAGTGACAGCAACCTTAAAAGTGCACGTCAAGGAACAAAAATAACGGCAGCACTGGTGCCCCCGCCCGCTATGGCGGGGGCATTATCGACGGAAATGAAACGGGGGAAAAGGCGGTGAGACGATGAGCGAACTTTTTTCAGAACGAATTCCTCCGCAAAGCATTGAAGCCGAGCAGGCCGTGCTTGGCGCTGTGTTTTTGGATCCCACTGCGCTGACGCTCGCCTCGGAACGATTAATTCCCGAAGACTTTTACCGCGCGGCCCATCAAAAAATTTTCCACGCCATGCTTCGCGTCGCTGATAAAGGCGAGCCGGTCGATTTAGTGACGGTGACGGCGGAACTGGCTGCTTTGGAGCAGCTTGAGGAAGTGGGCGGTGTCTCCTACTTAAGCGAGCTTGCCGATTCGGTGCCGACAGCAGCCAACGTCGAATATTACGCCCGCATTGTTGAGGAAAAATCGGTGCTTCGCCGCCTTATTCGCACGGCGACATCGATTGCTCAAGATGGCTATACAAGGGAAGATGAAATTGACGTTTTGCTCGATGAAGCCGAACGGAAAATTATGGAGGTTTCCCAACGGAAACACTCAGGAGCCTTTAAAAATATTAAAGATGTTCTCGTACAGACGTATGACAACATTGAAATGCTCCATAGCCGGAACGGAGACATCACCGGCATCCCGACCGGATTCACTGAACTCGATCGAATGACGTCCGGATTTCAGCGCAGCGACTTGATTATCGTCGCTGCCCGGCCGTCGGTCGGGAAGACGGCCTTCGCGTTAAACATCGCTCAAAATGTGGCGACGAAGACGAACGAAAATGTCGCGATTTTCAGCTTGGAAATGAGCGCCCAGCAGCTTGTGATGCGGATGCTTTGCGCCGAAGGCAACATCAACGCCCAAAACTTGCGCACGGGCAAGCTGACGCCGGAAGATTGGGGCAAACTGACGATGGCGATGGGCAGTTTGTCAAATGCCGGCATTTATATTGACGACACACCGAGCATCCGCGTCAGCGACATTCGCGCCAAATGCCGCCGCTTGAAACAAGAAAGCGGCCTCGGCATGGTGGTGATCGATTATTTGCAGCTCATTCAAGGAAGTGGGCGCAACCGGGAGAACCGCCAGCAGGAAGTGTCGGAAATTTCCCGTTCATTAAAGGCGCTCGCCCGCGAGCTCGAAGTGCCGGTCATCGCCTTGTCGCAGCTGTCGCGCAGCGTTGAGCAGCGACAGGATAAACGGCCGATGATGTCCGATCTTCGCGAATCGGGGAGCATTGAGCAGGACGCGGATATCGTCGCTTTTTTGTATCGCGACGACTACTACAATAAAGATTCCGAGAACAAAAACATCATTGAAATCATTATCGCCAAACAGCGGAACGGCCCGGTTGGGACGGTGCAGCTCGCCTTTATTAAAGAGTACAACAAATTTGTCAACTTAGAGCGCCGCTTCGATGAGGCGCAAATTCCGCCGGGGGCGTAAGACGGACTGCGCTGCCGGCGGGGCCCCTTTTTTGTGCTTTTGGCCTTTGAATAGTTCCTCGCTTACACCCGCGGCGTTGAAGAGAGAGTCTTCCGAAACATTAATAGACGAATAAAAGATGCGATATTTCTTTTTAATGTTCGTGTTTCATTGACTTTATCACTGAAAACTGGTACACTGACAATGTTTAGACCGAGGAAACTGGAGGTGCTCGCCATGTCGTCAGTCGTTGTTGTCGGCACGCAATGGGGCGATGAAGGGAAAGGGAAAATTACGGATTTTTTATCGGAAAATGCGGAAGTGATTGCCCGGTATCAAGGGGGAAACAACGCCGGACACACGATCGTGTTCAACGGGGAAAAGTATAAGTTGCACTTGATCCCATCGGGCATTTTTTATAAAGATAAAATTTGCGTCATCGGCAATGGGATGGTCGTCGACCCGAAAGCGCTCGTTGCGGAGCTTTTGTATTTGCACGAGCGCGGCATTTCGACCGACAATTTGCGCATCAGCAACCGCGCCCACGTCATTTTGCCGTACCATTTGAAATTGGACGAGCTTGAGGAAGAGCGGAAAGGAGCAAACAAAATCGGCACGACGAAAAAAGGAATCGGGCCGGCGTATATGGATAAGGCGGCGCGCATCGGCATCCGCATCGTTGATTTGCTTGACCGCGAGGTGTTTGCCGAAAAGCTGGAGCGCAACTTAAAGGAGAAAAACATGCTGTTTGAAAAAGTGTACGGAGTCGAGGGCTTCCGGTTGGAAGACATTTTTGAAGAATATTACGAATACGGCCAGCAAATCGCCAAATACGTCTGTGACACATCGGTCGTATTGAACAATGCCTTGGATGAAGGGCGCCGCGTTTTGTTCGAGGGAGCGCAAGGCGTTATGCTCGATATCGATCAAGGAACGTATCCGTTTGTCACATCGTCGAACCCGGTCGCGGGAGGGGTGACGATCGGCGCCGGTGTCGGGCCGACGAAGATCAAACATGTCGTCGGAGTGGCGAAAGCCTATACGACGCGCGTCGGCGACGGGCCGTTTCCGACGGAGCTGCACGATGAAATCGGCGATCGCATTCGCGAAGTCGGCCGCGAGTACGGGACGACGACCGGCCGTCCGCGCCGCGTCGGCTGGTTTGACAGCGTCGTCGTCCGCCATGCTCGCCGGGTGAGCGGCATTACCGACTTGTCGCTCAACTCGATCGACGTGTTGACCGGCATTGAAACGTTGAAAATTTGCGTCGCCTATCGCTACCGCGGCCAAGTGCTTGAAGAGTTTCCAGCGAGCTTGAAAGTGTTGGCCGAATGTGAACCAATTTATGAGGAGCTGCCCGGTTGGACAGAGGATATTACCGGAGTGAAAAGTCTTGATGAACTGCCGGCGAACGCCCGCCATTACGTCGAGCGCATTTCCCAACTCACCGGCATTCCGCTTTCCATTTTTTCTGTCGGCCCAGACCGTTCGCAAACGAACGTCGTCCGCAGCGTCTACGCGTAAGCGGAGCGCCGCGAACAGCAGAATGATCGAAGCATAGATGCCTATGCGTCTATGCTTTTTTCTTTGATCGGCTCCTCAAAATGGCAATCAGCAAAGGATGATTTCACGTTCACGACGTGGTAAATTAGTAATGATAGAATTCCATCGCAAAAGGAAGGATGTGTGCGAGATGGAAAAACGCATTTTAGTCGTCGATGATGAAAAACCGATTGCCGATATTTTGCAATTTAACTTGCAAAAAGAAGGATATGAAGTCATTTGCGCCTACGACGGCGAAGAAGCGCTGCAAAAAGTCGAAGAAACGATGCCGGACTTGATTTTATTGGATATTATGCTGCCGTTAAAAGACGGCATGGAAGTATGCCGCGAAGTGCGGAAAAAGTATGATATGCCGATCATTATGTTGACGGCGAAAGATTCCGAGATTGATAAAGTGCTTGGGTTGGAGCTCGGTGCGGACGATTATGTGACAAAGCCGTTCAGCACGCGCGAGCTCCTAGCGCGGGTGAAGGCAAACTTGCGCCGTCATGCGCAAACGGCCAACCAAGAGGAAGAGGAAAATGAAACAAATGAAATCGTTATCGGCCCGCTCGTCATCCGTCCGGACGCGTATGTCGTGCAAAAGAGAGGGGAAACAATTGAACTGACCCACCGCGAATTTGAACTGCTTCATTATTTGGCGAAGCATATCGGCCAAGTAATGACGCGCGAGCATTTGCTGCAAACCGTTTGGGGCTACGACTATTATGGAGATGTGCGCACCGTTGACGTGACGGTAAGGCGTCTGCGTGAAAAAATAGAGGACAACCCATCCCATCCAAATTGGATCGTCACAAGGCGAGGCGTCGGCTATTATTTGCGCAATCCGGAACAGGAGTCATGAGTCGGCATGAAAAAAGTAGGTCCATTCCGTTCGATTCATTTTAAGTTTGTCATTATTTATGTGCTGTTGATTCTCGTCGCCATGCAAATCATCGGCGTGTATTTCGTACGCAAGCTGGAAACGGAGCTTGTGCAAAATTTTAAAAACTCATTGAACGAACGGGTGACGTTGCTCGCTTATAACGTCGAGCAGGCAATGAATCGGGAGCGCGATGAAAAAAGCCCGACATTGGAAGAAGACATCCGTTCGCTTCTTCACGATTTCGTTTCCCAAGACATTTCTGAAGTGCGCGTCATCGACGAGAAAGGGAAAGTGTTGGCAACGTCCAACCCGTATACGCAAAATATCGTGGGGAAGCGGACGACGGAAATTTACGTAAAACGTTCGCTTGTTACGGGTGAAATGGTTGACCAGATGCTGCTCGATTCGAAAACAGGCCATCGCATGTACATTTCGTCGACTCCGATCAAAACGAGCGGTGAAATCAAAGGTGTCATTTACGTCATCGCCTCGATGGAAAACGTCTTTTCGCAAATGCGGCAAATCAATATGATTTTGGCGACCGGGACGGGGATCGCTCTCGCCATTACCGCCGTACTCGGCATTTTTTTGTCGCGCACGATTACCCGGCCGATTTCCGATATGCGCCGTCAAGCACTGGCGATGACAAGGGGAGATTTCTCCCGCAAGGTCAAAGTGTATGGCTACGATGAGATCGGCCAATTGGCGATGACGTTCAACAATTTGACGAAAAAATTGCAAGAAGCGCAGGCGACAACCGAAGGGGAGCGGCGCAAGCTCGAGTCGGTGTTGACGCATATGACCGATGGCGTGATCGCGACCGACCGCCGGGGGCGCGTCATTCTCATTAACGATGCAGCGTTAAACATTTTGAATGTTTCACGTGAAACAGTGCTGTCGAGTTCGATCGTCGACGTGCTTGGCATTGCCGACCAGTATACGTTTGAAACGCTGCTTGAGGAGCGCGATTCCCTCATTTTAGATTTCAGCACGGATGAGGAACTGTATATTTTGCGCGCGTCGTTGTCGGTGATTCAAAAAGAGGGCGGATTTGTCAACGGATTGATCGTCGTTTTGCACGACATTACCGAACAGGAAAAAATCGACCGCGAGCGACGGCAGTTTGTCGCCAATGTGTCGCATGAATTGCGCACGCCGCTTACCACAATGAAAAGCTACTTAGAAGCGCTCGCTGACGGCGCTTGGCAAGATAAAGACATCGCTCCAAGGTTCATTCAAGTCGTGCAAAATGAAACCGAGCGGATGATTCGGCTCGTCAACGACTTACTCCATCTGTCCAAGCTCGACAGCAAAGACTACAAGCTGAAGAAAACGTGGATCAATTTTTCTGCCTATTTCCATAAAGTCATTGACCGGTTTGAGTTGACGAAAAGCGACAACATCCGGTTTGTCCGCAAAATTCCGCGCGAGGCGATTTTTATTGAGGTGGATGAAGACAAAATTACGCAAGTGTTGGATAACATCATTTCCAACGCGTTGAAATACTCTCCCCAAGGTGGAACGATTACGTTCCGCGTCCGTGAATTGGCGGATGAAATTATCGTCAGCGTCAGCGACGAAGGAGTCGGCATCCCGAAAGCCGACTTGGCCAAAATTTTCGAACGGTTTTACCGGGTCGACAAGGCGCGATCGCGCAAATTGGGAGGGACGGGGCTTGGGCTGGCCATTGCCAAAGAAGTCGTCGTAGCCCATGGCGGGACCATTTGGGCGGAAAGCAAGGAGCATAAAGGAACGACGATTTATTTTACGTTGCCGTTAGAACGTGAACAAAAGGATGACTGGTGCGATGTATGAAACGATCAAAACCATCGTGTTGACGTTGCTTGTGCTCATCAGCATTACCTTAACGTTTGCCTTATGGACATATCATCCGAAATACGACGTGCTGCAAAATGACGAATATATTCAGCATGTGTCAGTCAGCAACACCCAAGTGGACACGGCGATGGTTGTGCAGCCGAAGCAGATGCTCATTCATAAAAACGGCGTCTCCTATGCTGTGACGAAAGATGAAGAAAAAAATGAAGTGCTGAAAGAAATGAAAAAGTGGACGCTTGACGATTTCGAAGACGTTTCATCTTCTGTTCCGCAAGGGAAGTTTTTATCGTTTCTAAACGGCAAAGAGCGGCTCGAGATCATTTACCCCGATGAGGTGCCGATCGACATATACCAATTGATTTTCACAATCGATGACAGACGGCTCGATGGATTGGCGTTTGACCGCATACTTGTCCCGCTTGGCGGGAAGGATGAGTTTCCCATCTACTTCATTGCGACCGACAAGCGCAAAATTTACAAGGCGATTGCCAGTGATGCTTCCTTGTCGGCGATCGGTCGGTTGGTGAAAGAAACGAGCCATTTTCCGCGTTATTTTGCTTATCCGGTCAGCGAAACAAAGCAGTTGTATTTGCCGGAAAAAGAAGTGGTGCTCAGCAGTTTGCAATATTATACCGACGAGTTGGACGCAGACAAGTTTAAAGAAGCGCTCTTTAGCGACCCAAGCTTTGTCAAAAAAGATTTGATTCCATTTGGCGAAGAATATACAGACGGTTCGCGGCTGATGGACGTCGATTTTCTTCAACGAATGCTGCTGTATGTGAATCCAGCGGCGCGCGTCTCAAATATGGGGCAAACGGAGCAAGAAACCCATATCATCCAAAAAAGCATTGATTTTATCAATGAGCACGGCGGTTGGACGGATCTATATCATTTTGCACGCTGGAGTGAGGAAGATCGGAAAGTCACCTTCCGGCTCGTCGTCAACGGTTATCCAGTTTTTAATGAATACGGCATGTCAGAAATCGTAGAGACGTGGGGAGCGACCGATTTGATGAAATACCAGCGCCCGCTCTTTCGCCTTGAAATCGCGGATCGCAACCGCACACCAAAAACGCTGCCGTCCGGTCATGAGATCGTCAACTGGTTCGAACAGACGAAAGGCGTTCGCAAATCGCTCATCAAAGATATCGTCATCGGCTATGAGCTCATCAAAGATCCGGAGCGGGAAAAAGTCATCCGCCTTGAACCGGCATGGTTCTACCTGTACGGACAAACATGGAAAAAGGTGAACATGGACGATGAGGCGAGAGGAGGGGGAACCAATGGACTGGAGTAAAACAAAGACCATTTTTATTATCGTGTTCCTCATCCTCGACTGTTTTTTAGGCTATCAGTTTATGGAAAAACGAAACAGCAGCCAGCTTGATGTCATTTTGGAAACGACGATTGAAGAGCAGCTTGAGGCGAACGGCATTACGTACGTCGAGCTGCCGAAGGAAGTGACGAAAGCGGCGTATGTCAGCGGCAAAAGCCGCTCATTCACCATGGCAGATGTAAAAAAGCTGCCCGGGCAAAAAGTGAGAATCGAAGGAGAAACGAAAGTCAAAGGAACATTCATCGATCCGATTGCGCTGCCGATTGACGATCCATACCAGCTGCGTGAGTTTTTGCAACGCTACATCATCGGCGGCGGGCAATATGCTTTTTGGTCGTTTGATGAAAAGCAAGGAATCTTGACCTGCTACCAAGTGTATGACGGCAAAATGATTTACGGCAATGAAAACAGCAAGCTCGTCATCCATGTCAACGGGAAACGAGAAGCGCTGTCGTATGAACAGACGATGCTCAGCGAATTGGAAAAGTACGAACGCAAGCAAGATATCGTCCCGGCAATTAAAGCCATTGAGACGTTGTACCGAAAAGGGCATCTGCAGCCGGGTGACCGCGTCACGAAAGTGGAGCTTGGCTATTACGGGCTTGTTCAATTTACTGCATCCCAAGTGTTGACTCCAACTTGGCATATCGTTGTCAATCGGAAGGAAGACTATTTCGTCAATGCGTTTGAAGGGCAAGTGATCAATGATCAAGGAAATGTGCTGGAGTGAAAGAACATGACGATGCGGTTTAGTGTGCTGGCCAGCGGCAGCACCGGCAACGCCTTTTACATTGAGACAGACCGCCAGCGCCTGCTTGTTGACGCTGGTTTGAGCGGCAAGCAGCTTGAGGAACTGTTTGCTGAGATCGGCCGCCATCCGGGGCAACTCGATGCGTTGCTTGTCACCCATGAACATAGCGACCATATTAAAGGGCTTGGCGTCCTCGCCCGCAAATATCGGTTGCCGGTGTATGCCAATGAAAAAACGTGGCAGGCGATGGAACAAGCGGTCGGCGACATTCCGGCCGAGCAAAAATTTGTCTTTCCGCTCGGCACTGTAAGGACGTTTGGCGATGTCGACGTCGAATCGTTCGGCGTCTCTCACGACGCCGCCGAGCCGATGTTTTACGTTTTCCATTATGAAGGGAAAAAGCTTGTGCTGCTCACCGATACCGGCTACGTGAGCGAGCGGATCAAAAAGACGATTGAAAACGCGGATGTGTTCGTGTTTGAAAGCAATCATGACGTCGGTATGCTGCGGATGGGGAGATATCCATGGAGCGTCAAGCGTCGCATTTTAAGCGATGTCGGCCATATTTCGAATGAGGAAGCGGGCTTGGCGCTTGCTGACGTGATCGGCGACCGGACAAAGCAAATTTATTTGGCCCATTTGAGCCAAGATAACAATATGAAAGAGCTGGCGCGCATGACCGTGACGCAAGTGTTGGAACAGAAAGGCTTAGTGGTCGGCGCCCGCTTTCATTTGTACGATACCGATCCGCGCCGGGCAACGGCATTGGCGTATGTATAAAGCCCGTTTTGCCGAAACTGAGGAAAACGCGTTTGTTGGATTTTTTCTCCTGTTCATGATTATAATGAGGGATGGAGACGAATGTGGAAAGGATGGCGAGTATGGGATATTACGACGACCATTATGAGCCGTACGGACAAACGAGGAGGAAGCGGCGCAGCGGATCGTTTGTTTCCGCGCTTGTCGGGGCCGTGTTAGGAGGACTCCTCGTCCTCATGTCCATTCCGGCGCTTTCTCGCTGGGATATCCTCCCATATAATGTTGTGCCGAATCAAAGAGCAGAGGAAGAGCCAAAGGAAAATGGAACTCCACCGATTCGGCAGCGTGTTTTCGTTGATGTGACGACGGCGGTGACAAAGGCGATCGACCAAGTGTCAGACGCGGTTGTCGGCGTTGTCAATATTCAAGCAGCGGGCTTCTGGTCGCAAGGAGGCGAGACTGGCGTCGGATCGGGCGTCATTTACAAGAAAGCGGGAGGCCGGGCGTTTATCGTCACGAACCACCACGTTATCGAAAACGCCAGCCAGCTTGAAGTGAGCTTAAAAGATGGAACGAGAGTGCCGGCGAAGCTGCTCGGCAGCGATGTGCTTATGGATTTAGCCGTTTTGGAAATTGACGCGAAGCATGTGAAAAAAGTTGCCCAGTTCGGCAATTCTGATACGCTGAAGCCAGGCGAGCCGGTCATCGCCATCGGCAATCCGCTCGGTTTGCAGTTCGCCGGATCGGTGACGCAAGGTATTATTTCTGGAACGAACCGGACGGTCGAAGTCGATTTGGACCAAGACGGCGCTCCAGACTGGAACGCAGAAGTATTGCAGACGGATGCGGCGATCAACCCAGGAAACAGCGGCGGAGCTCTCGTCAATATCAAAGGGCAAGTCATCGGCATCAACTCGATGAAAATCGCCCAAGAGGCGGTTGAAGGCATCGGGTTCGCGATTCCGATCAACACGGCCATTCCGATCATTTCGGACTTAGAAAAATACGGACAAGTGCGCCGTCCATATATGGGCGTTGAACTTCGCTCGCTAAGCGACATCCCATCGTATCATTGGCAGGCGACGCTTCATTTGCCGCCGAACGTAACGGAAGGAGTGGCGGTCATTCAAGTCGTGCCGATGTCGCCGGCCGCACAGGCGGGCTTAAAACAGTTTGATGTCATCGTGGCGCTTGACGGCGAAAAAATCCGCAATGTGCTTGACTTGCGCAAGTATTTGTACACGAAAAAATCGATCGGCGACCGGATGGAAGTCACGTTTTATCGTGATGGAAAAAAACGCACAGTTACGATGAAGCTGGCGCGCGAATCCTATTAAGCGAAAGCGAACGGAGGGAGCGAAAACGCTCCTTCTTTTTTCCACAAGGAGAGGGGCGAGAATGATGATATTCACATGTGAAGAACATGTCGACATCGCCATTGATCAATATGTAGATGAAACAGAACAGGCGCCGGATCTCCTGCCTGTGGATAACAGCGGAAAACAATGCGATTTTTGTGAAAGACGAGCGGTATATGCTGTAGGAGGATAACCGTTTTTTCACAATATGTGGATATGTATTGTGTATATGTGGATAAATTCTGTTGATAAGCTGTTTATAAGGCAGGGATTGTTTGTGCATATTTTCATTGTCGCTGTGGGTAAATTGAAGGAAAAATATTTAATCGCTGGAATTCATGAATATACAAAGCGGCTGTCCGCGTACGCCAAAATCGACATTATCGAAGTCGCCGATGAAAAAACGCCGGAGCGGGCGAGCGAACTTGAGGAGGAACAAATCAAAGAGCGCGAAGGGGAACGGCTTCTGGCGAAAATCCCCCATGACGCCCACGTCATCGCGCTCGCGATTGAAGGGAAGATGAAATCGTCCAAACAATTTGCCGCCCGTCTCGATGAGCTCGCCACCTACGGCAAAAGCAAAGTGGTGTTTGTCATCGGTGGTTCGCTCGGCTTAAGCAAACAAGTGATGGCGCGCGCCGACGAGACGCTGTCGTTTTCGAAAATGACGTTTCCACACCAGCTCATGCGCCTCATTTTGCTCGAGCAAATTTACCGCGCGTTTCGCATTAACCGGGGGGAGCCGTATCATAAGTAAATGAGGTTTTCTATTTCTTAGTTTCATGATGGAGAGAAGACGTTTGATCACAGATTTATTCATTACTGTTGAATACGGGAGATCAAGTTGAGACATTTGGTTCAAATAGCCGTTGCGCCAATGCAGCACAACGGCTATCCTTCATCCATCATTGTTTGTGTCAGGATGAAGCGGCCTCATTTTTTTTATGGAAATCTTTTTCGATTAAGGAATTTTTAGATGATTCACTCATGACGAAATAGGTGATCAAGCTAATAGCGATGCAGCCAGCAACATAGTAAAAAAATGCTGATTCAATGCCCGCATTCTTCAGCCATAGAGCGACAAATTCAGTTGTTCCGCCAAAGATGGCGACAGTCAGCGAATAAGGAAACCCTACACCGAGCGCACGTATTTCTGTCGGGAATAATTCTGCTTTGACAATGGCATTAATGGAAGTATATCCGGTGACAATGACAAGTCCCCCCATCATGAGCAAGAAGGCGATGAACGGATTGGGTGTTTGTTTCATGAATACAAAGATCGGTACAGTTAGCAGTGCCCCAAGGATGCCAAAGCTAATTAAAAGTGGTTTGCGGCCGATTCGATCGGACAGCATTCCGGCAAACGGTTGGAGAACAACAAAAACCAATAGAGCAATAAAATTGATCCAGCTGACGGTTTCTTTGTCGATCCCTACTGAATTGACCATAAATTTTTGCAGATAAGTTGTATAGGTATAGAACGCGACAGTGCCCCCCAGTGTGAGGCCAACAACGGTCAGGACGGCTTTTGGATATTTCATCAACAATTTGAGGGTGCCTGCATGTTTACGTGTTTCTGTGTGCATTTCTGAGTATTGCTCAGACTCGTCCATTGAACGGCGTAGCCATAATACGATCAGCGCGCCGATGGCTCCGATGGCAAAAGGAATGCGCCATCCCCAAGAAACCATTTGTCTTTCATTCAATATTTGTTGAAGAATAATTTGAACGCCAAGGGCTACCAATTGGCCCGATACAAGCGTTACATATTGAAAACTAGAATAGAATCCCCGACGTCCGCTAGCAGCCATTTCGGACAAATAAGTAGCGGAAGTTCCATATTCTCCTCCTAGTGATATTCCTTGAATCAGCCGGGCTAGGACTAGGATAACGGGGGCCAACATGCCAATGCTACTGTATCCAGGTGTACAAGCAATCACAAGGGAACCGAGAGCCATAATCATAACGGAAAGTGTCAAGGCAGCCCGGCGTCCATGCCGATCTGCATACCGTCCCATAACCCAACTGCCCAGCGGTCTCATCAGAAACCCAATCGCAAAAATGCCAGCTGTGTTTAGCAGTTGAACGGTCATGTTCCCTTCAGGAAAAAACTCAGATGAAAAATAGACGGCAAAAGCAGAATAAACGTACCAGTCATACCATTCAATCAGATTTCCTAACGATCCTTTAAAAATGTTTGCGGTAATGCGTCTGGATGCATGATAGTCAGTAGTTTGCCTCATGTTTCATCCTCCTTGGCTGTGTAGAATTCCACATTTCAGTTATAAATTGTTATTCGACGTCTTCGCTATCAAATCCTCCCAGAAAAAGGGATGCTAGGGAAAAGTTAAGGAGAGCCGCCTAATTTATGCAGCTCCCCCGCATTGGGCCGATACTTTATTTTTGCCGCTTTCTTTCGAACGAAGCAATAAATGATCAGCATAAATGTACGCTTTTTCGATCGACATGGTCCCCTCTGCTTGGAAAAAGTAAAGACCAAAGGACGATGTATAGGAAATGGGACATTTCACCGCCATGTACTCGATCAACACCGTGCTATGGCGCACTGCTTCTCGAATCTCCTCGACAAGCTGGACGCTCTCTTCAAACGTGCGATGACGCAAAAACATCGTAAATTCTTCGCCGCCGCTGCGAAACAAAAAATCGCTCTCTTTGAGAAATTGTTTCAAGGTTGAGGCGAAATGGCGGATCACTTCGTCGCCGACGGCATGGTTATACGTGTCGTTGATCATTTTAAAATTGTCGATATCAGCGACGACGACGCCGATCCATTCACCTGATCCGTTTAGCTTGGCGATCGTTTGGTCCATATAGGCGCGGTTATGAACGCCGGTCAGAAAGTCGGTGTAGGCCATTTTTTCGAAGTGGTCGCGTTCTAGTTTATGCCGAATGCTTTGTGATTTGGAAAAGAACGAGCGGCTGACGAAGTAATTCAGCAAAAATAAGCTTAAAAGCATATCCCACCGCTGTTCTTGCAAAAAGAGAAATAACAGACCGTTTGTCAGCGCCGTTTTTCCCATGTCCGTCCAGCTTCTCGTCTTAATAAAATCCAACGCCTCGTGCTTTGTCTGGATGTCGCCGGTTATATAAAAAATGATGATCAGGCAACAGTCAGTCAAAAAGGAAACGACGATGACGAGCAGGAATAAAAGCAACCAGAAGCCGATGACTGGAATAGGCTGAAACAGCGGACCAAGGAGATCGTATAAGGCAAACGCGAGCGAATTGAACGTCACAAACGCACCAATGTTGTATAATGTGTGCAGCCATTCATCGGGTTCCGCTGTTTTCAAATATTTTTTTGCCATATGTTCAGTCAAACGAAACAACGCTTCAAAGATAAACAGCCCGAACGGGCCGGCAAATAAGGCGAACGATAAACTGTAGTTAATGCCGTAATCAACGGGAATATTGTTTTTTGTTTTGTCGATGACGCGCAAGTGTGAATACAAGCTGGAAAACAGCCAGTAAAACAGCAAGGCGATGACATAGGTGCGATCGAAGGAAGGCGGCTTTGACACAAACACAACAGCAATGGACGCGGAAAAAACGGCAAAAATGATCGGTCGTGCCCGGAGTAACATCACAGCTCTCTCTCCTATAAATCTGACCTCTGACAACTTTGGCGTTGATGGAGTGGTTCCAAAAAGAGGAAGACCACTCACATGCCAGTGGTTTTCAGCCAAAATACGGATTATAGCAGGCGATGGCGAACAGTGAATTTGGAAACCGTCTTTTTATAGAATCAAGATGTTCCCAATTGGAACAAACGAACATATGGTTACATCTATTATAGTACTATATACACAATTGTGAAAATAGACGAAATGGCATTGTTTTTCGTCTTTTTTCCACAAAATTTGACATATATTGAGTGAAAGCTGGCTCAATTCAGCTGGATCGTGCTTGTTTCGTTGAATGAAACAGGAAGCAGATCAATCATTGTTGATTGTTCCAGTACAGCTAGCGCGATTGCAGCGTTGTCGGCGATGGAAAGGGTGGAAATATCGTATTGCCGAATCCGAATACGATTGCGGCAGCCGAGTTGTTTGGAGCTGCTCTTTTTCCCGCTTATGGCGGCTAGGGTCGTTCGGTCAGCCATGGCTTGTTCGTTGCAATAGTATGTTGGCGATTTGTTTGCGCTCAGAGGAAGTAGCGCTTCGGTTGGCGAACAACATGATAGTGGAGGCTGCTGTCATCTTTTATGCCAAGACGGGCGTTTCCGATGACTTTTCGTTTCCAAGGTTTGGATAGGGATAAAAGAGGAGGGAAAAAGAATGAGAATTGTCATAGCCCCTGATTCATTCAAAGAAAGTCTGTCTGCGCTCGAAGTCGCCAAGGCGGTCGAGCGTGGATTTCGCGAAGTGTTTCCAGATGCGGAATACATCAAAGTGCCGATGGCCGATGGCGGGGAAGGAACGGTGCGGTCGCTCGTTGACGCGACCGGCGGCTGCATCGTCGAAACAGAAGTGACCGGGCCGCTCGGAGAGCCGGTGCGGGCGTTTTTTGGCTTGCTTGGTGATGGAAAGACGGCGGTGATTGAGATGGCTGCCGCCTCAGGGCTACACCTTGTCCCGCGCGACCGGCGCAACCCGTTGGTGACAACGACGCGAGGGACAGGGGAGTTGATCCTTGCAGCGCTGGATGCAGGCGCCACCCATCTCATCATCGGTATCGGCGGCAGCGCGACGAACGACGGTGGGGCCGGCATGGTGCAGGCGCTCGGGGGGCGGCTTCTGGATCGAGACGGCCGCGACATCGGTCCGGGCGGCGGCGCGCTGGCCGATTTGCATGCGATTGACCTTTCCGGACTCGATCCACGCCTTGCGTCAGTTCGCATTGACGTGGCATGCGACGTCGACAACCCGCTCACCGGGCCGAACGGGGCGTCGGCCATTTTCGGTCCGCAAAAAGGGGCGACGCCGGACATGATTGCGGTTCTCGACCGGAATTTGGCGCATTACGCTGACGTCATCCGCCGCGAACTCGGCAAACAAGTCGGCGACATTCCCGGCGCTGGTGCGGCGGGCGGTTTGGGAGCAGGGCTGCTCGCGTTTCTTCCGGTCAAGTTGAAGCGCGGCGTCGAGATTGTAATCGAGACGGTTCAGCTCGCAGAGCGCGTCAAAGACGCTGACTTGGTCATCACCGGCGAAGGGCGGATCGATGAACAGACGGTGTTTGGCAAAACGCCGATCGGCGTCGCTAAGACAGCGAAACAGTTCGGTGTTCCGGTCATCGGCATCGCCGGATCGTTGGGCGACCACAGCGCTGTCGTGCTGGAGCATGGCATCGACGCGCTGTTTACGATCGTTCCAGGCGTTGTGTCATTGGAAAAAGCGCTGGAGCAGGCAGAACATTATGTGGCACAAACGGCGCGGCATATTGCTTCTGTGTATCGTCTCGGTCAAATGAAAGGGACATCTTCCTCTTAAGCGGGGAAGATGAAGGGATTTCTCCATGGGTGAAATCCTATTGTTGATCGGCATGTTCTCTTCAGCCTTCCCTTCTTGGGTGGGCAATAGACAAAGGTGCTGATTTGTGCTGCCCACAACCTTCTCAAAAAAGCCGCTACTAAGGACAAACCATCGTCCCTAGTGGCATCAATCAGGGAAGGAATAAACGCGGAATCTCCTTTTATTTAGCCAAATTAGGTAAAAACAAAGAGGAGCTGACTCCAAACGCCGGCGTTTTAGCGGATGTTTGGGTCAGCCCCTCCTTTTTTGTATGTTGTGACTCATTGGCTGAGGAGGTCAGCCGTTTGTTTGCCTGCCCGCGGCCATGAAGCGATCGCTTCAAGCGCACCGCGGATCGTGAAGCGGCCGAATCGGTGCGGCAAAATAAAGTGGTCGCCTTGGCGGATCGCGTATACTCGCTCATTATGAACGAGTTCACCTTCACCTTTCAGGATGCTGACAATAAGAAACGGTTTCGTCTGTTCTGACGTGAACGCATCATGGACGTCCCATTTTTGGACGCCGAAGTAGTCGCCTTCCACGAAGGTTGTCACCGTCGCGCTCGGAAATTCGGCGACATGAGGGCGGACATCGATGTCGCGGTGCGGGACGGTTGTGACGTCAATCGCTTTCTCTAGATGGAGCTCCCGCTTCCGCCCTTGGCTGTCGACGCGGTCGTAGTCGTAGACGCGGTAGGTCGTATCCGAGCTTTGCTGCGTCTCAAGGACGAGGGTCCCTTCGCAAAGGGCGTGGATCGTGCCGCTCGGGACATAGAAGAAGTCGCCGGGGCGGATCGACACTTTCCGAAGTAAACGATCCCATTCCCCCGCCTCCATCATCGCGCGCAGCTGCTCTTTCGTTTCTGCATAGTGGCCGTAAATGAGCTGAGCGCCCGGCTTGCAGTCGATGATGTACCAGCACTCCGTTTTGCCGAGCTCCCCGCCTTCATGCATTTTCGCATATTCATCGTCCGGGTGGACCTGGACTGACAAGTCGGCGTTGGCGTCTAAAATTTTCGTCAACAGTGGGAAGCGGTCAGACGGGAAGTGGCCGAACAAATCGCGGCGTTCCTCCCATAATTGTCCGAGTGTCATCCCCGCAAATGGTCCGCGCGCGACAACTGTTTGCCCGTGGGGATGGGCGGATACGGCCCAACATTCTCCGGTTTGCGAAGACGGAATGTCGTAGCCGAATCGTTCGGCGAGCTTCGTGCCGCCCCAAATCCGTTCTTGAAAGACAGGAGTGAGAAAAATTGGTTCAAAGTCCATGCGTCATCCCTCCTGAACACATCGTGCACCATGCAATCGGTCTCTACTGTTCATCTTACCATGAAATGCGCCGGCGGCAAATGAAAACAATAAAGGGTTAGGAGCATATGTTCCTAACCCTGTAGAAACTCAAGATCCGGCTTGTTCATCGCGACGATGTTCCGTTGGCATCGCCTATGTGCTAGCTTCATGTCGCGTCCTCAAGTTCAATGCGTGCGAGCGGCTGTTTCGCCGGCCCTTCGACGACGTCGCCATCGATGGAGAAACGCGAGCCATGACAAGGGCAGTCCCATGTCCGGTCGCCGCTGTTCCACTCCAGCTCGCACCCCATATGGGTGCACGTCGTGTCGACGACATGGAGCACCCCGGCCTCGTCCTTATAGGCGCCAGCCCGCTTTCCGTTGACCGAGACAACCGCCCCTTCGCCGCGCGCCAAATCTTGCGGCCGGCGGACAACCGGTTCGATCTTTCCCTCCAGCAAATGTTTGGCGACGTCAAGGTTTGTCGTGAAAAACTGCTTCATGCTTGGATCAGCGTAAAAGCGCGAGGGGGAGTACAAGTCTCGGTATCGGTTGTCGCGTTCGAGGATGAGGTCAGACAAAAGCATTCCGGCGACCGTCCCGTTCGTCATCCCCCACTTCCGGTATCCTGTCGCGACATAAATGTTTGGCGTCCCTGCCGTCATTCGGCCGATGTATGGCACTTTGTCCAGTGTCGTCAAATCTTGGGCGGACCAACGGTAACGGATGTCGCTCACCGTAAACAGCTGCGAAGCGAACGAGGACAGCGCCTCGTAATGACGCATCGTCGGCACGCCTTGGCCGGTTTTATGGTTTTCGCCGCCGATCAAGATGAGCGTCTCGCCGCCTGCCGCTGCGGAGCGGATCGAGCGTTTGGGTTCATCGGCGCTTAAATACATGCCGCCCGGGTACGGTTCAGCGATCGTCACTCCCAATACGTACGACCGTTCGGCGTACATGCGCGAAAAGTAAAATCCGCCGTCGTAAAACGGAAAGTGAGAACAGACGGCGACATGGTCGCACTCAACCTGTTTTTTGTCTCGCGTAATGACCGTCATCCTTTTCCCTTGTTCAATATCCGCCGCTGGTGTGTGTTCGTAAATGGCGCCGCCAGCCTGTGTAATCGAATCAACGAGCTTGGCTAAATATTTGAGCGGGTGGAACTGTGCCTGCCGCTTCATCACGACTGCTGCCGCCACCGACAGCGGGAGCGGGATCGACTCAACGAAGGCGCCGTCAATGCCAAGCCGTTCGTAGGCTTCCCATTCTTTTACAATTTTTTGGAAAGAGGAGGAAGATGTCGTATAAATATAGGCATCTTGCTCGCAAAAGTCGCAGTCGATTTGTTGTTCTTCGATCGTGCGGCGGATAAACTGGAGTGCGTCCATGCAGGCGTCATAATAGAGCCGCGCTTTTTCTGCGCCAAAATGATTGAGAAACTCATCGTAAACGAGATCGTGTTGGGCGGTGATTTTTGCTGTCGTGTGGCCGGTCGTGCCGTTTAGAAGCCGATCGGCTTCCAGAAGGGCGACGCGCGCCCCTTGCGCCGACAGCAAATAGGCCGTTGTAATCCCGGAAATGCCTCCGCCGATGATCGCGACGTCGACGGAAATGTCTGCATCAAGCTTCGGAAATGATGGAAGCGAAACGGAGTCGCGCCAGTAAGGCTCTACGATGGAAGGAAGGGACGACATGATTACCTCCTCCTTGCATGTCAATGTTGTCTTCTGTAGTTTTCCTTTTGCAAGATAAACTATTCCACATATCCACAACGGTTTTCTTTTTTTGGCAACCATCCGCAAGGAGAAGGAAAGATGGTACAATAGAAAAAGAGAATCAAACTGTTTTGCAAAAATAATGTCAAAGGAAGATCGGGAGTGAATAAATATACAAATTCGTTTCATGAACGCCCCCATGCGCTGGCAGACAGCCTGATTTTAGAGCATTACAGTTTAAGTGAACTCAATTTTGAGACGGTCAGCCATTACCGCGAGCGGTTTGCTCGAGTGAAACCGGGCCATCCGTGGAACGGGCTCGAGACAAAAGAATTTTTGTACAAAATCGGCGCGTGGGGCAAGCTGCGCGACAGCAGCAAAGAAGGGCTGACGCTCGCGGGATTGTTGATGTTCAGTGAGGAGCGGATCATCACTGAGGTGTTGCCGCAATACTTTTTGGAATATCGAGAGCACGCTGACAGTGAAGCGGCAGGATGGATGAAGCGGTTCACGTCGCAAGACGGCACATGGTCCGGCAACATTTACGATTTTTATTTTCGCGTGCTTGCTGAGCTGGAGCGTCACGTTTGGGCGAATGAAGGGCGGGCTCTGCTTGGAGAGGCGCTCGTCAACGCGCTTGTGCACGCCGACTACGGAGAGGAAGGCGGCATCACCGTCGAAAAGGAGGATAGCTCATTTCGCTTTGCCAACCCGGGACGGTTCCGCATCCCGATTGAAGCGGCCATGGCAGGGCATACGAGCAATTTGCGCAATCCGAATATTTTTAAAATGTTTTTGCTGATCGACGTATGCAAACGCGCGGGATCGGGCCTTAAGCGAATGCGTGATATGCAAGAACAGGCGCTTGTCTGTCCGGTTGATATCTCGCAACAAACGAATCCGGACCGTACCATCGTTGTGTTGTGTCCGCTGTTATTTCCAGCTGAAATTAGCGCAACAATGGAAACAGAACCGGATGGACAGATGGAACAGCTGGAACCCGAATGGCTGGATCCGGACAGCGGACAGGAAACCGAGAGCTTCGTAACTAACGAACCAAACTCCGTAAATACGAACAAAAACTCTGTTAATAAGAAACCGAACTACAGAAATAAGGACAAAAACTCCGTAAACAGCGGCTCGAACTCCGTAAAAAAAGGTCCAAACTCCGTAAATGAACTGTCGAACTTCGTAAATAAAAACTCGGAGTCCGTAAATAACTTGTCTAACTCCGTAAACAACGACATCCGTATGCATGACAGCAACGAAAAAGAAGAAATCATTGAAGAACGGCTATGGAAGATGGCAGAATTAGCAAGGCGAAAAAAACGGTTGGCTCCAGCGGTCATGGAACAATTGATCGTTCGGTTATGCCGCGAGCGGCCGCTGCGTCTGAAAGAGCTAGCGGAGCTGCTCGAACGGACGCCGGATGGATTGCGCAACAATTATTTAGGAAAGTTATTAGAGGAAGGAAAAATCCGCTTAAAGTACCCGGATCAGCCCAATCATCCGCGCCAAGCCTATATGGCGGCCGATGAATGAAAAGGTTGGAGGGTGAAAGCGGATCATGATCCAAACGGAAATACACCGGTCGGGAGGATGGTGTCTGCGATCGCACATGTCCTGCTTTTTGTTTCTTTCGTGATGGTTTTATGCCAAAGAGGGTGTCCCGCAAGGATCGGGACACCCTCTCTTTTGATCGGACTTGTCATCCCGCTTGTTTTTCTTCAGAGTGGTCATGCTGGCGACGGTGCATTCCTTTGGCGAAGTATACTGCCGTCAAAAGCAACAACCAAGCTGGGCCGATGATCAAGGCGATGCGCGTATCCGGGAAGTAGGCCATTAAAGCGGCAACACCGATCAAAAAGGCAAGCGACACGTATGAGCTGTACGGATAAAGCGGAAGTTTGAACGTGAGACGTTGTACTTGTTCCGCGCTCAATTGTTTGCGGAATTTCAGTTGGGACAGCAAAATCACCGCCCACGTCCAGATGGCGCCGAATGTGGCGATGCTTGTTACCCATTGGAACACTTTTTCTGATACGTAGTTCAAATATACGCCGACAAGCATGACAAGCGCAGTGGCGATCAAGGCGGCGCCCGGAATGCCGCGTTTTGTCAGTTGGCCGAATGCGCTCGGCGCTTCTTGTTGTTCGGCGAGGTTAAACAGCATCCGGCTTGTGCTGAAAATGCCGCTGTTGCACGACGACAAGGCAGCGGTCAAGACGACAAAGTTGATGATGCCAGCCGCGGCGTGAATGCCGATTTTTTCAAATGTCAGCACGAATGGGCTGCCTTTTTCGCCAATTTCGTTCCACGGATAAATGGACATGATGACAAACAGTGCGCCGACGTAGAAGATCAAAATGCGCCAAAAGACGCTGTTAATGGCTTTGGTCAACGATTTTTGCGGGTTTTTCACTTCCCCGGCCGTTACGCCGATCATCTCGATGCCCAAATAGGCGAACATGACCATTTGCAGCGACATCAAAACGCCGCTGATCCCGTGCGGGAAGAAGCCGCCGTGCTTCCAAAGATTGCTGATGCCGGTGGCGACGCCGCCATTGCCGATGCCAAAGAGGATCATGCCAAGGCCGATGATGATCATGGCGACGATCGTCACGATTTTGATTAACGCAAACCAAAATTCAAACTCCCCGTACGCTTTCACCGCAAGAAAGTTGATGAATGTCATAAGCACCAACGCGGCAAGCGCCCACGCCCAGCGCGGCGTGTCCGGGAACCAAAACTGCATGTAAATGCCGACGGCTGTAATTTCGGCGATGCATGTGACCACCCATAAAAACCAATAATTCCAGCCGGTCAAGTAGCCAGCGAGCGGACCTAAATATTGATAAGCATAGCGGCTGAACGAACCGGCAACTGGGTGTTCGACTGCCATTTCCCCTAGCGCGCGCATGATGAAAAACATAATGGCGCCGCTGACCGCATAGCCAAGCAAAATCGCCGGCCCGGCCATCTCAATGGCGGACGCCGAACCGAGGAACAAGCCGACGCCGATCGCCGCGCCGAGCGACATGAGCGAGATGTGCCGTTCTTCCAATCCCCGATGCAATTGCCGCTGCTTTTGCTCCATTGTTTCTCCTCCTTTTGATAATAAATAATATTTTTCGAAAAAGCATTTTTGAAGCGCTTACATTATAATACTAACCGATAGATAAAGAGGTTGTAAATGAGCAATGTTTTCAAGTTATTATATAATAAATAATCTGAATAGTATTTAAAAATACATAAATTGCCTTGGCATCTTGTCATTTTGTACAATGGGAAACACAGAATACGCTACTCTGTGGAAAGGGGGATGCGCTGTGGAGGAACGGGAAGCGACATCATTTTTGGAACAGCTGCGGCAAGAAGGGCTACTCACCGAATCGATGCGTCCGGTCTGGGAAATGATTTTGCCGAGGCGGTTGAAGCGAATGTATGAGGTTCTCAACGAGCGCACCCGCTATATTACCGTCTTGATCGAAGCGGTCGATGACTCGCATAATCAAGCAGCGGTGTTGCGGACAGCTGAAGCGTTTGGCGTTCAAGACGTTCATATTGTGACGGGAAAGGCGCCGTTTTCACCGAACCGGCTTGTAACGCGCTATGCCGATCAGTGGCTGACGCTTCACCATAAGCCAGATATCAAAACGGCCATTGCCGATTTAAAAAAGCAAGGGTATCAAGTGTATGCAAGCTATCTTGGTGAGGGGACGATTCCGGTTTCCGACATCGATCTATCCCAACCGACAGCGCTGTTGTTTGGCAACGAGCATAGCGGCGTGTCAGAAGAGGCGCTTCGCTTGGCGGACGGAACGTTTGTCATTCCGATGTACGGCTTTGTGCAAAGTTTTAACATTTCCGTCGCCGCCGCGTTGGCGCTCTATGATGTCACCGAGCGGGCGCGTCGCCAGGCCGGCCGACACTACTATTTATTGCCTAGGGAGAAAAAGGCGTTGTATGAACAATGGATGTGGCAAACGTTAAACCCACGCATTCGTAAACAGTTGCAGCAACAAGGATTTACAATACAAAATGATGGAGGACAGCCGGGCTCCTTTCAATAGGAGTCCGGCTCTTTTCTATATGATGGAATATATTTGTGCGAATCCCCTTTCCCATCAATATTTCCCTAATGGAGGAAAACAAGTGGCGATTTGTTGAACAATGATTGAACAGTTTGTGACAAATGTTTTGCCGATTTATGAACTTTTTCGCTCGTTCGTTTCAAACATTCTCAATTTTGATATGGTAGAAACAAAGAAATGATGTATGGAAGGAGCCCCGAGTGGGCAAAGGGAGGATCGATAGTCATGAAACGGTGGCGCGCGGTGTTCATTTTACCGTTTTTGTTTTTGCTTGGCGGTTGTGTGGAGCGTACGGCCGTGCTCAATCCACAAGGGCCGGTGGCGCGCATGCAGTATGATTTGATCATGTGGTCGGTCGGCTTTATGTTGTTCATTATTGTGGTTGTCTTTACGTTATTTGCCGTTTTCCTCATTCGTTACCGCGAGAAGCCAGAAAATGCCGGCTATGAGCCGCCGGATGAGGAAGGGAACACGCTGCTTGAGATCATCTGGACGGCCATTCCGATTTTGATTGTCGCTGCACTCGCTGTTCCGACGGTGAAGGCGACGTTTGCCTTGGAAAAGCCGCCGACGGAGAAAGTGAAGCCGATCACGATTCATGTAACGGCGGCAAACTGGAAGTGGATTTTCAGCTATCCAGAAGAAAACATTGAAACAGTCAACTACGTCCATATTCCGGCCGGTGTGCCGGTCAAGTTTAAGCTGACTTCCGTGGGACCGATGAACTCGTTTTGGGTGCCGGAATTGGGCGGCCAAAAATACGCGATGGATGGCATGGAGACCGAGCTGATTTTGCAAGCGGACAAACCCGGTTCTTACATGGGGCGGAGCGCCAACTTTTCCGGGGAAAAGTTCGCCCATATGGAGTTTGAGGTCGTCGCGCAAACGGGAGATGACTTCCGCAAATGGGTGAATGAAGTGAAACAAACCGCCCCGAAGCTCGATGAGAAAACATATACGCAAATTTTAAAACCGGGGCTTGTTGGGCGGATGACGTTTTCGAACACCCACTTAGAATGGATCGATCATGCGAAACAGAACAGCCATCATGGGAATGATCACTCCATGAAAAATGAGGGTCAAAGTCATGAAGCGATGACCGAGAGCCATCACCATGGCGAGTAGGGAAGGGGGAGCGAAAGATGAAATGGAGTGAGTTTTTTGTCACCGGCGAGCCGCTCATTTATGCGGCCGATGTCGCCATCGTCTTGACGATGGTCGGCATTGTGTTCGTGTTAACCTATTTCAAAAAATGGAAATGGTTGTGGGATGAATGGCTTACGACCGTTGACCATAAAAAAATCGGCGTCATGTACATTATTTGCGCCGTGCTCATGCTGTTCCGCGGCGGCGTCGATGCGCTTTTGATGCGGGCGCAGCTGACCGCTCCGAATATGAAATTTCTTGATGCCCAGCACTATAATGAAATTTTCACGACGCACGGAACGATTATGATTTTGTTTATGGCGATGCCGTTCATCATCGGCTTGATGAACATTGTCGTTCCGCTGCAAATCGGGGCGCGCGACGTCGCGTTTCCGTATTTGAACGCGTTGAGTTTTTGGCTCTTTTTCTTCGGGGCGTTGCTGTTTAACATTTCATTCGTCATCGGTGGATCGCCGGATGCCGGATGGACGGCGTACTTCCCGTTGGCCGGGAACGAATTCAGCCATGGTGTCGGCAACAACTACTACGCCGTTGCCTTGCAAATTTCCGGGATCGGGACGCTGATGACCGGGATCAACTTCCTTGTCACGATTTTAAAAATGCGCGCGCCAGGCATGACGTTGATGCGCATGCCGATGTTTACGTGGACGATTCTCATTACGTGCGTGCTCATTATTTTCGCCTTTCCGGTATTGACGGTTGCTTTGGCATTAATGACATTCGATCGCGTATTTGGCACGCAGTTTTTCACGATGGCCAACGGCGGCATGTCGATGCTGTGGGCGAACTTGTTCTGGATTTGGGGCCACCCGGAAGTGTATATCGTTATTTTGCCATCGTTCGGCATTTTCTCCGAAGTCGTGAGCACTTTCGCTCAAAAGCGGTTGTTTGGCTATAAAGCGATGGTCGGTTCGATCGTCGGCATTGCGTTTTTAAGCTTTATCGTTTGGGTGCACCATTTCTTTACAATGGGCGCGGGGCCCGCAGTGAATTCGGCGTTCTCCATCACAACGATGGCGATCGCCATTCCGACCGGCGTGAAAATTTTCAACTGGCTGTTTACGATCCGTAAAGGAAAAATTCGTTTTACAACAGCGATGCTTTGGTCGCTGGCGTTCATTCCGAATTTTGTCATCGGCGGCGTGACAGGCGTGATGCTGGCGATGGCCGCGGCCGATTATCAATACCATAACAGCTATTTTCTCATCGCCCACTTCCATTACGTGTTGATCGCGGGGACGGTGTTCGCCTGCTTTGCCGGCTTGCACTACTGGTATCCGAAAATGTTTGGCCATATATTGAACGAGCGGCTCGGCAAATGGACGTTTTGGCTGTTTATGATCGGCTTTAACGTCTGTTTCTTCCCGATGTATTTCCTCGGGCTGATGGGAATGACGCGCCGCATGTACACGTACTCGGACGGTCTCGGCTGGACGCCGCTGAACGTTGTGGCAACGGTTGGGGCGGCCTTGATGGGCATCGGATTTATCGTGCTTTGCTATAACATTTATTACAGCGCGCGCTACGGCGAGCGCGACATGACCGGCGACCCGTGGAACGGGCGGACGCTCGAGTGGGCGACGGCGTCGCCGCCCATGCATTACAACTTCCCGGTGACGCCGGTGGTGGAAGATATCGATGCATATTGGGTGATGAAGAAAAAATATGGCGGCTTCCACGTGAAAGAAGAAGACTTGAAGCCGATCCATATGCCAAGCAACTCAGGACGTCCGTTTTGGATGTCGGTGGCATTTTTCGTCGCCGGATTCGGCCTTGTGTTCAAATGGTTTGCGTTGGCCATTGTTGGCGCGTTGTTCATTGTGCTTGGGTTGATTCTCCGCTCGTTTGAAGACGATGATGGCTACTATATTCCGGTTGATGAGATTAAACGAATGGAGCAGGCGGCGCGAAAGGGGGCGTAATGAATGGGAGAAGCTGCACATCGCTATGATGAAACGCTGCCGCTGGAGTATCGGACACAAGAGAGTCGGTTGAACATATTGGGCTTTTGGATTTTCCTCGGGGCGGAAGTCGCGTTGTTTGCGACGCTGTTTGCGACGTATCTCGTCTTGTTTCAACGGACCGGCTCGGGACCGACGGCAGGCGAGTTGTTTGAGGTAAAAGACGTTTTGATTGAAACGCTGTTGCTTTTAACGAGCAGTTTTACGTGCGGGCTGGCCATTTTTGAAATGCGCCGCGGCCGCATGAGTGGGTTGCTTGCGTGGCTGCTTGTCACGCTGCTGCTTGGTGCGGGGTTCATCACATTTGAAATTCGTGAGTTCATCCATTACGTCCATGAAGGAGCGACGATGCAGACGAGCGCGTTTTTATCAAGCTTTTTCGTGCTCGTCGGCACGCACGGCGCCCACGTCAGTTTAGGAATTGGCTGGATGATCTTAATCATCATCCAGCTCCTCCAGCGCGGCTTTACGCCGAAAACAGCGCGGAAAGTGTTTATGGTCAGCTTGTACTGGCACTTTTTGGACGTCGTTTGGATTTTCATCTTCACGCTCGTCTATTTGTTAGGGATGGTGATCTAACATGGGTGCGAACGGCCATCAAGAATCATTTCCGTGGAAACATATCATCGGGTTTTTGTTGTCGCTCGTCTTGACGTTTGCCGCGCTTTGGGTGGCGCTCTCGTCCGGGCTGCCGCTCAAGGCGGTCATTGTCATCATTGTGCTGTTTGCCGTCATCCAAGCCAGCTTGCAGCTGTTTATGTTCATGCACGTCAACGAAAGCGACAGCGGCCGCATTCAAACATTCAACATGGCGTACAGCTTCTTTATCGCGGTTGTCGTTGTCGCCGGTTCGATTTGGGTGATGCAGTTTGTGTTATAGAGCGAGGCTGGCCGGGGATTCGGCCAGCTTTTTTCCTCTCCCAAAGCGATGCGAAAGCACGGCATTTCCGCCATAAAAAAGGCGTCTTGCCCTAATGGGCAAGACGCCTTTTACAATACTTTTGATAAAAACGCTTTCGTCCGTTCGTGCTGCGGGCGGTCAAACAACTCTTCCGGCTTTCCTTCTTCGACGATGTAGCCGCCGTCCATAAACAAGACGCGGTCGCCGACTTCGCGGGCAAAGCCCATTTCATGGGTGACGACAACCATCGTCATCCCTTCATTGGCCAGCTGCTTCATGACCGAGAGCACTTCCCCGACCATTTCCGGGTCAAGCGCTGATGTCGGCTCGTCAAACAACATGATTTTCGGCTCCATGGCGAGCGCGCGGGCGATGGCGACACGCTGCGCCTGTCCGCCGGAAAGGGAATCTGGGTAGGCGTGTGCTTTGTCCTGCAAACCGACTTTGGCGAGCAGCTCCATCGCCTTCGCTTCCGCTTTTTCACGCGGCCATTTGCGCACTTTCATCGGCGCCAGCGTAATGTTGTTGAGCACCGTCATATGCGGAAACAAGTTGAAGCGTTGAAACACCATGCCGACTTCTTCCCGCACTTTATTTAAATTCGTGTCTTTGGCCTTCAAATTGATGCCGTCAATGATAATTTCTCCTTCATCGAAATCCTCAAGGAGGTTTAAGCAGCGCAAAAACGTCGATTTCCCCGAACCCGACGGGCCGATGACAACGACGACTTCTCCTTCGCGGATATGGACGTCGATTCCTTTCAATACCTGAAGCGAACCAAACGATTTTTTCAGCTGGCGTACGTCGATCATTGGGTCGAATACTTCCTTTCAAGATAGTGTAGGAGTTTGCTGAGGGAGAGGGTCAGCAACAAATAAATAAACGCGACCGTCAAATACGGTTCCCAGACGCGGTAATATTGCCCCTGTGCCGCTCTTCCCCAATACATCAGCTCTGGGGCAGCGATGACCAGTCCAAGTGAAGAGTCCTTGATCAAGACAATAAATTCATTAGCAAACGGCGGAATCATCCGCTTCAACGCCTGCGGCAAAATGATGTAGCGCATGGCTTGCGCGTGTGTCATCCCGAGCGAGCGGGCGGCTTCCATTTGCCCCTTGTCGATCGATTGGATGCCGGCGCGGAAAATTTCCGCCACATAAGCCGCCGAATTGAGCGAAAGCGATACGATCAGTGAAACGGTTGCGCTTGGCTGGGCGAAAAAGATCGGCATGACACCGAAGTGAACGAGTAAAATTTGCACGACAAGCGGCGTGCCGCGGAAAAAGTTAATGTACCATGCAAATGGCAACCTGATGAGCCGATTGGTTGACATTTTGCCAAGGCCGATGATCAACCCGAGAATTAAACCGGAAATAATGGCGGCGATCGAAACACCAATGGTCAACAACAATCCGCGCAAGAAAAACGGGGCATATTCTATAATGATATCGAAACGGAAATCCATCGGTTCTCACCTTTCTTATGAAAAAGGCGTAACTTATGGCCAGTTACGCCTTTTTCGATCTCGTGTATTTTCACCGTTATTGCGCTTGCTTCAAGCTTTCGATATTCGGTTCAGTACCAAACCACTTTTTGTAAATTTCCGCGTATTTGCCGCTGTCAATCACTTTTTTCAATGCTTCGTCGATTTTAGGTTTCAAGTCGCTTCCTTTCGGGAACATGAGACCATAAAACTCAGATTGGAAGTTTTTCGGGTCAGCAATCGCTTTGATTTTTTTGTCTGGATTGTTTTTCACGTATTCGTTGGCTACCGCGTTGTCTGTGACCACTGCATCAACACCGCCGTTGAGCAAATCCATAATGGCGACGACCGTGTTTTCAAACTTTTTGATATTTTTGTTTTCTTTTCCAAGCAATTTTTCCACGGCTTCCTGCCCTGTGGTGCCGTTTTGTACACCTACTGTTTTTCCTTTCAGGTCAAGCGCGTTTTGAATCGGGCTTCCTTCTTTAACCATAATCATATGAGTGGATTCAAAATAAGGAATGGAAAAGTCATAGGTTTGCTTGCGTTCATCATTAATCGTAATGCCCGAGATCCCCATGTCGATCTCCTTGCTTTGCAACGCTGCAAACAGCGGATCCCAACCAATGTTTCGCAACTCGTAGTCAAGACCGGCTTCTTTCATAATGGCATCGAGAAGATCGACGTCGAAGCCGACAATTTTTCCTTTATCCATATATTCGAACGGAGCAAACGCCGCGTCCGTTCCGACGATGATTTTTTTCTTTGCTTCCCCACCGCCCGATGACGAGCTTGTTTCCGTTGATTTGCCGCCGCAAGCGGCCAGCGCCATCATCAATGCGGCAACAACGGCCACGAATAAACCCTTTTTCATTTTAAGCTTAAGCATGTTCTAGAATCCCCCTTTGAAATCATTGTCGATGAACGATTATCATACTATCAATATTTTTTTGGTTATGCAATAGGTTTTATAAAAATAATTGTTTGAACATTTTGGTATCCACTCCTTAATAAGAAAATATGTATTTTATCAATGGTTTTATCCTGATCAATAAACACGAATTGAATTTTTATGAAATAATGTTCATGAAAGGGAGTTGCGATTGCCTATGATTCTGAATTTACTAAATATTATATCAGAAAGAGGTAGTGTTGTACATCTTTATTTTAAATTCTTTTATTTTATCGTATTTGGAAAAAAATAAATACTATTGTATAAATATTATTTGTTCCGTTATGATAAGAGTGTAGGTGACAAGACAACAAAGGAAAGGGGAGCACGACATGGTTTTATTTTCAGTCATTGTCTACTTAGTCGGCATGCTGTGGATCGGCTACTGGGCGTATAAACGGACGTCGAATCTGTCCGATTATATGCTTGGCGGCCGCACGCTCGGACCGGCGGTCACGGCGTTAAGTGCAGGAGCCTCTGACATGAGCGGATGGCTGTTGATGGGGCTGCCGGGAGCCATGTACGTGGACGGAGTGAGCGCTGCCTGGATCGTCATTGGCTTGACGCTTGGCGCTTATGCAAACTGGCTGTTCGTTGCGCCGCGTCTGCGCGTCTATACGGAAGTGGCGAACGATTCGATTACGATTCCAGAGTTTTTGGAAAACCGTTTCGGTGATCGAACGAAATTGTTGCGAATGGTATCAGGAATCGTGATCATGGTCTTTTTCACCTTTTATGTCTCATCCGGTCTTGTCTCGGGCGGCGTGCTGTTTGAAAATTCGTTTGGCGTCAGCTATCACACGGGCTTGTGGATTGTCGGCGGCGTTGTTGTTGCGTATACGTTGTTTGGCGGCTTTTTAGCGGTCAGCTGGACCGATTTTGTACAAGGAACAATTATGTTCATTGCATTGATTTTGGTGCCGGTGGTGACGCTGTTCCATACGGGCGGGCCTGTGGACACAGTTGACACCATTCGCGACATTGACCCGAATTTATTGAACTTGTGGAAAGGAACGAGCTTCCTCGGCATCATCTCGTTATTCGCTTGGGGGCTTGGGTATTTTGGCCAGCCGCACATTATCGTCCGCTTTATGGCGATCAAGTCGGTCAAAGAAATGAAAAGCGCTCGCCGCATCGGCATGGGGTGGATGATTTTCTCGGTTGTCGGGGCGATGTTGACGGGTCTTTTTGGAATCGCTTACTTTTCGCAGCGCGGTATGAAACTTGATGACCCGGAAACGGTATTTATTCAGCTTGGGCACATTTTGTTCCATCCGATTATTACTGGGTTTTTGCTGGCGGCGATTTTAGCCGCGATTATGAGCACCATTTCATCCCAGCTGCTCGTCACCTCGAGCTCGCTGACCGAAGACTTGTATAAAGTCGTGTTCCGCCGTGCGGCTTCGGATAAGGAGCTAGTCTTTGTCGGGCGCCTGTCTGTGCTTCTTGTCGCGGTCGTCGCGACGGCGCTGGCGTACACGAAAAACGACACGATTTTAAACTTGGTCGGCTATGCGTGGGCTGGATTTGGCGCATCGTTTGGCCCAGTTATTCTGTTGAGCTTATGCTGGCGGCGGATGACGAAATGGGGGGCGCTCGCCGGCATGGTCGCCGGGGCATTGACGGTTATTCTTTGGACGCAATCCGCCTACTTAAAAGGGCTGCTGTATGAAATGATCCCGGGTTTTGCGGCGAGTTTGCTGGCGATTGTCATCGTCAGCTTGCTGACGAAGGAGCCAGAAGGGAAAGTAGCGGAACAATTTGATCGATTCAAGCAGTTGTTGTCCTAAAAAATAGGCAAAAAGGGGTGTCCCTTGCGCAGGGGCACCCTTTTTGTTGTTTCGGGCTATTTCACTTGATTCCAATCCGGGTACAAGTCGATGCGCCGGTCGCGCCATGTCGCGACCGATCCTTTTTCCCGCACTTTGCGAAGCAGCGCCAAATCAAGGTCAGCCGTAATGACCATGTCGTCGTTGATCTCGCCGGCCGCGAGTACGCCGCCGGGTGGGAACGGGATGTCGTTGGGCGTGATGACGGCTGCTTGGCCGAAATTGGCGCGCATAAAATCGACCGTCGGAAGCGCTCCGACCGTACCGGTTGTGACGACATACACTTCGTTTTCGATGGCCCGCGCGTGGCAGCAATACCGTACGCGGTAAAACCCATGCCGGTCGTCGGTGCACGACGGACAGAAGAGGACATCCGCCCCTTTGGCGCGCGCCATGCGGACGATTTCCGGAAACTCGATGTCATAGCACGTCAACATGGCGATCGTCGCTTTGTCCGTTTCAAAGACGCGAAGTCCATCGCCCGGGGCGATGTTCCATTCGTTGGCCTCGGTCGGGGTGATGTGCAGCTTTGCCTGGCGGTGGATCGTTCCGTCTGGCGTAAACAAGTGGGCGACATTGTACAGCTTGCCGTTTTGGCGGATGACATGCGTGCCGCCGATCAAGTACATGCCCGTGTCTTTGGCGAGCGACACAAACAGTTCGGTGTATTTTTCGGTATAATCCGGCAAATCATCAATCGTCGCTGGCCGTCCGCCCTCAACCGGAATGGAAAGCAATTGCGTCGTGAAAAATTCGGGAAACAACACAAACTCAGCGTCAAACTCTTGCGCCGTTTTGACGTAATGCGTCACTTGCTCGGCAAACTCGTCAAACGAGCGGATGGTGTGAAGATGATATTGGACAGCGGATACGCGCATGGCCGCCTCCTCCTTTCTAGCGCATATGGCATTGCTTTTCCGGCGAGTCCCTGCATTGCTTCATTCCGTGGTGGGGGAAGGAAAGACAAGGCCGAAGAAGCCTTGCCTATTGTTCCCCGTAGCGGCGGTAAGCGCCGTGATGCGTCGGCCCGACGTATTCGTTTAACGGGAACGAATGGCGAATGGCGGCGGTGATGAACGCTTTGGCGGTGGCAATGGCGTCTTTCACCGGACGGCCTTTGGCCAGTTCGGCGGCGATGGCGGCCGAGAACGTGCAGCCGGCCCCGTGCGTATACGTCGTGTCAATCCGTTCCGATTCGAGGAGTTCAAACGTTTTGCCGTCATAAAGGACGTCCACGGCATAGTCATGCGGAATTTTCCGCCCGCCTTTGACGATGACATATCGGGCTCCGAGTTCATGAATGCGCCCAGCTGCTTCCTTCATGTCCTCGATCGTTTCAATGCGCGGCAGGCCGGACAGTTGCGCGGCTTCAAACAAGTTCGGCGTCACGACGGTGGCTTTTGGCACGAGCGTTTCCCGGTAGCACACCGTATTTTCCGGGTGGAGCGGCTCATCCGCCCCTTTGCATACCATCACCGGGTCGACGACCGCGTTTTTCAATCCATGTTTTTCAATGGTGTGCGCCGCCAATTCAATGATATCGGTTGTCGGAAGCATGCCTGTTTTTAAGGCATCAATCCCGACGCCGACGATGATCGTCTCCAGCTGGGCTTCGATCGTCGCCAAGTCCACGGGGAAGACTTGATGCGCCCAACGGTTGTGCGGATCCATGGCGACGATTGTCGTGATCGCCGTCATGCCGTATACGCCAAGCTCTTGGAATGTTTTCAAGTCCGCCTGCAGCCCGGCGCCGCCGCTGCTGTCCGAACCGGCGATGGTTAATGCTTTCGGCATGGTCATCGTCATCACTCCTTTGTTTCAAAAGATGATATCATGAAGCCGACTTCAAGGACGAAATCGTTGCTCTCCATCGAAGCAAGAACCGCCAAACTTGAGCGAACGTGCGACGCGGTTTCTTTCCTGTTTGCGAAATCACTAGAAGGCCGGTGAAAAACGGCTGAGTCCCTTCATCAATGGGAGAACACGTGAAAAGCAGGGTCGATGCACCAAGGTTTTTCTAGTTGAGAAGTGACATTGCAAAGCCGTATCCAGGATTAAATCACCAGCCTCCTAGGGTTCGTAGTAGGAAAACCAACGTCGTTTGGCAAGATTTCGCCACTGGCAAAGGGGCGATTTTGCCCTAGTTTCCCCATTCCATCACCGGATTTCTCAAACGCGATCGGTTGTTTCTCGGATGCGGTAACATTCTTCAAGCGACACCGCTTGTTTTTCCGGAAAGTTCATGGCTTGCTATTTTCATTATACACGGTCCGCTTTGCCGAACGAAAACGATTTGGCATAACAAACGGATACAAAAAAGCCGCCCGCTATGAGCGGGCGGATCGATGGCGGGAATGGGCAGCGCTGAGCAGGCGGCCGACCGTGCGCGCTGCCGGCCGCGTCAACCAGCGGTTAGTTGGCGGCCAATGTTTTGCCGAGCGCTTCGCGGGCCGGGACGTAGTGGTAGCCGAGGTCGCGGGCGACCGCTTCATACGTGATTTCGCCGTTGGCGACGTTGACGCCAAGCTCAAGCGCCGGGTTGTCTGTAATGGCTTGGATGACGCCTTTATTGGCGATTTGCAAGGCGTATGGCATCGTAACGTTCGTCAGGGCGATCGTCGAGGTGCGCGGGACAGCGCCGGGCATGTTGGCAACGGCGTAATGAACGACGCCGTGCTTGACGTAGGTCGGGTTGTCATGGGTCGTGACGTGGTCGCTCGTCTCGACGATGCCCCCTTGGTCGATGGCGACATCAACGATGACCGAGCCCGGCTTCATCGCTTTCACCATGTCCTCGGTGACGAGCTTCGGCGCCCGTGCCCCTGGGATGAGGACAGCGCCGATGACAAGGTCGGCCTCGGCGACGGCTTCAGCGATGTTCATCGGGTTGGACATGAGCGTCGTAATTTGGTTGCCAAAAATGTCGTCAAGCTCGCGCAGGCGGTCGGCGTTTACGTCAATGATGGTCACATCGGCGCCAAGGCCGACGGCGACTTTTGCCGCATTCGTGCCGACAACCCCGCCGCCGATGATCGTCACTTTGCCGCGGGCGACGCCAGGGACGCCGCCAAGCAAAATGCCTTTGCCGCCGTATGGTTTTTCTAAAAATTGCGCGCCGATTTGCGCGGCCATCCGCCCGGCGACTTCGCTCATCGGCGTGAGCAGCGGCAGCGTGCGGCCGACTTGCACCGTCTCATAGGCAATGGCAATGACGCCGCTTTCTTTTAAGGCGCGCGTCAATTCTGGGTCAGCGGCCAAATGCAAATAGGTGAACAAAATGAGACCTGGGCGGAAATAGCCGTATTCGCTTGGCAGCGGCTCTTTCACTTTCATCACCATATCGGCTTGCGCCCAAACATCTTCCGCCCGCTCGATGATTTGTGCTCCGGCACGGGCGTAATCGCTGTCGCTGAAACCGCTTCCACCCCCTGCCTCTTTCTCGATCAGCACCGTATGTCCTGCCTGAACGAACGACAACACGCCAGCCGGCGTAATGGCAACGCGGTTTTCGTTATTTTTAATTTCTTTGGGCACTCCAATAATCATCAGTACGGTTCCTCCTCGTCAAAAGTAGCCTTACTTATAGTATAAAAGAGGAGAAAGAGCCAGGCATTGTTCAAAAAAGAGAAAGAAGCGCCCGGTTTTTGTGGATTTCCACAAATTCAACCGCGCGCTTCATATTTGGCCAATTTAATATCGATATATAATTTGATTTTTTGGTTCATGTCATGGAGATCCAGTTCCGCGATGTCAGCGATCCGCTTCAGTCGATACGTGAGCGTGTTTGGATGAACATTGAGAACGTCGGCGGTTTCTTGCACGTTTTCATTATGGTCAAAAAACGTTTCAAACGTTTTCACCAAGTCGCTGTGGTGTTTCTGGTCGTACGATTGCAGCTTCGTTAACGCCGGGTTGGTCCATTCCCCTTGCCGCTTTTGTTCAAGCAAAAAATCGAAAAATTGGTAAATGCCAAGCTGGGCATAGCCGTAAACGGACTTGATTTCATCGCCGAGCTTCTCTTTGAGCGCCAAGACGGCGAGCGCTTCGCGGTAGCTTTTTTCAATGAGGCGGTAGGCGCCATATACGCCGCCAAACCCGCATTGCACATCATGGATGTGAAACCGTTCTTTCATTTTGGCGGCGAATGACTCGATGAACCGTTGAAGCTCTTTCAACGGCTGTTCGGTTTTCGGCGCCGCCAGCAAAATGACGTCGCGGCCGTCGGTCGTGTAAAGAGGGAGCGGAAGCTGCTGGGTCGTTTGCAGCAGGTAGGAGATTTGCCGTTCCATTTCATTCGTCAAATCAGCCGCAAATCGGAAGACGACAACGGCAAACGGCGGCGCTGCCGTCATTTGCATCGCGGCAAGATGCGTGCGGATCTCGTCTTCGGTCGCGATATGGCCGGTGAGCAACTTCCAAAACAGCTCTTGCACCCGCTCTTCTTTTTTGTTTTTGCGCATATACAGCTGCAACACTTTGTTTTTCGCTGCTTTGGCCGCCAGCTTCAGCCATTCCATTTCCTCAGGCGTGAGCGTCCGGTTCGTTTCGAGCACCCAAATGAAGCCGATCACTTCATCGTTTTTCCAAATAGAGACAGCGACGCGGCTGCCGAGGCCGACATCTTCAATGGGCGGCACGCGCACCGGCTCGCGGCTTTTGAGCAGCGCCGGGATGGCGCCCTGTTTCCATAAGCTGTTGATCACTTTTTCCGGCACGCGCCGGCTGATGATCGTCGCCGTCCGCGCGGGATCGGTGTAGTCATCGTGGGCGCTGTAGGCGATGAGGCGATGATTGGCGTCTTCGATCGTCACTGGGCAGCGCAGCACGTCGCTGACGCGGTCGGCAAACTCCTCAAGGCTGTCAAACTCGCCGCGGAACGGATCATAATCGTTACGCATATCGTTTCCCCCGCATCGTCCATGTGATGGTAGTTTCATTTTACCATAATGTATTCTGATGAAGCGGGATGGATGTATTTCTTGTCGAATGAACAAAAAGCGGGATTCGACAAGGAGGGGGACAACAGTGAAACAATGGGAGATCGCTGTCATTCCCGGCGACGGCATCGGCAAGGAAGTCGTGCCAGCGGCGTTGGATGTGTTGAAAACGATTGCCGATGTTCATGGAGGATCGGCGAAGAAGGGATCGGCGCCCTCTTGCTGCAAACGATCGAGGACGTCACCGCTGACAGCGTCAAAATCCCGGATCTTGGCGGCACGGCGGCGACGAAGGCATTGGCGGAAGAAATTTGCCGGCGTCTACATGAGCAAGCTTGACCGGTTCAAGGGCAAGCAGCACCGCTTGCAGTTTCCTTTTGTTCAGGTATACTTGTTGTCGGATGAACTGAACAGAAAGGATGACGCCTATTGTTCAAAAAATGGTTTGGCAAGCAACAGCTGAAGGAAGAGACGATCACCGCGCCGCTTGATGGGACGATCATGCGGCTTGAGGATGTGCCTGATCCGGTGTTTGCACAAAAAATGATGGGCGATGGCCTTGCCATCGATCCGACGGACGGGGACGTCGTCGCTCCGGTGGACGGCGAAATCATTCAGCTCTTTCCGACGAAGCATGCCATCGGCTTGCGTTCGGAAGCGGGGGTTGAACTGCTTATCCATGTCGGCATTGACACCGTTTCGATGAACGGGGAAGGGTTTACCGCCTATGTGAAGACCGGCGATCGGGTGCAGCGGGGCGAGCGGCTTCTTTCCGTCGACGTTTCGCTCGTTCGCGAGAAAGCGAAAAGCGCGATTACGCCGATCATTATCACGAACGGCGATGCACTCGAAAGCCTCGAGAAAAAGGCGGAAGCCTCAGCGGCAAAAGGCGAGACCGTCTTATTTCATGTGAAAATGAAATAAGAGCGGCAGGGGGGACATATGGCGTTTCGCATCCATAAGATTTTAAACAACAACGCCGTTGTCGTGCTCGATGAAGGCAAAGAGAAAATTGTCATGGGCCCAGGGATTGCATTCCAAAAACGGAAAAACGACTTGATTCCCCCAGGGCGCATTGAAAAAATTTTTGTCATGGAAGAAGAAAACGAGAAATTCCAGCAGCTGCTTCGCACGCTGCCAGAGGAACATATCGATATTGCCGAAGAAATTATCAGCTATGCGGAAGGAAAGCTGCAAGCGCCGCTGAGCGACCATATCCATATCGCACTGACCGACCATTTGTCGTTTGCCATTGAGCGGCTGAAACAAGGCTACCGCATTCAAAACAAATTGCTCAATGAAATTAAGGTGTTGTATAAGGCTGAGTATGAAATCGGGTTATGGGCGAAGCAGCTGATCAAAGAGCGGCTTGGCATTGAGATCCCTGATGATGAAGCCGCCCATATCGCTCTTCATATTCATACGGCGAAACTCGACGCCGCCAGTATGAACAAAACGCTGCGGGAGACGACGCTCATTCATGAACTTGTTGATCTCATCCGAACAGAGCTTGGCATATCGGTCGATGAAGAAAGCATTTCGTACCAGCGGCTGCTCACCCATTTGCGGTTTGCCTTAAGCCGCATCGAAAACGGGGAACCGATTCATTCCATGGATGAGGAGATGCTTGCGCTCATTCAGACGAAATATGCGAGCGAGTGGGCGTGTGCGCAAAAAGCTTCGGAATATGCGGAAAAAGAATATGGCATTCGCTTTCCGGAAGAGGAACTCGCCTATATTGCGCTGCATATTCAACGGTTGAGAAAGCGTTGACAAAAACAGCACGTTCCCGTATAATGCAAAGCAGGCAACGAAATATGGCGGGATTGTTACTGCTTCGAGCAGGCAAGACCTAGAACGTATGAAGGGGACGGCAGACGAATGATGCCGTCAGATCGCCCTTTGTATGTTTTAGGTCTTTTTTGTTTTTTATCACCATGAATCATCATTAAGAAGGAGAGGAGTTCACCAATGAACTACGAACACATTGCCAGACAGCTCATCCCGCTCCTTGGCGGGAAAGAAAACATCATTAGCGCGACCCATTGCGCGACACGGCTTCGTCTTGTTTTAAAAGATGATCGAAAGGCTGATGCAAAGGCCATTGAAAACGTCGAAGGGGTCAAAGGGGCGTTTTCCAGCTCCGGGCAGTTTCAAATTATTTTTGGCACCGGTGTGGTCAATAAAGTGTACGAGGCGTTCGCCCGAGAAGCAGGGGTGCCGCAGGGCGGTGCCGACGTGCATCAAGAAGCCATCAAGCAAAAAATGAATCCGCTCGCGCGCTTTGCGAAAACGTTATCGAACATTTTCGTGCCAATCATCCCGGCGATCGTCGCGAGCGGTCTGCTTATGGGACTGCTCGGGATGATGAAAGCATTCAAGTGGGTGGCGGCGGACAGCGCCCTGTATATTTTGCTTGATATGTTCTCCAGTGCGGCGTTTATCATTTTGCCGATTTTAATCGGCTTCAGCGCGGCGAAAGAATTTGGCGGTACGCCGTTTTTAGGGGCGGTCATCGGCGGGATTATGACTCACCCGGCGCTATTGAACCCGTGGGGATTGGCCGAGGCTAAGCCAAACTATCTGCATTTTCTTGGCTTTGATATTGCCATGGTCGGGTATCAAGGAACAGTGGTGCCGATTTTGCTGGCGACGTATGTGATGAGCAAAATCGAGCGTGGATTGCGCAAAGTTGTGCCCCATGCGGTCAGTCTGCTTGTTGTTCCGTTTATGACTGTCATTTTGACGGGGTTTATTACGATTTTAGCCATCGGTCCCCTCGGCAATTTGCTTGGTGACGGCATTACAACCGTGTTGAACTTTGTTTACCATTATGGCGGGGCGTTAGCCGGCCTGATCTTCGGCGGGCTGTACTCGATGATCGTTATTACTGGCGTGCACCATAGCTTCCATGCGATTGAAGCGAACTTGTTGGCGAAGCTTGGCGTCAACTATTTGTTGCCGATTTGGTCGATGGCCAACGTCGCCCAAGGCGGGGCTGGCTTAGCTGTTTTCGTCAAATCGAAGCGGGCAAAAACGAAAGAAATTGCGCTCCCAGCGGCCTTATCGGCGTTTTTAGGCATTACCGAGCCGGTCATTTTCGGGGTGAACTTAAAATACCGGAAGCCGTTTATCGCCGCAGCCATTGGCGGCGCGCTCGGCGGAGCGTACGTTGTATTGACGAATGTCGTGGCTAATGCCTACGGGCTGACCGGCATCCCGATGATCGCCATCGTCGCGCCGCAAGGGCTCACGAACGTCATGCACTATTTAATCGGCTTTGCCATTGCGGTTGTTTCGGCGTTTGTGGCGACACTGCTTCTGAAATTCCGCGAAGAAGAAGAGTGAGGGGCGCGCGATGAAATCCGAACGCGAACAGAAACTTATTGAACAAGCATATGCCGAAATTGAAAAATATGGGATCCTTGTAAATCGTGACCGGTATCGGCTTCGCTACCATCTCATGCCTCCGGTCGGGCTGATGAACGACCCGAACGGGCTGATCGACTGGAACGGAACATATCACGTCTTCTACCAATGGATGCCGTTTCGCACCGGCCATGGGGCCAAGTTCTGGGGGCATTATACATCCCCAGACTTGGTTCATTGGCAAGCAGCACCGATCGCTCTAGCGCCAAGCGAATGGTATGACAAAGATGGCTGTTATTCTGGCAGTGCGATTAGTTGCGATGGAAAGCTCGTGTTGTTTTACACCGGCAATGTGAAAGATGAACAAGGAAACCGCCAGACATACCAATGCATGGCTGTATCCGAAGATGGGTTTCATTTTACAAAAAAGGGGGTCGTCATCACGCTCCCGGACGGCTACACTGCCCATTTCCGCGACCCGAAAGTATGGCGAAAAGACGACCAATGGTATATGATTGTCGGGGCGCAAAGTGAAAGCGGTGATGGAAAGGCAGTGCTGTTTCGTTCCGCTGATCTTTGTCATTGGGAGCATCTTGGCCCGATTGCTGGCGGAAATTCGAACTGGCTCGGCCCGTTTGGCTACATGTGGGAATGCCCAGACTTGTTTTCATTAGATGGGCAAGACGTGCTCATCGTCTGCCCACAAGGATTAAAACCAGATGGGATGCGCTATCAAAATGTCTACCAGTCAGGCTATTTTGTCGGCCGCCTCGATTACGAACGAACGGAATTTCTCCATGGGCCGTTTGAGGAGCTTGACCGCGGTTTTGAATTTTACGCTCCGCAAACGATGCTCGACCGGCATGGACGGCGCATTCTCATCGGCTGGATGGGTGTGCCCGACCAAGACGAAGACCGACAGCCAACCGTGCGCCATCGCTGGGTGCATGCCCTCACCTTGCCGCGTGAACTCCGCCTCGTCGACGGCAAGCTGAGACAGACGCCGGTCAAGGAACTGAAACAGTTGCGCAAACAAAAAGTCGCTTATCGAAACGTCGCTGTTGTAAATGAACTGCGGTCATGGCCAGGAATCGAGGGAGACGCGATCGAGCTTCGCCTTGACAATATCGAACTGTTCGGGAGCATGCTGGAAATCCATCTGCGCCATGCCGCCCGTCTCGTTTACAATGGTGATGAAGGCGTGTTGACGCTTGAACGAAAAAGCTTCGTGAACGGGCTGACGGAAAAGCGGCAATGCCGCCTGCCGCGCCTTCGTTCGCTTCACCTTTTCCTTGATACGTCATCGCTCGAACTGTTCGTCAATGACGGCGAAGAAACGTTCACCGCCCGATTTTTCCCTCATCAGGACGATCGAACGATTTTATTTGGAGCTCATGGACATCTTCATATGGACATTGAGAAATGGGAATTATAAGACTGGTTGACACGAGCAAAGCTGCCGAGAGCAATCGCTTTTCGGCGGCTTTTTTATTATCATTGCGGTTCATTTTGTGAGAAAATGAGCAATATATGATTGAATTTGCCCCTTTCCCCTTCTATAATGAATATAGATCGTGTCTTGACACTAATAATGACAGGGGGATACACATGAATCAACCGATGATTTCCCAGCGCAAGCTGTTAGGCATTGCTGGTCTCGGCTGGCTGTTTGACGCGATGGATGTCGGCATGTTGTCGTTTTTGATGGCCGCCTTGCAAAAAGACTGGAACTTGACAGCCGAACAAGTCGGCTGGATCGGCAGCGTCAACTCGATCGGCATGGCCGTTGGGGCGCTCGTGTTTGGGTTGCTTGCCGACCGAATCGGCCGGAAAAACGTTTTTATTTTCACATTGTTGCTGTTTTCCCTTGGCAGCGGGCTGTCGGCGCTGACGACGACGTTGGCGGCATTTTTGGCACTTCGCTTTTTAATCGGCATGGGGCTTGGCGGCGAGCTGCCGGTCGCGTCAACGCTCGTCTCGGAAGCGGTGCCAGCTAAGGATCGCGGCCGGGCTGTCGTGCTGCTTGAAAGCTTTTGGGCCGGCGGCTGGCTGCTGTCGGCGCTCATTTCCTATTTTGTCATTCCGGCTTACGGCTGGCGGACCGCGTTATGGCTATCGGCTTTGCCGGCGCTGTACGCCATTTACTTACGCCTCCGGCTGCCCGACTCGCCACGGTTTATGGCAACGAAAAAAGAGGGAACGGTATGGGACAATATCGCCAACGTATGGTCGGCGCCGTACCGGAAGGACACGACGATGCTTTGGATTCTTTGGTTTTGTGTCGTCTTTTCGTATTACGGCATGTTTTTATGGCTGCCAAGCGTCATGGTCATGAAAGGGTTCAGCTTAATTAAAAGCTTTGAATACGTGCTTGTGATGACGCTCGCCCAGTTGCCCGGCTATTTCAGCGCCGCGTGGCTGATCGAGCGGGTCGGGCGGAAGTTCGTCTTGATCACATATCTGCTTGGCACAGCGGCAAGCGCCTACTTTTTCGGCACGGCCGAGTCGCTTGCGGGGTTGATGACAGCGGGCATTTTCTTGTCATTTTTCAACCTCGGTGCTTGGGGAGCGCTGTATGCGTACACGCCGGAGCAATACCCGACGTCGATTCGTGCGACCGGCGCCGGCATGGCGGCGGCGTTTGGCCGCATTGGCGGCATCTTCGGCCCACTGTTCGTTGGCTCGCTTGTCGCCAAAGGGGTGTCCGTGACGGCGATTTTCACCCTGTTCTGCCTGTCTGTCCTTGTCGCCGTCCTCTCGGTCACTGTTCTTGGCAAAGAGACGAAGCAACAGGAACTCGCCTAAATGGCTAGTGAGAAACGGTTGTTTCTCTTGGGCAACGGGGGATTGTTTGAAAGGCGATCCTGATGCGACAGGGCTTTTCTATTTGAAAAACGAGATTGATAAGCGGTTTGTTCCCTTACATCACCAGCTTTCTAAGTTGACAAACGGAAACAGGGGCTATACCTTAAGGGTAAGCCCCTTTTGGTTTGGGAAAAATGAGAGAGGCGGTGGAATCCCCCGTTGTGTCCGTCTGTATCCGTTGTCATCCCAACGTACAATCGTCCATATCCGCTTGCCGAGCTGCTTGAAGCGTTAAGTCGGCAGACGTACAAGCCGTTTGAGGTCATCGTTGTGAACGACGGCGGCGAGCCGATCGATGATGTCGTCGCCTTGTATCCGGAGCTGGACATCCGCGTCATTGACCGCCGCGACAACGAAGGACATGTCGCGGCCCGCAACGCAGGCGTCCAGGCGGCGAACGGCGAGCTCATCATGCTTTGCGACGACGATGATCTAGTGTTGCCGTGCCATCTCGAGCGGATGGTCGCGGCGCTCGAGCATGCGGACTTCGCCTATGCCGATGCGGAAATTGTCCAGTATCGGGTCGAAAACGATCAGCGCGTCCCATTCGCTCGCTTCTTATTTGCCTATGAGTACGATTTGGAAGCCATGCGGACGTTTTCAACGTACGTCCCGTCCGGGAGCGTGTATCGCAAGTCGCTTCATGACGAAATCGGCAGCTTTGACCCGTCTATCCACAACTATTGGGATTGGGACTTCTTTTTGCGTGCCGCCTCTGTGTGTCGCGTCGCCCGTGTCGCGGCGGCGACCGTGTTGTATGCGTTCAGCGCGGATGGCGACAACATGTCGCGACAGCTCGACGACAGGCGGCGCCAATATTTGCGGCGGCTTTGCGAGAAGCATGGGCTCGGCGATTTGCCGGTGAAAAACTTTTGGCTCTTGCTTGACGAGCCGGAAGTCGCGCGCCGCCGCGCCGAAAGTGAAGTCATCTGGGACGGCCAGCCGATCGTGTCGCGATTTTGGGCGCAAAAAAAGAGAGGCAACTATTGACAGAGGTTTTGCGGGTTTGTTATCATAGTGAGCAAAATCGCATAACGAATCGCGATGACGGATCAATAGTAGTTAACCCTCTCTTCCAAAGCGAGCCGGGGATGGTGGAAGCCCGGTGAAGACGGTTAATGAAACGGCAGTCCGGAGCGGAAATGGAAAAAGGGGATGCGCGTTTGCGCATCAACTAGGGTGGAACCGCGGGAGCTACGCTCTCGTCCCTAGGCGTCATGCCTAGGGGCGAGGGCGTTTTTGATTTGTTGGCACCATACACATGTAAAGGAGGATGATAACATGGCTGCAACCATGGAAGAAATCGTTGCCCACGCGAAACATCGCGGCTTCGTGTTTCCGGGATCGGAAATTTACGGCGGACTGGCGAATACATGGGATTACGGTCCGCTTGGCGTCGAGCTGAAAAACAATATCAAACGGGCGTGGTGGAAAAAATTCGTCCAAGAGTCGCCGTACAACGTCGGCTTGGACGCCGCCATTTTAATGAACCCGAGAACGTGGGAAGCGTCAGGCCACTTAGGCAACTTCAACGATCCGATGGTCGACTGCAAACAGTGTAAAGCGCGCCATCGCGCCGATAAGCTGATTGAGAAGGCGCTCGAGGCAAAAGGGATCGAGATGGTCGTCGACGGGTTGCCCCTTGCAAAAATGGATGAACTCATTCGGGAATATGACATCGCCTGCCCCGAATGCGGCAGCCGCGACTTTACGAACGTGCGCCAGTTCAACTTAATGTTTAAAACGTACCAAGGCGTCACCGAGTCAAGCGTCAACGAAATTTATTTGCGCCCGGAGACGGCGCAAGGCATTTTCGTCAACTTTAAAAACGTCCAGCGCACGATGCGGAAAAAGCTGCCGTTTGGCATCGCGCAAATCGGCAAAAGCTTTCGCAACGAAATTACGCCGGGCAACTTCACGTTCCGCACGCGCGAATTTGAGCAAATGGAGCTTGAGTTTTTCTGCAAACCGGGCGAAGAGCTGAAATGGTTCGACTACTGGAAGCAATTTTGCAAGGAGTGGCTGTTGTCGCTCGGCATAAAGGAGGACAACATTCGTCTGCGTGATCATACGAAAGAAGAACTGTCCCACTACAGCAACGCCACAACTGACATCGAGTACCGCTTCCCGTTCGGCTGGGGCGAGCTGTGGGGCATTGCGTCACGCACCGATTACGACTTAAAGCGGCATATGGAATACTCAGGCGAGGACTTCCATTATCTCGACCAAGAAACGAACGAACGCTACATCCCGTACTGCATTGAACCGTCGCTTGGCGCCGACCGCGTCACGCTGGCGTTTATGATCGATGCCTATGACGAGGAAGAACTGGAAGACGGAACGACCCGGACGGTGATGCATTTACATCCGGCGCTCGCGCCGTACAAAGCGGCTGTCTTGCCGCTGTCGAAAAAGCTCGCTGACGGGGCGCGCCGCATTTACGAAGAGCTCGCGAAACATTTCATGGTTGACTACGACGAAACCGGCTCGATCGGTAAACGGTACCGCCGCCAGGACGAAATCGGCACGCCGTTTTGCATCACGTACGACTTTGAGTCCGAACAAGACGGCCAAGTCACCGTCCGCGACCGCGATACGATGGAACAAGTGCGGTTGCCGATTGGGGAGCTCAAAGCCTTTTTGGAGGAAAAGATCGCTTTTTGATGACAAGAACGCCGGGGCATTCGTAAAGCCCCGGTTTTTTATCGGCTTTTTGCCAAACAAAGAAGCAGACGATTGAAAAGACGCCCGGAAATGGAATCGCTTTTATAGTTGAAATTTCAAAAAACGATCGAATTCCCGCCGCATAAATGGTAAAATAGGAGCACAGACTAGTCCCTGCATCCTGCATGGATCAAAGGAGGGTCAACCATGATGGAAGGAAAACCGATCTACTACGATGGAAGCGGCCATCTGCCTGGCAGTAATGAAAACGCTGTCAAAAACGAACCGTTTACGCTCACGGATGAGATACGAAAACAAATCAGCGGCAATCCGTTTGTTGTTGAGCAAAGCGAATAGCCGATCCGCACGTCAATTGCCTCTAGGGCAATTTTTTTTTTTGGGCAAATGATTTGCGAAATTCGTCTCCTCCTTCTATAATTATCTCCCGTTCGAGATATTTGGAACAAAGATAAATGCATGCCGTTGTGGCAATTGGCACACACTAACATGCTGAGATCATCGAAGAAAGGGAGTATGCATCATGACAAAAGTATTGTACATTACCGCCCATCCGCATGATGACACGCAGTCTTACAGCATGGCGGTCGGGAAGGCGTTTATTGACACGTACAAACAAGTGCATCCGGATCACGAAGTCATTCATCTCGACTTGTATAAAGAATACATCCCGGAAATTGACGTCGACGTATTCAGCGGTTGGGGCAAACTTCGCTCCGGGAAATCGTTTGAAGAGCTGTCTGACGAAGAAAAAGCGAAAGTCGGGCGGATGAACGAACTGTGCGAACAGTTTATTTCCGCCGATAAATATGTCTTTGTGACGCCAATGTGGAACTTTTCTTTCCCGCCGGTATTGAAAGCGTACATTGACGCCGTGGCGGTGGCCGGCAAGACCTTTAAATATACGGAACAAGGGCCGGTCGGATTGCTGACGGACAAAAAGGCGCTCCATATTCAAGCGCGCGGTGGATTTTATTCGGAAGGCCCCGCGGCACAAATGGAGATGGGACATCGGTATTTAAGCGTCATTATGCAGTTTTTCGGCGTGCCGTCGTTTGAAGGGCTGTTTGTCGAAGGGCATGCGGCCGTGCCGGAAAAGGCAGAAGAAATCAAAGCGAACGCCATCGCTCGGGCAAAAGATTTGGCGCACACGTTCTAATAAGACGCTTTGAACAGGTTGACGATTTCGAAGCTGCATGGGACATGATACTTCATCGTCGCCGCCGGCGCGGTTGGCCTCATGATGTCGATTTCAAAATTGCATGGGAAATGATCGTGGTGGAGGACGCTCTCTGTTTAGAGAGCGTTCTTTTTGTTGTTCCGGCGGTGGAAGCGAAAATGGGGAGGCGGCGACGTTCGTATGCGTTTGATGTCCAACGTATGGTATAATAAACCATATAGCAGTGAGGAGTGGAGGTTCACCATTTGTGAACAAAGATCAACGATATCGGCCAGCGCGTTGGCACGTCATGGCGGCAACGCTGGCGGCTGGGCTGTTTGGCTTGCTTCTGTTCGCTGGCGGTCGTCTGCCGCTTTTGCTAGAATTCGATCATCCTATTCTTCTTTCTTTAGGGTTTGCCGCTGTCGTCGTCTGTTGGCTTGTCGCCTTGCAAGGATGGGCCGTATTTCCGCATACGCTATCAACCGAGCGGCTCATGATGGGGGCGTTGTTTTTTTCTGCGGGGGCGCTCTTTTCTGTTCATTTTGTCCTTTCCTTCACAGAGGACGACGTTTTGGCGGCGCTGTTTTCGCTCGCTGCCCGCTTTACGCTTGCTTGGGGGCTGCTCTTTCTCTTTTCACGGCCCGATGAGGTGATGGAACGGCAAAGCGGGCAACGCTGGCAGGCGTTTTTGGCCGCGTTTTTGTATACGGCGGCTGTTAGTTTGTTCATCCATATCACGTCCCCGTTTTGGCCGGCGCATGGAACGATCCGCTGGCCGTTTTGGTGGCGCGCAGGGGAAGGAGCGGTCGGTTTGCTTGAGGCAGCGGCGTCCGTGTTCACATGGCGGCGTTTTCGGCAAGGGAGGGCCCCCGCTTCCCTATACTGGTCTATGGCGCTTCTATTATTTGCCCTCGGCCAATGGTTGCTCATGTTTGGCAGCGGGTATGGGCTATGGGGACAGCTTTATGAAATGGCTGGATTTTTGTATGTCGTGCGTGCCATGTATGTGGAAACGGTGGAAAAGCCATACGTGGAGCTGAAGCACCGTGAACAACAGCTCGAGATGATGGCGAACGCCCTCGGAGAAGGATTGCTGATGGTGAATCGCGACGGGCAGATCGTTTGGATGAATCCGGAGGCGAGCCGGTTGATCGGCGCCACTTTGGAAGAGGCGAAAGGCAAGCCGCTGTTTTCGTTTGTCTCATTAGCGGGGCCAGACGGCGACAAGTGGGATTGGAAGCAGCTGCGCCGCGTCGTCAAACGGCTGAAAAGCGGCGAGGTGATTCGCGTCGAGGAGGAGCCGTTTCGCCGCCGCGACGGCGTCTGCCTGCCGGTCGGTTATACGCTGGCGCCGGTGTTGGAAAACGGTGCGCTGGCGGGGCTTGTCGCCGTCTTGCGCGACATGACGGAGAAAAAAGAGAAAGAGCGGCTTGAGCGTGAACGCGAACAACTCGACTTTGAGCTGTCGCTTGCCGCGAATATGCAGCGAACGCTTTTACAGACGTCCTCGAAGATGGACTTGCCCTCGTATGTGGACATCGGTGTCCTGAGCGTCCCTGCCCGAGTGTTGAGCGGAGATTTTTACCACTTTGCTGTCCATCAAACATCGGTGTCTACCGGCATTGCCGATGTGTCGGGGAAAGGCATTCCAGCGGCGATGCTTATGACGCTGATGAAATTTATTCTAGACCGGACCGTCCATTACGGAACGCAGCCGCACGTGTATCTTGACCTGTTGAACCGGTTCGCTTATGACTACACCGAGCCGTCGATGTTTGTCACGATGTTTGTCGGCAATTACAACGAAAAAACGCATACGTTCTCGTACGCGTGCGCTGGACACGAACCGGCGCTCTGGTATCAGGCGAAAACGAAGCAATGCGTGCCGCTCACCGCCAAAGGCTGCGCGCTCGGCTTGTTTCCGCAATTTTCATTTGAGACGAAGTCGGTGGTGCTCGAGCCGGGTGATTTTGTGCTGCTGTACACCGACGGGGTGACGGAAAAACGCGGCGAAGAGGAGGACGATGATTTTTCCGTTCTCGCCTCCATGGTCGCCCGCGTCAATCTTGACCAGCCGGCATCGGAAATCGTTCGCGAGTTGTATGAGCATATTCAAGCGTATCATCAATACAAGCCAAAAGATGATCAGACGTTGTTGTTGCTGCGCCGCCGCTAACATGATCTGCCCGGCCGCTTGATCGGTCCGGCAGCGCGATGTTTGACCGCTATGATGAATAGGCGGCGAGCTGCCGCTTTAATTTCGCGATCGCCCGCTTTTGAATGCGGCTGATCGTCATTTGCGAGACGCCGAGCCGCTCAGCGAGCGCACGTTGTGTTTCCCCGCGCCGAAAGATGGCGTCGATGACGATTTGTTCTTGCTCGCTCAATTTGCCGATCGCCTGCTCTAAATCCATTCGCTCGATCAATGACTCGATTTCGTTCGCTTCATCCGCGACGAAATCGCCGATCGTCGTCGCATCTTTGTCCCCGTCTTGCACCGGGGCATCGAGCGAGACGGCTTGGTAATGGTCGCGTCCGGCCAAAACTTCGATCGTCTCTTCGACCGATAAGCCTAAGTGGTCAGCGATCTCATCGATCGTCGGCGACCGTTCAAGCTTGACCGTCAATTCGTCGATCGCCTGCTGCACTTTGCTTCCTTTTTCCTTCACCTTGCGCGGCACTTGGATGTACCAGGCTTTGTCGCGCAAATAGTTTTTCATATAGCCGATCAAGCTTTTCATCGCATACGACTCAAAGCTTGTTCCTTGTTTGGGGTCGTAATGGTCAAGGAGGCGCAAAAACGACAGCCGGCCGACTTGAAACAAGTCTTCGTAAAAGTCTGGACGGCTGCGCGCCATTTTTCTCGCTGCGGCCGCAATGAGCGGCTCGAAGCGCACGAGCAAGGCCGTCGCCGCTTCTTCCGTCTTTGTTCGTTGATAGGCGGAAATGAGGGCGTCAAGCTTGCTCTTGGACAGAGGAGGGGGATATACAGTCATGGGCATGCTCTCCTTCGCCGCGATGGCGGAATTTCGTCAGGCGGACTTCCGTTCCGTCCTTTGTCGTGACGGTGACATCGTCCATGAGCGCTCCCATCAAAAACAGGCCGAGGCCGCCCGCTTTTACGTCTTCAAGCGGTTTCGCGGACAGGGGCGCCGCTTGCTTGGCCACCTGTTTGTAATCAAACCCTTTGCCTTCATCTTTAATCACGATGGAAAGCGCATCAGCGCTCATCTCAAAGCGCAGATGAATGTCACCGCTTCTCCCGTTGTATGCGTGAAGAACGACGTTGTTGCACGCTTCAGAGATGGCGACTTTCATATCTTCAATTTCTTCATAGGAAAAGCCCATCTTGGCAGCCAGCCCGTATAACGTCAAACGTGCGATATCAATAAACTGCGCATCGGCTGGAATGGATAGCTGTACGACGGTTTCATGCTCTTTCATGATTGGCCTCCGACCCTTTCTGTCGCATTGTTCGTTTCGGAAAAAAAGTAGGAAACCCCAGTCAAATCAAATAGGCGCTGTACCTTTGGCGGCACATTTTCAATCATAAACAGCGCTTCTTGTTTTTTGCGCGTTTTCAGCAGTGCGACAAACATCCCGATGCCGGTGCTGTCGATATACGTCAACTCTTCAAGGCGGATGACAAGCGGTTTTGACGCGTCATGAGCAAGCGGTTCGACGGCGCGTTGAAACTGTTCGGCCGCTGCCAAATCAAGCTCGCCTTTTATGTATACAACATGACGGTCTGGCTGTTCTTCATGTACAACGTGAAATCGTTTCCTATCCACGGTTGTTCACCTCACATGATCGATGAGTCGGTTTCATGATGATGTGGGAAGGTTGTCCATTTTACAACGTTTATTTTGCTATACCCATATTTTATACGATATGAAACAGGAAAGGACAGGGAGATGCGATGCTGAAAAAGTGGAAACAATGGGCAAAGACGTTGAAACGGGACATATTCGTCTTGTATTCTGCGGTTCGCGACCGGCGCGTTTCCATCTGGCTGCGGCTGTTTATGCTGGCCGTTGTGGCGTATGCGTTCAGCCCGATCGATTTGATCCCCGATTTTGTTCCGGTTCTGGGGTATATCGATGATTTGCTGCTTTTGCCACTTGGTATTTACTTGGCGCTGAAATGGCTGCCGAAAGACATCGTCGCCGAACACCGGGCGCGGGCGGAAGAGCTCGCCAAGCACGGCAAACCGACGAATTGGGCCGCTGGGGCGCTGATCCTTTTTTTATACGTGCTGCTTGGCGTTTGGCTGCTCCGGTGGTTGATTTCGTGGACATTTTGATCTTCTTTGATGGCTGCGGCAAGGGATTGGCACATTTCTTGTTGGGGAAACAGGTTTCGCCATGGCTCCCTATTCACTTTGCTTTGACGGTGGTGTCTTTTTGGTTACAATGATAAAAGGAAAAAAGCCGATGGCAAAGGAGTTGCTCGCAATGCCGATTCTCAAAAACGACTGGGCTCCGCTGCTTGAAGAGGAGTTTCAAAAACCGTACTACTTGAAGCTGCGCGAATTTTTAAAAGTAGAGTACCGGACGCGGACGATCTATCCCGATATGCACGATATTTTCAACGCTCTTCATTACACGCCGTACGCGAACGTCAAAGTTGTGCTGCTTGGGCAAGATCCGTACCACGGTCCGGGGCAGGCGCACGGGTTGAGTTTTTCCGTCAAGCCGGGCGTGCCAGTGCCGCCGTCTTTAGTGAACATTTTCAAAGAGCTGCATGATGACCTTGGCTGCTACATACCGGATAACGGCTATCTCGTGAAATGGGCCGAGCAAGGGGTGCTATTGTTAAACACGGTGTTGACCGTCCGCCGCGGCCAGGCGAACTCCCACCGCGGCAAAGGGTGGGAACATTTCACCGACCGCGTCATTGAACTCGTCAATGAAAAAGACGATCCCGTCGTCTTTTTGCTTTGGGGCCGGAATGCGCAAGAGAAAAAAGAACGGATTACGAATCCACGCCATCTCATTATCGAAGCGCCGCACCCGAGCCCGTTTTCCGCCGCGCGCGGCTTTTTCGGCCACCGCCCATTTTCGCGGACGAACGCGTTTTTAACCGAGCACGGACGCGAGCCGATCGACTGGCAAATCGAGAACATCGGTGTCCGCACTGAATGAAGAAAGGGGGAAGAAGTCATGACGATCTCCTTTGCGGCGGTTGTCGCCAAAATGGAAGACGAATTGCACAAAGCGAAGGCGACCCATGACCCGCAGCGGATGCGCGAACATGTCGCCGCCGTCCGCGCCTTATGTGACTTAATGCTCGAAACAGCTAGTTCTTCACAACCGTCCGCTCCGGCTGCCTCTACAGGGCCGCTTGTCGTCGGCGGGCCGATGTCGGTTGCTGGTGGGCTTTCGTTTGGAGTCGTTTCTGTCGGGGGACGCTCCCCTGACATTGATGATGAGGCGAACGGGGAGTCGTTGTTGGATTTTTGAGGGAAAGACAAGGAAAACCCGTGGAGCGGCTCTTTCCTTTTAACACATTCACCGAGAAGTCTCCCACCTCGAAATGGAATGTAGGTGGGAGATGTTCATATAGCTTATTCTGTTTGGCGCCGGAGGACAAGAAGCGGTTCTCCGGCCTGAATGTGGGTCTGGTCAGTGGTGCTCCCGATCGGCTGGTTCCATCAAGTGGGTGCCACCCATTAGTAATTTGTTGTCAGGGAACATTCCCATTATATAATGGAGTGAGGGAAAACAATCTTCCATTTAGAAAGGTGGGACAGCTATGAAAACATTCGTCCTTCTCGGCGCGCTCAATGCGTTTTTGGCTGTGGCGTTGGGGGCGTTTGGCGCACACGGGTTGGAAGGGAAAATTCCGGATCGTTATTTGGAGATTTGGAAAACGGCGGTGCAATATCAGATGTTTCATGCGGCCGGGCTACTGATCGTTGGACTGCTGCTTGGCAAAGCGCCAAATGTCGGGTTGATCGGTGCAGCGGGCTGGGTGATGTTCGCCGGCATTGTGTTGTTTTCTGGGAGTTTGTACGTATTAAGTGTAACGCAAATCAAGCCGCTTGGCGCGATCACTCCGTTTGGCGGCGTTGCTTTTTTGGTCGCTTGGGTGATGATTGGTTATGCGGCGTTGAAATGGCTGTAAACGGAGCACGGGGCAAGGTGTACTCCGAACAGGAAAGCATGCGCTGTCCCAATCATAGAAGGCACCTCTTTTGGTTCATTTGCCATCATGATATACAACTGGACGTCGGCAATATGTGATGGTCGTCACATCAGATGAAATAAAGAAGAGAGGGGCTTCCAAGAGGGTAATGCTCCTTAAACCAAACACAATATATTGTTTCTTATCGATCATTTTGCTGCTATATACGGTAATAAGAGAGGGTGTCCCGAGTTTTTGGGACACCCTCTCTGCTCATCGAACATCGGTTTTGCGCTTGCACTTAGCGCGGCGAATAGGAGGCGAGCGGCGTGGCGGAGGCGCCGGCAAACGGATATTCGTAGGCGATTTCGCCTTCAAATGTGACGTAATCGAGGTAAATCATCGGGATCAAATAGCGCGTTCCCGTTTGCGGGTCGCTTAAAATGACATGGTCGCGCCCGGCCGCTTCAATGACGCCGCGGAACACTTTCGCATTCCACTCGCGGTTGTTTTCAAACGTCGCATAGATAGTGGCGACTTTTCCTTTGTTTAGCCGCAAAATGTTTTCGATGTACGACTCTTCGATCGGCAGCATCCCCGGAATTGTCGGACCGGCGGTGGTCGGTGTCGGCGTCGGGGCGGCAAACGTCGGCGCCTGCAAACCGAACGTCGGGGCGGTTGTTGTCGGCGTCATCGTCGGGGCGGCCGCCGCTTGCGGATAGTAGGAATACGGGTACGCCGCCGGATAGTATGGCTGCGGATACGGGTAGCCGTACGGATAAGCTGCATACGGTTGTTGCCGCTCCGGGTCGAACGGTGCATGGTAATGGTATTGCTGTTTCTCATCAAGCGGATAGAAATTGTTTTCTGTATGGTTGGACATAAAAAAACCTCCTCATATGAAAAGTTAGTAAACGCGCGGACAATCGGATGGAGTCGGCGCGAAGAAGCAATGCGATTTGTAGCGGCCGACGTTCCATTGGTTGAACCATTGCGGCGGGCAAGGCTCGCCTTCAGGCGGCTTAAAAAACCAAAGGGCGTTTGTCGCTGGGTGGTAGCGCCAACCGCGGAGCACTTGGCGGGCTAGTCCGATATCCACTTCGCGCGCCCGTTGGTAAAAGTACCCTTTTTGCACCGCCTCAAAGCCGCCCGGGCTTTGGAACACCATTTGCCGGATGGAGCGGATGCCGCGGAAGTCAAGGCAGTTGGCGATGACGCGGTTGACGCCGACGTTGCCGACCATGAGCATCCCAAGCCGCCCGTCTCCTTCCGCTTCCGCTCGCATGAGCCGAGCCAGCAACTTTACTTCCTCTTCTGTGTGGGCTACAATGGAGGGAGCGATCTGACCCATATCGTCACCTCAGTCGTTGTGAATTTCGACAGTAATAGGCTATTGGTGGAACGAGAAAATGGTGACACACGAACAGAATGTTTCTGAAAAGATTTTCTGTTTTTATGTGTATGGGGGAATCAGGCTGCATATGACAGAAAGCGGATGATTGTCCAAAAAAGCAGCGAAAACGAAGCAAAGCCCCGTATCGTTCGGGGCTTTGCTTCATACATGGAGGAAAGAAGGCACTTTTTCCGCTGACAGGCGGGTGCCGACGAAAAAGGAGCCAAACTCGCCAAAACGGGCGCTTACTTCGTCAAAGCGCATTTCATAAACGAGCTTTTTGAACTGGAGCGCATCATCCGAAAACAAGGTGACGCCCCATTCGAAATCATCCAAGCCGACGGAGCCGGTGATGATTTGCGTCACTTTTCCGGCGTATTTTCGGCCGGTCATGCCGTGGGCGCGCATCAGTTCGCGCCGCTCTTCCATCGAGAGCATGTACCAGTTGTCTTGGCCTTGGCGCCGTTTATCCATCGGGTAGAAGCAAATATAGTTCGTTTTCGGCAAAATGGGGTACAGACGGCGGCGCACTTCTGGAATTTGGTACGGATCTTCGCTGCCGGACGCCAAGTAGTTGCTTAACTCCACGACCGAAACGTACGAGTACGCAGGTAGCAAATAGTCAGCGAGTTTCGTTTTGTTAAGCGCTGTTTCGATTTCATGCAACTCATCCAGCGTCGGACGCAAAATCATGAACAGAATGTCCGCTTTTTGTCCGACGATCGTGTAGACAGCATGGCTTCCTTGCTTCTCGCTTTCCGTCGTCTCCCATTGGTCGACAAGCGCCAAAAACTCACTGATCGCTGCCTCGCGCTCTTCGCTCGGCAACGTTTTCCATGCGCTCCAGTCGATCGTGCGGAAATCGTGCAAACAATACCAACCGTCCAACGTTTGGGCCGCTTCACTCATCATCTTCACTCCTTATGAGATCGAGTATGTCCACTATCACTATACCATAGTTTGCCCAAAAACGCTGATATTGGCGTACGGGATCAAAATGTACAGAATAGTTACAAAAGATGAATTATTGGTTGGAAGGGCTTACCTGCGTTGCGTTTCCCTATAAAAGAGGTATGCTTAATAGAGTAGGAAAAGGGATGGCGTGCCTTGCGAGGGAAAACGCCAGCCGCAATAATGAAGGAGGCGTAACTGGTGGCAAATGATTTATTTACGGCATTAAAAACGAAAGTTGCTGGCATGGGACGGAAAATCGTGTTCCCCGAAGGAACGGACGATCGCATTTTGACGGCGGCGAGCCGTTTGGCGACAGAGCAAGTGCTTCAGCCGATCGTCCTCGGCGATGAGCAAGCCGTACGGGTGAAAGCAGCGGCGCTTGGTTTGCCGCTTGAAGGGGTGGAGATTATCAATCCACGCCGCTATGGCGGATTTGATGAGCTCGTTTCGGCATTTGTGGAGCGACGCAAAGGGAAAGTGACCGAAGAAGCGGCACGTGAACTTCTTCTCGATGAAAACTATTTTGGAACCATGCTTGTTTATACAGGGTTCGCAGATGGCCTCGTCAGCGGGGCGGCCCACTCGACGGCCGACACCGTCCGACCGGCGTTGCAAATCATTAAGACGAAGCCAGGCATCCGCAAAACATCCGGCGTGTTCATCATGGTGCGCGGTGAGGAAAAATATGTGTTTGCCGATTGCGCCATCAACATCGCGCCCAACAGCCAAGATTTGGCGGAAATCGCAATCGAGAGCGCTCAGACGGCGAAAATGTTCGGCCTTCAACCGCGCGTGGCTATGTTAAGTTTTTCCACTAAAGGGTCGGCCTCGTCGCCGGAGACGGAAAAAGTCGTTGAAGCGGTGCGGTTGGCGAAAGAAATGGCGCCGGATCTAATCCTTGACGGCGAGTTTCAATTTGACGCCGCCTTTGTGCCAGAAGTGGCGAAAAAGAAAGCACCCGATTCCCCCATTCAAGGGGACGCAAATGTCTTTATTTTCCCGAGCCTTGAGGCGGGCAACATCGGCTACAAAATCGCCCAGCGCCTCGGCGGCTTTGAGGCGGTCGGCCCGATTTTGCAGGGGCTGAATAAACCGGTGAACGACCTATCGCGCGGTTGCAGCGCGGAAGACGCCTACAAGCTCGCGCTCATCACCGCCGCCCAGTCGCTTGGGGAGTGACGGGGCTGCCGCTGGATCAAAACGAGAGGCATGCGCCCCTCGTCCCTTTTGCGCCATTCGTTAACGGCGATTTATGTTATAATGAATAGCGTTGGAATGATCTATGCAAGGAGTTGCTCGCGATGAGCCATGAATTGCTGCGGCAGCCGAAATGGCGGGTCATCGATCAGTCGCATTTCGGTCCGCTGTTTGATGCGAAACAATCGTTTGCCATCGATGATGCGTTGTGCACCGCAGTGGGGGCGGGGCTGTCGGATACGGTTGTCCGTACATGGGTTCATGAGAATACCGTCGTCTTAGGCGTCGCGGATACAAAGCTTCCGTACATCGATGAGGCCGTTTCGTTTTTGCGCGAGGAAGGGTACCGCGTTGTTGTCCGCAATTCCGGCGGGTTGGCCGTTGTCCTTGACAGCGGGGTGTTGAATATTTCGCTCATTTTTCCGGAAACGAAAAACACGATTGCTATCGAGCAAGGGTATGAGGCGATGTACGCGCTCATGGCCGCCATGCTTGCTTTATACGGCGCCCGCGTTGAGGCGGGGGAAATCGTCGGTTCGTATTGTCCAGGGAACTATGACTTGAGCATTGACGGCAAAAAATTTGCCGGCATTTCACAGCGTCGGGTGCGAGGCGGCGTTGCCGTGCAAATCTACCTTTGCGTCAACGGGAGCGGAGCCGCGCGGGCTGAGCTGATTCGCCGCTTTTATGAGCTCGGCCGCCAAGGGGAAAAAACGAAATTCGCCTACCCCGATGTTGTCCCAGCTGTTATGGCGTCGCTGTCTGAGCTTCTCGGCCGCGAGTTGTCGATCGATGAGCTGCTTGTCGCCCTTTGGCGCACGCTGCAGTCGTTTGGCAGCGAGCTATATTCATCTGCCCTCGAGGGCGGCGAATGGAATTGGTATGAAAGATATTGGGCGCGCATCGTCGAACGAAATGTCAACGTGTCTCCAGGAGAACCGATGAGAGATGTCAACCCATAAAGACCCTTTCCCTTTTGGCTGCTGGGGGTGCTTCGCCGCTGCTGACCGTGAGCGATGTCCTGCCCTTCTTTGCGCGAATGATGGATGTTCGCCAACAAAAAAGGATGCCTGGTTTTTCACCCGACATCCTTTTTTGTTATTCCGCGATTTTCTCTAAGTTTCCGTTTGGGTCCATGCGGAAGGTCAACCCCCGTTCTTCTTCCTCTTTTAATACCATTTTGCGCGCCCGGTTGATGATTTTCACGAGCGTCTCAAAATCTTCTTGGACAGTCGACGAATTTTCTTGTAATTTTGCAACTTTTTCTTCAAGCTCTTTATTTTTTTGCTTTAGTTCTTCAATCTCGCGGTGCAGCCGCTCGTTTTCTTTGATCAGTGCCTCCCGTTTCCGTTCATGGGATTGGAACGTTTTTAAGAACGCGATCACTTGATCCAGCGTCACTTGCTGCGGCGGAGAGGATGGGACGACGGCTGGCAGCTGCATCACTTCGCCAAGCTCTTCGAAAGATGGCATCGGCGGCTCATACAAGCGCCGTTTTTTCGCGCCGCCTTGTTTGGCCAACAGCCGCATCCGCTCTTTCCGCTGCATTTTCGCCAGCTGAAGCGCCTCTTCATATCGATGGCGGACGACGGCATTCCAGCGGAAGCCGCAGGCGGCCGATGTCCGGTTCAACTTGTCGCCGACTTCTTCAAACGCATTGAGCTGGGTGCTCCCTTCACGCACATGGCGCAATACCGTTTCCGCCAACAATAAATCATCTTCTTCTGTCCAAGCGTCTTGTCGTTGCTTCATCGGTCTCCACTCCTTTTTCCCATGCTAGTAAAAGGATGGGCAAAAAAACAAAATATTATACGCTGCAAGTTTACGGGATTCGCAAATTCCCAGAGTGAAAGCATGCCAACTTGCAATTTTCCCACGAAAACGGTAGAATACACAAAGCAAACGCCACAGAAAGGGATGACGAGTGATGGCGAATGAGTTTCGCGTTTGCGACGACTGCAAGGCGCCCAATTTAAAAACATTGATTCCGCGCCTGAAAAAACTTGATCCAGATGCGGTCATCAAAATCGGTTGCCAGTCGTATTGCGGTCCAGGAAGAAAAAAAACGTTCGCCTTCGTCAATAACCGCCCGGTGGCGGCGCTGACGGAAGACGAACTGATTGATAAAATTGCGGAAAGGTTGAAAAAGCGGTAAGCGATCACCTTCTTTGCCGGAAGAAGGTGATTTTTTGTATTTTTCGTCAATAATGGAGAAAGACGGAGAAAAAAGTCAACTATTTCTTTGCCGCAAGAAACGGCGTATAATAGATGTATGTTGGAGACAGAAGAGGAGGATGCGATGTATTCCGGCGGACAGCTCGACGAAGAAAAAGTGTTTAAAGATCCGGTGCATCGATACATACATGTTCGCGACAAAGTGATTTGGGATTTGATCGGCACAAAGGAATTTCAGCGCCTCCGCCGCATCAAGCAGCTCGGCACCACGTATTTGACGTTTCACGGCGCCGAGCACAGCCGATTCAACCATTCGCTCGGCGTGTACGAAATCATTCGCCGCATCATTGATGATGTGTTCGTCGGCCGCGCCCATTGGGACCATAGCGAGCGACTTCTTTGCCTATGTGCGGCGCTTTTGCACGATTTAGGGCACGGCCCGTTTTCCCATTCATTTGAGAAGGTGTTTCGCCTTGATCACGAAGATTTTACGCGGGCCATCATTTTAGGCGATACGGAAGTGAACGCCGCACTTCGCCAAGTGGATGACGATTTTCCGCGAAGGGTCGCTGAAGTGATTGCCAAAACGTATCCGAACAAACTTGTCGTCAGCCTCATTTCGAGCCAAATTGACGCCGACCGGATGGATTATTTGTTGCGCGATGCCTACTACACCGGCGTCAGCTACGGCTACTTTGACATGGAGCGCATTTTGCGCGTCATGCGCCCGCGCGAAGACCAGGTTGTCATCAAACGGAGCGGCATGCATGCGGTTGAGGATTACATCATGAGCCGCTACCAAATGTACTGGCAAGTGTACTTTCATCCCGTGACGCGCAGTGCGGAAGTCATTTTGACGAAAATTTTGCATCGGGCGAAAAAGCTGTATGAAGAGGGGTATCGTTTTCAAACGAAGCCGGCTCACTTTTTATCGTTCTTTGCGGGAAATGTGCCGCTTGGCGATTATTTAGCGCTTGATGAGGCGATCATCTTGTTTTACTTCCAACAATGGCAATACGAACGGGATCCGATTTTAAGCGACCTGTGCCAGCGGTTTGTCCGCCGCCGCCTGTTCAAATATACCGAATTCCATCCGACGAACGAGCAAATGGCAAAGCTGATTGAGCTGACGGGGTTGTTTAAAAAAGCAGGCATCGACCCGGACTACTACTTGGTCGTCGATTCGTCATCCGATTTGCCGTACGATTTTTACCGGCCGGGAGAGGAAGGCGAGCGTTTGCCGATCTATTTGTTGATGCCGAATGGGGAGCTGCGCGAGCTGTCGCGCGAATCGGTGCTCGTTGACGCCATTTCCGGCAAGCGGCGCACCGACCATAAGCTCTATTTCCCTGCTGATTTCCTTGAAGACTTGTCAACCAAGCGAACGGTGAAGAAAAAGATTATCGAAATTTTAAAGGGTTAGGAGATGACGGAGGGTGTTGACGGAGCATGCGAAAGTGATGAAGGCGCTGGCGGCCGCCGGGGAAATTGCCGGCCGCAAAAAGTTGCAAAAAATGATTTATATCGCGAAAAAGCTCGACTTTCCGTTTTACGAGAAATTCGATTTCCACTTTTATGGCCCGTATTCCGAGGAGCTGACATGCCGCATTGAAGAGCTGTGCGCGCTCGGCTTTTTGCACGAGGCAAAAGAGAAAAAAAGCGGCTATGTGCAATATCGCTATACGCTCACAGAGGCGGGCGAGCAGTTTTTGCGCCATTACGACTGGGACATGCCGGGGCTTGACGAATGCATGCAAGCGATGAACGGACAAAACGCGCGCTTCTTGGAGCTTGTCTCCACGGTGCTCTATTTTGAACATTTGTCAAAAGAGGAAGTAAAAGAGAAAATCGCCGTCGTAAAAAGCAAGCAGCGCTACACGGAGGAAGAGATCGAAGAGGCGTATGCGTATATTGATGCGCTGCGCAGCCGATGCCGCAAGAGCGCTTGTGTGTAGGCGGGCGGAAAAAGTTTCCTCAACGTATCATCAGTTGCCCATAGACGACATGAGGGTGTCCCACAAAGCGCGGGCCCCCCTTTCTTATTATCGTCGATAGCAGCCAAATGATCGATAAGAAACAATATGTTGTGCTTGGTTTAAGGGGCAATTTCCCCTCTTGGGTCAAACCGTTCTTCGTTTTAATGCGGCAAAAACGCCAGCTGCAAAAAGAACAGCACCGCCAGCACGTACAGCAGCAACGGCACATCGCGCCAGCGGCCGCGGGCGATTTTTAAGAGCGGGTACGAGACGAAGCCGAGCGCGATGCCGGTCGCGATGCTCGAGGTGAGCGGCATGCTTAAGATGATGAGAAAGGCCGGGAACGCCTCATCGAGCTGATGCCACGAAATATGAGCGATGCTGCTGATCATCAAGCTGCCGACGATGATGAGCGCCGGGGCGGTGATGGCCGATAACCCGGCGACCGCGCCGACCAGCGGGCTGAAAAAGGCGGCGATGACAAACAGGACAGCGACGGTGAGCGCCGTCCATCCGGTCCGTCCGCCGGCAGCGACACCCGTGGACGACTCGATGTACGCTGACGTTGGGCTCGTGCCAAGCATGGCCCCGACCGTAGTCGCGACCGAGTCAGCCAAGAGCGCTTCGCGGGCGCGCGGCAGCGTGTTCCCTTTCATCAGCCCGGCTTGCTCGGCGATGCCGATCATTGTGCCGGTCGTATCAAACAGCGTGACAAGCAAAAAAGAGAAGACGACGGCGTACAAATGATGGTTGATCACATCCCCAACGGCCGCAAACGGATTGGCAACGACCAACCCGTCCGGCAGCGACGGCAGCGACACAATGCCTTTGTCAAAGTGAAGTTGCCCGGTCGCATAGGCGATGATCCCGGTGATGACCATGCCGTAAAAGAGCGCTCCGTTGACGCCGCGCATCATAAGAACGAGCGTGACGGCGAGGCCGACAAGTGTCAACACGGCGGATGGGGCATGCAAGTCGCCAAGCGCCACCAAATTTTGCGGGTGGGCTTGGATGATCCCGGTCAGCCGCAGGCCGATGAAGGCGATAAACAGCCCGATGCCGGCGGTGATGCCGTGCTTTAAGCTGTCGGGAATCACTTCAATCAGCTTGCTGCGGAGCGGGGTGAGCGACAGTAACAAAAACAGCACCCCGGCGACAAACACGGCGGAAAACGCGGTTCCGTACGAAATGTCGTCGTGCGAGCCGACGACGGAATAGGCGAAATAGGCGTTAAGACCCATGCCAGGAGCGATGGCGATCGGATAGTTGGCGAAAACCGCCATCCACAGCGTGCCGATCACCGTGGCGATGACGGTGGCTGTAAACGCCTGTTCAAACGGGACGCCGGCGTCCGACAAGATGACCGGGTTGACGACGATGATGTACACCATCGTGAGGAACGTGGTCAAACCGGCGAGCACTTCCGTCTTGCGGTCAGCCTGTTTCTCTGCGAAATGAATCATGGGCCACCTCCTAAAAACGAACAATTATTAAAAACAATTATAATAATATTCGTTTTTACTTCAAAATGCAACGGGGGCGCATGAAACGCCCCCGTCCGTATGTCACTCTGTGTCGCTCAGCCGCTTTCCAGCGATCGCATAATGGTCTTTCGTCATTTCCTCGATAAACACGACAACGCTCTCCCTTTTCGCTCCGGTCGTCTCCACGACCGCGTCGGTTACTTTTTCTACCAATGCTTTCTTTTGCTCGTCCGTGCGGCCGGCAAGCATTTTGATTGTCACGTACGGCATGATCGTCCCTCCATTTGGATTGTCGAGTGCTGTCGCGCTTATTATACCATGTGACGAGGAAGTTCAGTCCACTTTTGCCGGTAAATCATGTATACTAAAAATGGTGAATATAGGGGAAAGGGAGTTAATCAAGTGGAACATTTTTTGCCATATTCATTAAGTGAAATTCCGTACGTGCTCTTGACGCTGGCGTTAGCGTTTTCCGTGCACGAGTTCGCCCATGCGTACGTCGCCTACAAATTCGGCGACCCGACCGCGAAAAACCAAGGGCGGTTGACGTTGTCCCCGTTTGCCCATTTAGATTTGCTTGGCACCTTGCTTATTTTTCTCGCGGGGTTTGGCTGGGCGCGCCCGGTGCCGGTCAACCGCTTCCACTTTAAAAATCCGCGCCTTGCCGGCATTCTCGTCTCGGTTGCCGGGCCGCTCAGCAACCTTGTGCTGGCGGGCCTTGGGTTCATCGCCTGGTATGCGATGATCGATTTCGGCATTATGCGGGCGTTGCCGGATTGGTTTGCTGCCGGATTTGATCTGTTTTTTCAAATTTTTATCAGCTTGAACGCGGTGTTGTTTTTGTTTAATTTATTGCCGTTTCCGCCGCTTGATGGGTATCGAATTATTGAAGACTTGGCCCCGGATGGGCTGCGGGCGAAAATGACGCAATGGGAAAGCTACGGGGCTCTCATTTTCCTTGTTCTGGTGGTCACGCCGCTTGACCGATATACGATTGAGCCGGTGTTTCAAGTGGCGCTGCCGTTTGTGTTGGAAAATTTGCAGTCATTCGTTGCCAACTTGTTTACGTAGGAAGGAGGAACAACTGAAATGGAGCAAAAAAAGAAAAAAAATATCGGCTTTAACATCATCAAAGACGATCCCACCGACGGGCACCGCGGTTTTGGCGCTGGGGCGTTGAGCTTAGAAAACGTGTCGCCGGTCATCATTGACGTCGAAGCGGGCGAAGCGTTCGTCGATATGGGGGCGATGCATGCGCGCAGCGCCGTCGAGCGCGGCATTAAGTTTTTGCCCGACCGTTCGGCCGTGCCGAACGGCAAGCCGTATTGGATCGTCTGGGTGACGATTGAACGCCGCGAGGACGGCCCGTATTACGCCGGGGTGACGGCGTGTGAAATGACCGTTGACCGCGAGGCGCGCCGCGGCTATAAGCTATTGCCGGAACATGTGAACCGTCTCGATAAATCGCTGAAGCGGCACATCATTGTCGATCATATGGATGCGAAATCCAAACGGGTGCTCGCCGACTTTTTGAAAGGGCACGACATCGACATGTGGAACCGTTCGAGCGATGAGCTGAAAAAAGGGCTTGAAGGCGAATTGTGACGGTTTTGTGAACATATTTGGGCAAGGGCTTGTTCTTGTCTGGAAAAAAGGATAAACTAAATCTACATGTATAACACAGGAAAACTAGGACAAGAAAATCCCCTGCGCATGCGCAGGGGATTTTCTTGCTTAAAACCACGGGAACCATTTCTCGAACCAGCTTTTTCCGTCTTCTTTTTTCTTCTTTTTCTTTTCCAGATGGTCGGTGCAATAGTCAGTCGGCTCGGTACCGATGAGATAGTACGTTTTTCGTTTCACCGGACAAGCGTCGGTGGCCAGCTTGCCGTTTTGCGGGTCGATGTAGACGCCGATGACCCCTTTCGTGGGCTTGAACGGCCGTTTCGGCTCGTCGGCGAGGCTTTGTTCCATAAAGTGAACCCATATTTGCTTGGCGTATTGCCTTTCGGCAGGACGATCCATCGTTTCCCCACGGTCGTAGCCGGTCCAGACGCCGGCGACAAGTTGCGGGGCGAACCCGATCATCCAACTGTCCGTTTTTGTCGTTCCCGACTTGCCGGCGTAGGGTCGTGTGATGTCATCGGCGATCGACTGCCCGGTGACGGTGGTATAGCCGTTTAACTTCGGGTCGAACATTCCGGTCATTAAATGAGTCGTGACAAACGCCGCGTCGCGGTCCAGCACTTGCCGGCTTGCCGGCTGGTGCTCGTAGATCACGTTGCCGGCGCTGTCGACTACTTTTTTAATGAACACCGGGTCGTTTCGTTTGCCATAGTTGGCGATGGTGCTGTAGGCGGCGACCATGTCGATCACTTTCACCGGCGAGGTGCCGAGCGCCAACGAAGGCACAGCTTTCAATCTGCTTGTGATGCCGAGCGCTTTCGCTGTGTTGACGAGTTTGTCGACGCCGATGAACTGGAGCGTTTTCACCGCAAAGACGTTGTCGGATACGGCGAGCGCCTGAGCGAGCGTGATCGGGCCATTGGCATAGTAGTCATTGTAATTATGGGGGGTGTACGACGATCGGCCGTCATCAAACGTAAACGTCGTCAGTTCGCTGCGCAGTTGGGTCGATGGGGTGAAACCTTGCTCGATCGCCGCGTAATACAAAAACGGTTTAAATGTCGACCCTGGCTGGCGTTCCGCCTGCACCGCCCGGTTGAACGGGCTCTCTCGGTAGTTGCGTCCACCGACGAGCGCCTTTACTTCCCCGGTGCGTGGATCCATGGCGACAAGCGCCGCTTGAATGGCAGAGTGCGGATCAATGATGCGACGGATTTGCTCTTCGGCAATCCGTTGCAGACGCGGATCGAGCGTCGTATAGACGCGCAGCCCTCCAAGCTCGATCGTCCGCTCATCAAGGCCGAGTTTTGTGCGCAATTGCTGTTTGACGACATCTTGAAAATACGGAGCGATCGGCTGCTCTTGCTCCCGGTGCCGGGCGTAGACGAGTTTGTCGCGGTATGCCTGCTCCGCTTCTTGGCGGCTGATGTATCCAGCTTCCACCATGGAGGTGAGCACGATTTTTTGCCGCGCTTTCGCCCGCTGTTCATTGACAAACGGTGAGTAGTAATACGGCCCTTTCGGAATGCCGGCCAGCATCGCTGCCTCGCTGAGCGTTAGCTCGCTCGCGTGCTTGCCGAAATAGTAGCGGGCTGCCGCCTCAATCCCGTAGGCGCCATGGCCGTAGTAAATCGTATTCAAATAGCCCTCCAAAATTTTATCTTTGCTGTAGTTGGCTTCAAGCCGGATTGTGTAAAGCGCTTCTTGGATTTTTCGCGACCACGTTTTTTCATGCGTCAAAAACAAGTTGCGCGCATACTGCTGGGTGATCGTGCTTGCCCCTTGCACTTTCGCCATCGCTTTAATATCAGCGATGATCGCACCAGCCAGCCTTTTTAAATCAAATCCATGGTGTTCGTAAAATTTCCGATCTTCGACGGCAATCGTAGCGTTGATGACATGAGACGAAATATCCTGAAGACGAACCCAATACCGTTTCTGTCCATAATGGCTTTCCCCAATTTTGCTGCCGTCATCGGCATAAAACATCGTCGTCTGCGGCACGGCAACCGGCGGGGCGCCTTCGATTTTTGCGAATAACACAACGCTCCCGAGGCCGGCGAAGGCAAAGATGACGAGAAAAAAGCCGATAAAGACGGCGGCGCGCACATATTTCCACGTGCCGCGAAAACGGCTGCCCGGGATCGGTTCCATTGCGCATCACCTCGACGGTTTTGACTTTCTGTCAAATATGGACATCGCCGCAATGGCGGCTTACCCACGTTCCATTTGGTACGGTTTGCGGCCGGCGTGCGGGAATGCGCCGACCTGTTTCCACCCCTTTGGTCAGGAAAGGTTTTCCTCTTTTCTTACCAGTATGAAAAAATTTTTTTTATTTTAAACTTGTTCCTCTTGCATTTTTGCTAGATTGCTCTATACTTTTTCATGTTTAGTTTTTCGTTGGCAAGGAAAACTTGTTATAGTAAGCAACGTTCGGAGAAAGGATGTTACCGATGGAACTTTGGTTTACCGAAAAGCAGACGGAACATTTCGGCATCACGGCACGCATCATCCGCACTTTACATACAGAACAAACGCCGTTTCAAAAGCTCGATATGGTCGAAACCGCGGAGTTCGGCAACATGCTCATTCTAGACGGCATGGTCATGACGACGCAAAAAGACGAGTTCGTCTATCATGAAATGGTTGCCCATGTGCCGTTGTTTACCCACCCGCATCCGGAAAACGTGTTGGTCGTCGGCGGCGGCGACGGCGGCGTCATTCGTGAAGTGCTGAAGCATCCAAGCGTCAAAAAGGCGACGCTTGTTGAAATCGACGGCAAGGTGATCGAATGCTCGAAAAAATATTTGCCAGAAATCGCCGGAAAACTCGATGATCCACGCGTGGAAGTAAAAGTCGATGACGGGTTTATGCATATTGCGAAAAGCGAAAATGAGTATGACGTCATCATGGTTGACTCGACTGAACCGGTCGGTCCGGCGGTCAACTTGTTCACAAAAGGGTTTTATGCCGGCATCGCCAACGCGTTGAAGGAAGACGGCATTTTCGTCGCCCAAACGGACAATCCGTGGTTTAAAGCCGATTTGATCCGCAAGGTTTATCGCGACGTGAAGGAAATTTTCCCGATCACTCGTTTGTATACAGCAAACATTCCGACGTATCCGAGCGGGCTCTGGACGTTTACGCTCGGCTCGAAAAAATACGACCCGCTTGCGGTGAGCGACGACCGTTTCCATGACATTGAGACGAAATATTACACGAAAGAGCTGCACAAAGCGTGTTTTGTCTTGCCGAAATTTGTCGCGGATTTAACGAAGTAAGGGGGCGCAGGCGATGCGATTTGATGAAGCCTATTCGGGCAACGTGTTTATCGGCAGTCATCCGAATTTTGAAGAAAGCGAAGCCGTCATTTACGGAATGCCGATGGACTGGACGGTCAGCTACCGGCCCGGCTCGCGGTTCGGTCCGGCTCGCATCCGCGAAGTGTCGATCGGCCTTGAGGAATACAGCCCGTATTTGGACCGCGAACTCAAGGACGTTCGCTACTTTGACGCCGGTGATATCCCGCTGCCGTTTGGCAATGCGGCGCGCAGCTTGGAGCTGATTGAACAGTTTGTTAGAAGAGTGCTGGATGCTGGAAAATTTCCGCTCGGCCTTGGCGGTGAACACCTTGTCTCTTGGCCGGTGATCAAAGCGGTGTACGACTATTATCCGGATGTGGCCGTCATTCATATGGACGCGCATACCGACCTGCGCGAACATTACGAAGGCGAGCCGTTGTCGCACGCGACGCCGATCCGCAAGGTCGCTGACCTGATCGGCCCGACGAATGTCTTTTCGTTCGGCATCCGTTCCGGCATGAAAGAAGAGTTCGAATGGGCGAAAGAAAACGGCATGTACATCGCTAAGTTTGAGGTGCTTGAACCGCTCCGTTCCGTGTTGCCGAAGCTCGCTGGCCGCCCGGTGTATGTGACGATTGACATCGATGTGCTTGATCCCGCTCATGCCCCAGGCACTGGGACGGTCGATGCCGGTGGCATTACGTCAAAAGAGCTGTTGGCGGCCATTCACGAGATCGCCCGCTCCGACGTGCGAGTCGTCGGCGCCGATTTGGTGGAAGTCGCACCCATTTATGACCATTCGGAACAAACCGCCAATACAGCGAGCAAGCTTGTTCGGGAAATGCTGCTGGGCTGGGTGGCCAAGTGAATAGAGAAAAAAGCGTCTCCATCGCAAATAGGCGGGGGCGCTTTTTTTTGTGTAGGAGAAAGGTTGCAGGAATATGGGCGTGCCATATGGAATAATATTCAATGCATTTAACAAATTTACCATTAGGAAGGGGATAAGGAAAAAGTGGGCATTAGGCTGATCAAAATTTCCGTCGTATACTTCGTCATCGGTGTCTTGATTGGACTTGGCATGTCGATGACCCATTCGTTTGTGCTCACACCGGTTCACGTCCATATCAACTTGTTAGGTTGGACGGCTTTGACGCTCGCGGGCATCATCTATCATTTATTCCCACAGGCAGCAACGACGAAATGGGCGAAAGTCCATGTTTGGCTGCACAATATTGGCTTGCCGCTCATGATGGTCGGTTTGATGTTTGTCGTGTACGGTTATGACGCGTTTGTGCCAGCGACAGCCATTGGCGGAACGCTCGTCGTCCTGGGCGTCATTTCCTTCGCCATCGCTGTGTTGCAAAACGTTCGTGCCTCATCGTCAAACTACGATAACTAGGCTCAAAGCGTTCGCTTTGGGCTTTCTCTTTTCTCTCCCCTTGAATCAGGCGGGCCAGTTCTTTATACTTATTGTTATGACTGTGTTCGCAAAGGTGTGTTCATCGATATGAAGGAAACAAACGGCATCCCGGTGCGCCTCCGCCAAGTGGCTGTCATTCGCGATGGTCCGCGCCAAGAGACGGTTGTGCTTGAGGCGGATGGGATGTATTACATAAAAGGGGAAACCGTTTATTTGCAGTTTGCCGAAGAAAACGAACTCGGGCGGGTGAACAACATTGTGAAAATCGCGCCTGACGAGGTGACCGTTCTTCGTTCCGGAGCGGTCGAGATGCGGCAAACGTTCCGCCATCGCGAAGAGCGGTCGGGCCATTATCAAACGGTGTTCGGGCGGTGGGCGCTGGTGACAAAAACGGATGCGATCGAGTTCCGATATGACGAAAGACGGAAACAGGGGCAGCTCTTTCTCTCGTATGAACTGATGCTGGAGCATGAGCGGAGCGGGCGCCATACGTTGACGTTGACATTTAAGGGGGTATAAGCGGTGAACATTGTCGGACAACTCAAGGAAAAGATGAAAGAAGAAATCCGCCAGGCGGCGGTGAGAGCAGGACTGGCTTCGGCCGATGAGCTGCCGGAAGTGCTGCTTGAGGTGCCGCGCGACAAGGCGCATGGCGACTACTCAACGAACATCGCCATGCAGCTCGCTCGCATCGCGAAAAAACCGCCGCGGGCGATCGCCGAAGCCATTGTCGGGCAGCTTGACCGCGAGCGCATATCGGTCGGGCGCGTCGAGATTGCCGGGCCGGGCTTTATCAACTTTTATATGGACAACCGCTATTTGACGGCGGTCGTGCCGGCGATTTTGCAGGCGGGGCAAGCGTATGGCGAGTCGAATGTCGGCAACGGGGAAAAAGTGCAAGTCGAGTTCGTCTCCGCCAATCCGACTGGCGATTTGCATTTAGGCCATGCCCGCGGCGCGGCGGTCGGCGATTCGCTTTGCAACATTTTAGCGAAAGCCGGGTTCGACGTGACGCGCGAATATTACATCAATGACGCCGGCAAGCAAATTTACAACTTGGCGAAATCGGTCGAAGCCCGTTATTTTCAGGCTCTCGGTGTCGATATGCCGTTGCCGGAGGACGGCTATTACGGCGACGATATCGTCGAAATCGGCAAAAAGCTTGCCGAAGAGTACGGCGACCGGTTTGTCGAAATGGAGGAAGACGAGCGGCTTGCCTTTTTCCGCGACTATGGGCTCCGTTATGAGCTTGAGAAAATCAAGAAAGACTTGGCCGACTTCCGCGTGCCGTTTGACGTCTGGTATTCGGAAACGTCGCTCTATGAAAGCGGCAAAATCGACGAAGCGCTTTCTACTTTGCGCGAGCGCGGCTATATTTACGAGCAGGACGGGGCGACATGGTTCCGTTCGACGGCGTTTGGGGACGACAAAGACCGCGTGTTGATTAAACAGGACGGTACGTATACGTACTTGCTCCCGGACATCGCCTACCATCAAGACAAGCTGCGGCGCGGGTTCAAAAAGCTCATCAACATTTGGGGAGCGGACCACCACGGCTACATTCCCCGCATGAAGGCGGCGATCGCTGCGCTCGGCTACGATCCGGAGGCGCTCGAAGTGGAAATCATTCAAATGGTGAACCTATACCAAAACGGCGAGCGCGTCAAAATGAGCAAGCGCACTGGCAAGGCGGTGACGATGCGCGAGCTCATGGAAGAAGTCGGCGTCGATGCCGTCCGTTATTTCTTTGCGATGCGCTCGGGCGATACGCATTTGGATTTTGACATGGACTTGGCCGTGTCGCAGTCGAATGAAAACCCGGTTTACTACGTCCAATATGCGCACGCCCGCGTTTCCAGCATTCTTCGCCAAGCGGAGGAACAACACATTTCCTATGACGGCGATTTAGCCCTTCACCATCTTGTCGGGACGGAAAAAGAGGTCGAACTGTTGAAAGTGCTCGGAGATTTCCCCGATGTCGTCGCCGAGGCGGCGCTCAAGCGGATGCCGCATCGCGTCACCGCCTATGCATTCGATTTGGCTTCCGCGCTCCATAGTTTTTACAACGCGGAAAAAGTGCTTGATCTTGACAACCTCGAAAAAACAAAGGCCCGCCTCGCGCTTGTCAAGGCGGTGCAAATTACACTGAAAAACGCATTGACGTTGATCGGCGTCTCAGCGCCGGAACAAATGTAAACGAACGAGGGGGAGAGCGGAGAGCGCCCCCTCTTTTTTGGGCATTCTAAAGAAAAACAACAGTGGAGGACGAATCTCATGAAAGAAATCGTGCTGTCGCTTCTGACAGGCATGATCGTAGGCTTTTTGTTTACGCTGTTTCGCTTGCCGATTCCGGCTCCCCCAGCGTTGGCCGGCATCGCCGGCATCGTCGGGGTGTATCTGGGCATGCGGCTGTTTCAATGGTTCATGGTGCTTTGGAAGTAGGCACTTGCATGATCAAACAGGGAACAAAACCCGGCTGGCGCAGTTTTGGCAGCATCAAGCCGCCGCAAGCGCTGGCCGGGGTTTTTGTCTTCTCTGTTGTTTGGGGGAGAATGGGGCTTCGAATCGGTCACAGCCAGGCGGAAATAAGCTGGGAAATCGACTGTTTGCCGCGGTCAAGAAGCGAGCGTTTTTGCCAAAAGTCGACTGTCAGCGGCTCGGCGCGCAACAAATCGCGTTCAATCGCCCGTTTGACGAGACGGGTGAATGCGCGGTCAAACACATAACAGTTGATCTCGCTGTTCAAAAACAAGCTGCGCCGATCAAAATTCGCTGTGCCGACGTCGCACCACTCCTCATCGACGACGAGTGTTTTGGCATGGTAAAATCCTTGGTAAAAGCGATAAATACGCGCACCGGCTTTCAAGAGTCGATAAAAGTACGGGTAGGCGGCCTCTTTGACAAATAAATGGTCTGCTTTGAGCGGCACAAGGACCGTTACGCGCACCCCGCGCCGAAGCGCTTGCAACAGCTCGTTAAACAGCGGCCGGCTTGGAATAAAGTATGGGCTGCCGATCATAATTTCGTTTTTCGCCCGGCGGATGACCTCGATAAACTGTTCTTCAAGGGCAGCGCCGTTGGTGGCGACGAGCTGATGACGAATAGAGCCGGCCGGAAGCGGCGGAAAATAACGGGATTTGTCAGGCACCGTCCGCCCCGTCGCTTCTTCCCAGTCATGCAAAAACTGCTCCTGCAAGTCGTGGACTCCTTCGCCGTTTACTTTCAAGTGATAATCGCGCCATTCGCCGAAGTTGGCGTCTTTTCCGATGTATTCGCGGCCGATGTTAAAGCCGCCGATGTAGCCGACTTGTCCGTCGATGACTGTAATTTTTCGATGGTTGCGGCGATTGAGGCGGTAAAGGAAAAACGGGAAACGCGGTTTTTGGGCATAGGCGAACTCCACCCCGCTTTCCTCGAGCGAACGGATGAGCGCTTTCGGCAAACCAAAGCTGCCGACCCAATCGGTCAACACTCGCACTTTCACGCCGGCAGCCGCTTTTTCCTTTAAAATTTGGAAAAAGGGCGCGCTCGTTTCGTCATTTTTGATAATGTAAAATAAGACGTGAATATGGTCGCGGGCGCGGTGCAGTTCGGCGAAGTAATCGGAAAATAAATGTCTGCCGTTGATATAGAGGGAGATATCGCTTCTCCGCTCCGGGTAGACGACTTTTTTGCGCCCATTGCGGAAGGCGAGCTGTCCAAGCTTGTCATCAAGATAAACAAGCAGCAATACGATGGCAATGACGAAAATGACGGCCATATCTTCTCCTCCTGTGTCGATTCGGTATGTATTAATGTGCCCGAGAAGGCGCAAAAATAGCAAGGTCAATGGAAAACAATGTTGGAGCTTTCCTATTTGTCACTTTGACAGAAGATTGGATCGACTGCCGAGCCGGCGAACATCCCGCCTTTCTCCTTTATCATCTCCAACCAGGAAAAAGGTTGACCGAAAAGGCGTTTTTCTTAAGCAAAACACAATCTATTGTTTCTTAGTGATTTTTCATGTCTATATGAGAACAGGGAGCCTTGATCCTGGTGGGACACCCTCGTAGGTGGGAGGAGTGTTCAAAGGCTGTTTGGCTGCCATGGAAAAGTTTTTTGTGATGAGAATAAAAAAAGATTATTGACTGAATGCTCATTCATTTGTACAATAGACATAAAGCGAATTCTGAAAATTTCTTTTGTTATGGCAACACATTTGCTTGAAAAGCGGGGGAAGGGGAGAGAAGATGAATGCCTTGTTGATGGTGAACTGGCTCGCGTTTTTGTTTGTAACCGCTTACGCCATCTACTTGTTTGCTTATGTTGTCAAAACGCGGGTGATGTACATCAAACTCGGTAAAAAAGTCGAGTTTGACCACAAAGTAAAAGAGCGGCTGCGAAACATCTGGGTCAACGTTTTCGGCCAGAAAAAGCTGCTCAAAGACAAAAAAAGCGGCTTGATTCACGTTATCTTTTTCTACGGCTTTATTCTTGTCCAATTTGGCGCGATTGATTTCATCATCAAAGGGCTTGCGCCGGGGGCACATTTGCCGCTTGGGCCGCTGTACCCGGGATTTACGTTTTTCCAAGAAATCGTCACGTTGCTCATTTTAATCGCCGTGCTCGCTGCCTTTTACCGCCGCTACATTGAAAAGCTCGTCCGCTTAAAGCGCGATTTTAAAGCTGGCCTCGTCTTGATTTTTATCGCTGGACTGATGCTGTCCGTGTTGTTCGGCAACGGGATGAGCATGATTTGGCACGGCGAGGAAGCGACATGGAGCGAACCGGTTGCTTCGCTTATTGCCGGCGCGTTTTCCTGGGTCGGCGAAACCGGGGCCGCGGTGCTGTTCTTTGCCGCCTGGTGGGTGCATTTGTTGATTTTGCTGACGTTCCTCGTGTACGTGCCGCAATCAAAGCACGCCCATTTGATCGCTGCGCCGGTCAACGTCTTTTTCAGCCGGCTGACGCGGCCGAAGCTTTCGCCGATCAACTTTGAAGACGAAAGCCAGGAATCGTTTGGCGTCGGCAAAATTGAAGATTTTACGCAAAAGCAATTGATCGACTTGTATGCCTGTGTCGAGTGCGGCCGCTGTACGAGCATGTGCCCGGCGACTGGCACGGGGAAAATGTTGTCGCCGATGGACTTGATTTTGAAGCTGCGCGACCATTTGACGGAAAAAGGAGCGGTCGTCACGTCGCGGGCGCCGTGGGTGCCGGCGTTCGCTTTCAAAAACACAAGGGGCAACCAGCTCGCGTTCGCCGCCGCGTCGGAGCAGGCCGCCACGATCGAAATGCCCAGCTTGATCGGCGATGTCATCACCGAGGAAGAAATTTGGGCCTGTACGACGTGCCGCAACTGTGAAGACCAATGCCCAGTCATGAACGAACACGTCGATAAAATCATCGACTTGCGTCGCTATCTCGTGTTGACGGAAGGGCGGATGAATCCGGACGCGCAGCGGGCGATGACGAACATCGAGCGCCAAGGCAATCCATGGGGCTTGAACCGAAAAGAACGGGAAAACTGGCGCGAGCTGCGCGATGATGTGTATGTGCCGACTGTCAAAGAAGCGGCGAAAGCGGGAGAGGAAATCGAGTACTTGTTCTGGGTCGGCTCGATGGGGTCGTATGACAGCCGGAGCCAAAAAATCGCCCTTGCTTTTGCCAAACTGCTGAACGAAGCGGGCGTCAAGTTTGCGATTTTAGGCAACAAGGAGAAAAATTCGGGCGATACGCCGCGCCGGTTAGGGAATGAATTTTTATTCCAAGAGCTGGCGACGAACAACATCGCCGAGTTTGAAAAAGCGGGCGTCAAGAAAATCGTGACGATCGACCCGCACGCCTACAATACGTTCAAAAATGAATATCCAGATTTTGGGTTTGAGGCGGAAGTGTATCACCATACCGAGCTGCTCGCCAAGCTCATCGAAGAAGGCCGCTTAGTGCCAAAATATCCGGTGAATGAACGCATTACGTTCCATGACTCGTGCTACTTAGGGCGCTACAATGACGTCTATGACGCACCGCGGAAAATTTTGCGCGCCATTCCGGGCGTCGAGCTTGTTGAGATGGAGCGCAACCGCGAGCGCGGCATGTGTTGCGGCGCCGGCGGCGGCCTCATGTGGATGGAGGAGACGACCGGCAACCGCATCAATGTCGCCCGCACCGAGCAAGCGCTCGCTGTCAACCCGACGGTCATCAGCTCCGGCTGCCCGTACTGTCTGACCATGTTGACCGACGGGACGAAAGCCAAGGAAGTGGAAGACCGCGTCTTTACGTACGATGTCGCTGAATTGTTGGCGAAATCGGTGTTCGGTGAAGAAAAAGAGGAAGCAGCATCGTAAAAATAGTTGCATAGACAATTTTTATTTTTTAAAATAGTGAATAAGAGTAGAGGAGAGGGTGTACCGTTGTACACCTTCTCTTTCGCACCGCTATCGAGCGAGCGTTCAGTCTGTGTTTTGTAATCGCTTTCTTATCCAATGAAAAGGGGAGAGGAAGATGGGGAAAACAGTGATTGTCAGCGGGGCGCGCACCCCGTTCGGAAAATTCGGCGGTTCTTTGCAAGCGCTGTCAGCGCCGGAGCTCGGCGGCATTGCCGTGAAAGAAGCGTTGGCCCGCGCGGACGTGAGCGCAGAACAAGTCGATCATGTCATTTTAGGCACGGTCCTGCAAGGGGGGCAAGGCCAGCTCCCATCGCGGCAGGCGATGCGCCATGCCGGCATTCCGTGGCATGTTCGCACCGAGACGGTGAACAAAGTATGCGCTTCCGGCATGCGCGCCGTGACGCTTGCCGATCAGCTCATCCGCTTAGGCGATGCCGATATCGTTGTCGCCGGCGGAATGGAATCGATGAGCAACGCCCCCTATGTACTCCCGAAAGCGCGCTGGGGGTTGCGAATGGGCGACAGCACGGTGAAAGATTTAATGGTGTATGACGGCCTCACGTGCAGCTTCACCGGCGTTCATATGGGCGTCTACGGCGGGAATACGGCGAAAGAGCTCGGCATTACGAGAGAGGCGCAAGACGAGTGGGCGTACCGCAGCCATATGCGGGCCATTGCCGCCATCGAAGCCGGTCGGCTTGCGGAAGAAATCGTTCCGGTGACGATTCCGCAGCGCAAAGGGGAGCCGCTTGTCGTCGAACGCGACGAGGCGCCGCGCAAAGACACGTCGCTTGAAGCATTGGCGAAACTGTCGCCGGTGTTTGACCCGGAAGGCACAATCACCGCCGGCAACGCCCCAGGCGTCAACGACGGCGCCGCTGCGCTTGTTTTGATGAGCGAGGAGCGCGCTGCCCGCGAGGGGTTCGAGCCGCTGGCGACGGTCGTCGCCCATACCGCCATCGCCGTTGAGGCGAAAGATTTCCCGAAGACGCCGGGACTTGTGATCAACGAGCTGCTCCGCAAAACAGGAAAAACGGTCGATGACATCGCCTTGTTTGAAGTGAACGAAGCGTTTGCCGCTGTCGCATTGGCGGCCATTCAAATCGCTGGACTTGATCCGGAAAAGGTGAACGTCAACGGCGGCGCTGTTGCTCTCGGCCATCCGATCGGCGCGAGCGGTGCGCGCATCATCCTCACGCTCATTTACGAACTGAAACGCCGCGGCGGCGGCCTCGGCATTGCGGCCATCTGCAGCGGCGGCGGCCAAGGCGACGCCATCTTGGTTGAGGTGTAACGAGTGGGCGGCGGGCACGCGGCATTCGACCGACCGCCTTCCCGCGTCGCGCCAAGGCATAGGACGCGGCGTGCCACCGTCTGCCTCAAGCGTTGCAGCACGAGGCATCGCGCCATGGTGCCGCATGCCTACGCTGTCGCTGTCGCAGCGCGCGGCACGTTGCTTGTTCTCTCTTTCACTGCCGCAGCAGCCGCTGCCTCAGCGGTTGACAGCAGGAATTGTTGTGATGACGATGCAACGACCGGTTGCCGTTGGCTGATGGCGGCGGTGAGGCATAGAAGTTTAAGCGCAGAACCGGAAACGCAAAGCGGACGATAGGAGGAATAGAAGATGGATGTGAAAACAATCATGGTCGTCGGCGCCGGCCAAATGGGATCGGGCATCGCCCAAGTGTGTGCTGTCGCTGGCTATGAGGTGCTGCTCTATGATATTAGCAGCGCTCAATTGGATAAAGGAATGGCCAATATCCAAAAACTCCTTGCCCGCCAAGTGGAGAAAGGCAAAATGGCCGCTGAGGACAAGGACGCGGCGCTTTCGCGGCTTGTCCGCTCGACGGATCTGCATGACGCTGAGAAGGCGGATCTCGTCATTGAAGCAGTCGTCGAAAACATGGACGTGAAAACGAAGCTGTTTGCCGAACTGGATGAAATCGCCCGCCCGGAAACGATTTTGGCGTCGAACACGTCGTCGCTGCCGATTACGGAAATCGCCGCCGCGACGAAACGGCCGGAAAAAGTGATCGGCATGCACTTTATGAACCCGGTGCCGGTGATGAAGCTCGTCGAAATTATCCGCGGATTGGCGACGGCGGATGAGGTGTATGAAACGATCGAAGCCGTTGCCCGCAAGCTCGGCAAAGTACCGGTCGAAGTGAACGACTTCCCAGGGTTTATTTCCAACCGCGTCCTCATGCCGATGATCAACGAAGCGATTTACGCCTTGTACGAAGGGGTGGCGACCAAAGAAGCGATCGATGAAGTGATGAAGCTTGGCATGAACCACCCGATGGGTCCGCTGACGCTCGCTGATTTTATCGGGCTCGATACATGCTTATACATTATGGAAACGCTTCATGAGGGGTTCGGCGATGACAAATACCGCCCATGCCCGCTCTTGCGCAAATATGTGAAAGCTGGCTGGCTCGGCCGCAAAACAGGGCGGGGATTCTATACGTACGACTGACACGCCGCTTCTGAAATCGGCGCTTCAAACCGCTGTTGGAAAGCATGAGCAGCCGGCGCTCTGGCAGCATGGATGAGCAACAAGATAAAAGGGGGATTCCCATGGAATTTCGGTTTACGGAAGAACAAGAGATGATGCGGCAAATGGTGCGTGAGTTCGCCGCGGCGGAGATCGCCCCGTTTGTCGAGCGCATGGAACAAGGGGAGTTTCCGCGCCCGATTTTAGCAAAAATGGCCGAACTCGGCCTAATGGGCATCACTGTCCCGGAGCAATATGGCGGCGCAGGTATGGACTTTATTTCGTACATCATTGCCATTCATGAAATTTCCAAAGTGAGCCCGACCGTCGGCGTCATCTTATCGGTGCACACGTCGGTCGGCACGAATCCGATCTTGTATTTTGGCACCGAAGAGCAAAAACAAACATACGTGACAAAGCTGGCCCGAGGGGAGTATCTGGGGGCGTTTTGCCTCACGGAACCGAGCGCTGGCTCGGACGCGAAAAGCTTGAAGACAAAAGCGGTGCGCCGCGGCAATCGTTATATCCTGAATGGTTCAAAAATTTTCATCACCAACGGTGGGGAGGCGGATACGTACATCGTCTTCGCCCGCACGAATCCGGAAGAAGCCGGAAGCCGCGGCATTTCCGCGTTTATTGTGGAAAAAGGGACGCCAGGGATGTCGATCGGCAAAGACGAAAAGAAAATGGGGCTGCACGGATCGCGGACGGTGACCATCACATTTGAAGATGCCGAAGTGCCGGCGGAAAACTTGCTCGGTCAGGAAGGGGAAGGATTTAAAATCGCGATGGCCAACCTTGACGTCGGTCGGATCGGCATCGCTGCCCAAGCGCTCGGCATCGCGGAAGCCGCGGTCGAACATGCCGTTGCCTACGCGAAAGAGCGGGTGCAGTTTGGCAAACCGATCATCGAGCAGCAAGGGGTCGCTTTCAAGCTTGCTGATATGGCGACGGCGGCAGAAGCGGCGAAATGGCTCGTTTACCGCGCCGCTTGGTTGCGCGCGCAAGGGCTGCCGTGCGGAAAAGAGGCGTCGATGGCGAAGCTCTTCGCTTCACAAACAGCGATGAACAATGCCATCGAGGCGGTGCAAATTTTCGGCGGCAACGGCTACACGAAAGACTACCCGGTCGAGCGATTGTTCCGTGACGCGAAAATTACGCAAATTTACGAAGGAACGAGCGAAATTCAGCGCATTGTCATCAGCAAACATTTGTAACTATCCTGAAAATACCCGAATTCCAAAATGCGTAACGTTCTAGCATTCAACATAAGGACATTTTCATCCTTCCGATGGTGACGAAAATGTTTCGTCATGGAAGTCTATATAGGCATGTTGCTGAACCAATCCAAACGAGATGAGAAGGCTCTGTCTTTTGCTGCGTTTTGTGGTGCATCCGGAGCGATCCTATTCTCTTTTCCAAACAACGATTCGTTGTCTGTCTCTGGAAAACGGTGATCACGCTGACACGGGAGACGAGGATTTCGGATATATAGAAAACGGGGGAATGAAACGATGAACTTTCGATTGAGCGAAGAACATGAAATGCTGCGAAAAATGGTGCGCGAATTTGCCGAAAACGAAGTAGCGCTGACTGCCGCTGAGCGTGACGAAGAGGAGCGGTTTGACCGCGGCATTTTCAACAAAATGGCTGAACTCGGTTTAACAGGCATTCCGTGGCCGGAAGAATACGGCGGCATTGGCAGCGATTATTTGGCCTATGTCATCGCGGTTGAGGAGCTGTCGCGCGTCTGCGCCTCGACCGGGGTGACGCTCTCCGCGCATATATCGCTCGCCAGCTGGCCGATTTACAAGTTCGGCAACGAAGAACAAAAGCAAAAGTATTTGCGCGCCTTAGCGACTGGGGAAAAACTCGGGGCATACGCCCTGTCCGAGCCGGGTGCGGGGTCGGATGTCGCCTCGATGAAAACGCGTGCGGTAAAAGACGGGGATCATTACGTCTTAAACGGTTCAAAAGTATGGATCACCAACGGCGGTGAAGCGGAAATTTACGTCGTGTTTGCCGTCACCGATCCGGAAAAGCAGCATAAAGGGATCAGCGCCTTTATCGTGGAAAAAGGAACGCCGGGCTTTTCATTCGGCAAAAAGGAAAAGAAACTCGGCATTCGTTCGTCGCCGACGACGGAGCTCATTTTTGAAGACTGCCGTATTCCGAAAGAAAACTTGCTCGGTCAAGAAGGAGAAGGGTTTAAAATCGCCATGATGACGCTTGATGGCGGCCGCAACGGCATCGCCGCCCAAGCGGTCGGCATTGCCCAGGGCGCGCTGGATGCGGCGGTGGACTATGCGAAACAGCGCGTCCAGTTCGGCAAACCGATCATCGAGCAGCAAGGGGTCGCCTTCAAGCTCGCTGACATGGCGACGGCCATTGAAGCAGCGCGGCTCTTGACCTATCAGGCGGCATGGTTGGAGTCGAACGGATTGCCGTACGGCAAAGCATCCGCCATGGCGAAACTGTTTGCCGGCGACACGGCGATGAAAGTGACGGTCGAGGCGGTGCAAATCTTTGGCGGCAACGGCTACACGAAAGACTATCCGGTCGAGCGGTTTATGCGTGACGCGAAGATTACGCAAATTTACGAAGGAACGCAAGAAATCCAACGCCTTGTCATTTCGCGCATGTTGGCGCGCGATTGAAGCATTGCGCGTCATTTCAATGGTTTTGGAGCTGAACAGTGGCTCGTTGCTTCGGCAAAGGGCGCACGGATAGGCATGGGGCGGGGCGGCGCCCCGCCGTCAAATGGGAATGGGGGAGAGACAACGAACATGAAAAAACGGGAAGTGATTGCATCGGTCAAGGACGAAAAGCTCGTGAAAAAACGGCGCAACGAAATGATCAAAGGCGCCATTTCCTTGTTTAAACAAAAAGGCTTTCACCAAACAACGACAAGGGAGATCGCCAAAGCATCCGGCTTCAGCATCGGCACGCTGTACGAGTACATCCGCAAGAAAGAAGACGTCCTCTATCTCGTGTGCGACCGCATTTACGACGAGGTTCGGGAGCGGACGGAGCAAGACCTCGGAGCCCACCACGGCACGATCGAAGGGCTGAGGCGCGCCATTGCCCACTATTTCCGTGTCGTGGATGAACTGGATGATGAAGTGCTTGTCATGTACCAAGAAGTGAAAGCGCTAAGCAAAGAATCGCTGCCGTACGTGTTGAATAAAGAACTCGATATGGCGGCGATTTTTGAACATATTTTGCGCGCATGCGTTGAGAGCGGAGCGCTGCAGCTTTCTGAAAGTGAAATCCGTCTGTTCGCCCACAACATCGTCGTTCTTGGACAAATGTGGGCGTTCCGACGCTGGGTGTTGCGGAAAATGTATACGCTCGATGAATATATCGAACTGCAGACGGAGTTTTTGCTAAAGGGGATTATGGAGAAACAGCGAGTGTAAAAGGGGGAGAGACACAATGGCGCACATTTACCGTCCGAAGCATCACGTCCGCTTTGTGACCGCATCGAGCTTGTTTGACGGCCATGACGCCTCGATCAACATTATGCGTCGTATTTTGCAGGCGAGCGGCGCCGAGGTCATCCATTTAGGCCATAACCGCTCGGTGGAGGAAATCGTCAATGCCGCCATTCAGGAAGATGTCCAAGGTATTGCCGTCTCCTCGTATCAAGGCGGGCATATGGAATTTTTTAAATACATGTACGATCTGCTCCAAGAGCGGGGAGCGCCTCACATCCGCATTTACGGAGGCGGGGGCGGCGTCATCATCCCGCGCGAAATCAAAGAGCTGCACGAATATGGCATCGCCCGCATTTTCTCGCCGGAAGACGGCCGACGCCTCGGCTTGCAAGGGATGATCAACGTCATGCTTGAAGAGTGCGATTTTCCGACTGTGACGACGGTGACCGATGAACTGGAGCGGCTTCCGTCCGGCGATGTGCAGGCGATCGCCCGTCTCATCACGCTGTGCGAATATCGCGCTGAGGCGGAAAACAAAGAGGCGGCCGCGGCGGCGGAAGCCGCCATTGAACAAGTGAAGGCGCTCGAGAAGCGCGTTCCGGTGCTCGGCATCACCGGCACAGGCGGGGCGGGGAAAAGCTCGCTCACCGATGAGCTCGTCCGCCGCTTTTTAAACGAAATTCCCGATATCAAAATCGCGATCTTATCCGTCGACCCGACGAAGCAAAAAACGGGCGGGGCGCTGTTGGGCGACCGCATCCGGATGAATGCGATCAACTCGCCGCGCGTGTACATGAGAAGCTTGGCGACGCGCCATTCCCGCACGGAACTGTCGCCGGCGATTCGCGATGCGATTTCTGTTGTCAAAGCGGCCGGATTTGATCTTGTCATCATTGAAACGAGCGGGATCGGCCAAGGCGACGCCGCCATTACCGAAGTGTGCGACGTGTCGATGTACGTCATGACAAGCGAGTTCGGCGCGCCGACGCAGCTTGAGAAGATCGACATGATCGATTATGCGGATTTGATCGTCATTAACAAATTTGAACGTAAAGGGTCAGAAGACGCAAAACGGCAAGTGCAAAAACAATATCAGCGCAGCCATCAGCTGTTTGACCGCGATGTTTCGGAAATGCCGGTGTACGGCACGATCGCCAGCCAGTTTAACGATCCCGGCACGAATACGCTCTTTGTCGCGCTCGTTGACACGATCAACCGGAAAACAGGGACGAACTGGAAGACCAACTTGAAAACGGTTGCCAATGTCGAAAAGCATAATGTCATCATCCCGAACGAGCGCCGCTACTATTTGCGTGAAATCGCGGAAACGGTCCGCTCGTACCACCGTCGCGCCGAGCAGCAAGTCGAAGTGGCAAGACGCCTGTTCCAAATTGAAGGGGCCATCGAAGCGGCGAAGGAACGGGGCGAAGCGGAAGATGTCATCCGCGCGCTCGAGACGCTGAAAGCCGATTATGAGGCCAAGTTGACGCCTGAATCGAAGCGCATTTTGGCGACATGGGAAGAAACGAAAGCGAAATATGCGGCAAAACAATTTGTCACGAAAGTGCGCGACAAAGAAATTGTCACCGAACTGACGACGAAAACGTTGTCCGGTTTGGACATTCCGAAAGTCGTCTTGCCGAAATTCAAAGACTACGGGGAGATTTTGCGCTGGGTGTATAAAGAAAACGTCCCGGGTTCGTTTCCGTATACGGCCGGCGTCTTCCCGTTCAAGCGCCAGGGCGAAGATCCGAAACGGCAATTTGCCGGCGAAGGGACGCCGGAGCGCACGAACCGCCGCTTCCATTACTTGTGCAAAGAAGACAAGGCGAAGCGGCTCAGCACGGCGTTTGACTCGGTGACGCTCTACGGCGAAGACCCCGACTACCGGCCGGACATTTTTGGCAAAATCGGAGAAAGCGGTGTCAGCGTCTGTACGCTTGATGATATGAAAAAGCTGTACAAAGGGTTTGATTTGTGCGACCCGCTTACCTCGGTGTCGATGACGATCAACGGCCCGGCTCCGATTTTGCTGGCGATGTTTATGAATACGGCGATCGACCAGCAGGTCGAGAAAAAAGAAGCCGAGCTCGGCCGCCCGCTTACGCCGGAAGAGTACGAACAAGTGAAGGAATGGACGCTGCAAACGGTGCGCGGCACGGTGCAAGCCGATATTTTGAAGGAAGACCAAGGGCAAAACACGTGCATTTTTTCAACCGACTTTGCCTTGAAGATGATGGGCGACATTCAAGAATATTTCATTAAGCACCGCGTCCGCAACTATTACTCGGTGTCGATTTCCGGCTACCATATCGCCGAGGCGGGGGCGAACCCGATCACGCAGCTGGCGTTTACGCTTGCCAACGGCTTTACCTACGTCGAGTATTACTTGAGCCGCGGCATGCACATTGACGATTTCGCGCCGAACTTGTCATTTTTCTTCAGCAACGGCCTTGATCCGGAATACTCGGTCATCGGCCGCGTGGCGCGCCGCATTTGGGCGGTCGTGATGCGCGAAAAATATGGGGCAAATGAACGGAGCCAAAAATTGAAATACCATATCCAAACGTCCGGCCGTTCGCTGCACGCGCAGGAGATTGACTTCAACGACATTCGCACGACCTTGCAGGCCCTTCTGGCAATTTATGACAACTGCAACTCGCTGCATACGAACGCCTATGACGAAGCGATCACCACACCGACCGAAGAGTCGGTCCGTCGGGCGATGGCGATCCAACTGATTATCACGAAAGAGTTCGGCCTGACGAAAAACGAAAACCCGCTGCAAGGCTCATTCATTATTGAGGAGCTCACCGACTTGGTCGAAGAAGCGGTGTTGCAAGAGTTTGAACGGCTCAACGACCGCGGCGGTGTGCTCGGAGCGATGGAAATGCAGTATCAGCGCGGCAAAATCCAAGACGAATCCCTTTACTATGAAACGAAGAAACATAGCGGCGAACTGCCGATCATCGGCGTCAACACGTTCTTGAACCCGAATCCGCCGTCAGAAGAGGAGCTGAACAACATCCAGCTCGCCCGGGCGACGTATGAAGAAAAAGAGACGCAAATCCGCAACTTGCGCGAATTCCAAGAGCGGAACAAAGACAAAGCCGGCCCGGCGCTCGAACGGCTGAAGCAAGTGGCGACAAGCGGCGGCAACATTTTTGAGGAATTGATGGAAACGGTGAAAGTCGCCAGCCTTGGACAAATCACCCGCGCCTTGTACGAAGTCGGTGGACAATATCGACGGAATATGTAATTCAAGGGCGTTTCACCGTGTTCGGCTTTCGCTGGGCGGCCTCGATCACAATGAATCACGACCCGTTGCACGTTAGCAGGTCGGTAGAACGATCGGCAGCAGCTGTTGGCATGCCGGCCCGCCGGAAGCGAAACGAGCGGAAAGCGGATGGGGCCAAAAGATCAAGACGAATGGGCTTCGTACGGAAAAAGCGAAGCGGTGTGACCAAACAGATGCGGACGCAACGAATATGTCGGAAGGAGGGCCGCCCTCACCGCAGGGTTGCCCTCTTTTGCTTTTTTCGGCAAATGGGTAGCATAAACCCCGACAATTTGTTTATAATGAATGGTATGTATTCCACACTTGCATTCATTGGTTTCATTATTATAGAAGGGGAGTGCTGAACTTGAGCCTGCAGCAGCAATACTCGCCGGAGGAATTGCAGGAGATGTCGTTCGTCGAGCTGGCGAACCTCATTTTGCTTGAGAAGCGGGAGGCGTTGCCGTTCGATCAACTCGTCCGTGAAGCCGCAGCGCTGGCCGGCATATCCGAAGAAGAGATGGAGGCGAGGCTTGCTCAATATTACACGGATTTAAACATCGATGGCCGGTTTATTTGCGTCGGGGAGAACGTCTGGGGGCTGCGCACATGGTATCCGTTCGATCAGACGGAAGACGAGACGGTGACGATCATCAAGCCGAAGAAGAAGAAAAAAGCGCTTGACGATGAATACGATGAATACGATGAGCTGCTTGAAGATGAAGATCTCGATTACGACGATTTGGATGAATATGATGAGGAAGAGCTCGAGCTTGATGAAGATGATCTCTTGGAAGATGAAGAATTCGATTTGGATGAAGATGTCGCGTTTGACGATGACATTCTCGGCGATGAAGAGTTTGAGCTGGACGACGCACCGCTTGATGAAGAACTTGATCTCGAAGAGCCGGAGGAAGACGAATAACCGCTTGACTTTGCCAAAGGAACCCGGTACAATGTGTGTTGGGCTCTTGAAAATGAACAAATCGATCGCTCCCTTACGTACGGTAAGCGGAGCGTTTTTTATTTGCGCCTTTCGCAAACACTGAAACTGTTACCGCAAATTCGGCAAGGGGGAAGACAAAATGACGAAATACATTTTTGTGACCGGCGGTGTTGTTTCCTCGCTCGGGAAAGGGATTACGGCGGCTTCGCTCGGCCGCTTGTTGAAAAACCGCGGATTGAACGTGACGATCCAAAAGTTTGACCCGTACATTAACGTCGACCCGGGCACGATGAGCCCATACCAGCATGGCGAGGTGTTCGTCACCGATGACGGTGCGGAGACAGACTTGGATTTAGGGCATTATGAGCGGTTTATCGATATTAATTTGAACAAATATAGCAACGTCACCACTGGGAAAATTTATTCCGCCGTCATCCGCAAAGAGCGCCGCGGCGATTACCTAGGCGGCACGGTGCAAGTCATCCCACACATTACGAACGAAATTAAGGAGCGTGTCTTTCGCGCCGGAAGAGAGACGAACGCGGATGTCGTCATCACGGAAATTGGCGGCACGGTCGGCGATATTGAATCGCTTCCTTTTTTAGAAGCGATCCGCCAAATCAAAAGCGACGTCGGCCGCGAAAACGTCATGTACATCCACTGCACGCTCGTGCCGTACATCAAGGCGGCTGGGGAAATGAAAACGAAGCCGACGCAGCACAGCGTGAAAGAATTGCGCAGCCTCGGCATTCAGCCGAACGTCATCGTCGTGCGCACGGAAATGCCGATGTCACAGGAAATGAAAGAGAAAATCGCCTTGTTTTGCGACATCGATCCGAAAGCGGTCATCGAGGCGCGCGACGCCGACACGCTGTATGCCGTTCCGCTTATGCTTCAAGAACAAAAGCTGGATCAAATCGTGTGCGAACATTTGCGCCTCAACTGCCGCGAAGCGGATATGACCGAATGGAAAGCGCTCGTCGAGAAAGTGCGCAACTTATCGAAAACGACGAAAATCGCTTTGGTCGGCAAATACGTCGAGCTTCCGGACGCCTATATTTCTGTTGTTGAGGCGCTCCGTCATGCGGGGTATGCGTTTGACACCGACATTGATATTCAGTGGATCAATGCTGAGCATGTGACGCGGGACAATGTGGCCGATCTGTTGAAAGAAGCGGACGGCATTTTGGTTCCGGGCGGGTTTGGCGATCGGGGGGTCGAAGGGAAAATTGAGGCGATTCGCTACGCCCGCGAGCAGCGCGTGCCGTTTTTAGGCATTTGCTTAGGAATGCAGCTCGCCTCGATTGAATTTGCCCGCCATGTCGTCGGCCTGAAAGGCGCCCATTCGTCCGAGTTTGACCCGAATACACCGCATCCGATCATCGACTTGCTTCCGGAGCAGAAGGATGTCGAAGATTTAGGCGGCACGCTCCGCCTCGGCTTGTATCCGTGCAAGCTGCAGGAAGGGACGCTCGCTTACGCCGCCTACGGCGATGAAGTCATTTACGAGCGCCATCGCCATCGGTACGAATTCAACAACCAATACCGGCCGATCATGGAAGAGCATGGCTTCATTTTTTCCGGCACGAGCCCGGACGGACGGTTGGTTGAAGTGATCGAACTCAAGGATCATCCGTGGTTCGTCGCCGCTCAATTCCATCCGGAATTCACCTCGCGCCCGACGCGGCCGCAGCCGCTGTTCCGCGAATTTGTCAGAGCGTCGCTGAAACAGTGACGAAAAAGGAGCTGTCCCAAAAAGCCACCGAATGGCCTTTTGGGTTCAGCTCCCTTTCTTTTTTTCAAGCACGATGCTCGTTGACTTAGGCGCGGCTTCTCTTCCCTTTTTCCTTCAGCCGGCGGGAGAGCGCTCATTTGGATGGCGGCCGTTACTCATATTCCGATAAAATTTCATCGAGCAACACGCGCAGCCCGTAGTAGACGAAGGAAGCGGTGATGATCGTCGGCATGCCGATGCGGCGGCCATCTTCGGTCGGCACGAGCGGGCGGGAAAGTTTGCTGTCGATAAAGACGGTGGCTATATCGGCCAGTCCGGGTTCATCCTTGACGAGCGCCGCGACGGCCACTGCATCGACGCCGTGTGCCTGCAGCTGTTCGACGAGGCGAATGGCCTCAGGATCATTGGAAAAGCGGGCAAAGAGAAGCGCGCGATCCGTTTCCTGCCAGTCATCGGTTGCCGTCGGTTCAAGCCGTTTGGCTTTCGGCAACGGATCAGGGCCAAAAAGCGCGGCGGCGGCGACCGCATCGAGTTCACCGATGCCATACAGCCAAATGCGCCCATCGCCGATAGCAGCCTGGGCAAGCAGACGCGCCCCGTCTTCGAGCGCCAGCTCTTCGTCCGCAGCGATTTTTTGCAACAGTCCGATCGTTTGCGTCGTTAAAATTTTCACGGTTCGGCCTCCTTTCGCCGCTATTATACAAAATCGGCAAACAACAAGAAAAGCAAGCAGGAAATGGGTTTGCCAAATGCGAAACATTAATAGGGAGAAAACAGAGAATAGAGGTGCATAAAGGTGGGAAACAAAATTTTAATTGTCGATGATCAATATGGTATTCGCATTTTGCTCAACGAAGTGTTTCAGCGTGAAGGATATGTGACCTATCAAGCCGCCAACGGCATGCAGGCGCTCGAAATCGCCCGCAAACACTGCCCTGATCTTGTGCTTCTTGATATGAAAATTCCTGGCATGGACGGCATTGAAATTTTAAAACGGTTGAAAGACATCGATCCGGATATTAAGGTGATCATCATGACTGCCTACGGGGAGCTCGATATGATTCAAGAAACGAAAGAGCTCGGGGCGCTTATGCATTTTGCCAAGCCCTTTGATATTGACGATTTGCGCGCTGCCGTCAAAAAATACATTACTGCCTAGAAGGCCGGTGAAAAACGATTATTTTTGTGAAATCGATGGAAGTTCATCGGGAGGAAAGAGCCAATTTGATCAGGTTTCTTAACTTGAGAAGGGAGGCTGTTGAGCTGCTTTTTGATTACATCACCCGTCTTCTAGACAGCGCCATCGATGAGCGGCTTTCCTTTGGCAAAGAAAGTGCATCGATGAACATTTGGTGACACTGTCGTCTTTAGGAGGTTGTGAACGCTCTCCCACCAATGCTCACGCGTGGAAGTGGGGATCCTCTCGGTTCGGGATGATACAAGGGGGAAATGTTGCCGTTTTGCCGGCAAGTTGGTATGCTTATAGCGTAGAGAGATTTTGCGCCTGTGGACCCAGTCACCGCCAAGGCGACAAAGACGACGATCAGCTAAGGAGGATGTAACCATGCCGTTAGTATCGATGAAAGAGATGTTGAACGAGGCGTTGCGCGGCAAATATGCGGTCGGCCAATTCAACATTAACAACTTGGAATGGACGCAAGCGATTTTAGCGGCGGCTGAGGAGGAAAAATCGCCGGTCATTCTCGGCGTCTCCGAAGGGGCGGCTCGCTATATGAGCGGATTCAAAACCGTCGTCAACATGGTCAAAGGCTTAATGGAAGACATGAACATCACCGTTCCGGTCGCCATCCATCTCGACCATGGATCGAGCTTTGAAAAATGCAAAGCGGCGATTGACGCCGGGTTCACCTCGGTTATGATTGACGCCTCCCACCATCCATTTGAAGAAAACGTCCGCATCACCTCGCAAGTCGTTGAATATGCTCATGCGCGCGGCGTTTCGGTCGAAGCGGAGCTCGGCATCGTCGGCGGGCAGGAAGACGACGTCGTCGGAGAAGGGATCATTTACGCCGACCCGAAAGAGTGCGAAGAGCTTGTCAAACGGACAGGCGTCGACTGTCTCGCCCCGGCGCTCGGTTCTGTGCACGGCCCGTACAAAGGAGAGCCGAAGCTCGGATTTGCCGAAATGGAGCAAATCCGCGATTTAACCGGCGTTCCGCTTGTGCTCCACGGCGGCACCGGCATTCCGACCGAACAAATTCAACGCGCGATCTCCCTTGGCACATCGAAAATCAACGTCAATACCGAAAACCAAATGGCGTTTACCAAAGTCGTCCGCGAACTGCTCGCGAAAGACCCGAACGTCTATGATCCGCGCAAAATCATCGGCCCGGGCCGCGACGCCATCAAAGCGACGGTCATCGGCAAAATGCGCGAGTTTGGCTCGTCCGGAAAAGCGGCGCGATGAATCGGCTTCGCGGGCGGCGTTTGGCCGCCGCGCGGCTGCCTTTGCATGTGCAACGAATAACAAGGAGGGTTCAGCATGAAATTTTTTATCGACACTGCCAACTTGGAAGAAATCAAACACGCCCATGAACTCGGCATTTTGGCCGGCGTCACGACCAACCCAAGCCTCGTGGCGAAGGAGAACGTATCGTTCCATGATCGGTTGCGCGAAATTACATCGATCGTTTCTGGTTCGGTGAGCGCTGAAGTCATTTCGACCGACGCCGCTGGCATGATCGCGGAAGGCGAAGAGCTGGCGAAAATCGCCCCGAACATTACGATCAAAGTGCCGATGACGCCGGAAGGCTTAAAAGCAGTCAAGGCGTTCAGCGAAAAAGGGATTCAAACGAATGTGACGCTTGTGTTCACCGCCAACCAGGCGCTCTTGGCCGCACGCGCCGGCGCGACGTACGTCTCTCCGTTCCTCGGCCGCCTCGATGACATCGGCCATAACGGTTTAGAGCTCATTTCCACCATCGCTGAGATTTTCAACATTCATGGCATTGAAACGGAAATCATCGCCGCTTCGATCCGCCATCCGCACCATGTGACAGAAGCGGCGTTGCGCGGGGCGCATATTGCCACGGTTCCGTACAAGGTGCTTATGCAATTGTTCAACCATCCGCTGACTGATCAAGGAATTGAGAAGTTTCTCGCCGACTGGAATCGGCAAAAATGAAAGTAAGCCGTTTGCCTCTTGGGTGAAGCGGGCTCGCTCTGCCGCGTTCAGGCCGGACGTGATGAGCCCGCCCGGCTTTGCTTTTTCGTCCCAGGGGTGAAGCCAACTTCCGAGCAAAGAAGGGAGACGACGATGGATAAAATGAAAATTATCGGCGGAGATCGGCTGCGGGGAACGATCAAAGTGAGCGGTGCGAAAAACAGCGCGGTCGCTTTGATTCCTGCAGCGATTTTGGCCGATTCGCCGGTGACGATCGAGGGGTTGCCGGACATTTCCGACGTGCACATTTTAGGAAGCTTGATCGAAGAAATCGGCGGCTCGTTTTCGTTTGACGGCAAAGAGGCGGTCATCGACCCAACGAATATGGTGTCCATGCCGCTTCCAAATGGGAAGGTGAAAAAGCTGCGCGCCTCCTACTATTTGATGGGGGCGATGCTTGGCCGCTTCAAAAGAGCGGTTGTCGGCTTGCCGGGCGGATGTCATCTCGGTCCGCGCCCGATTGACCAGCATATCAAAGGGTTTGAGGCGCTGGGAGCCACCGTAACGAACGAGCAGGGCGCCATTTACTTGCGCGCGGAGGAACTGCGCGGAGCCCGCATTTTTTTGGACGTCGTCAGCGTCGGCGCGACGATCAACATCATGCTGGCGGCGGTGCGCGCCAAAGGGCGGACGATTATCGAAAATGCGGCGAAAGAGCCGGAAATCATCGATGTAGCGACATTGCTTTCGAATATGGGCGCGAAAATCAAAGGAGCCGGCACCGATGTGATCCGCATTGACGGCGTCGAAAAATTATCGGGCTGCCGCCATGCCATCATCCCGGATCGGATCGAAGCCGGGACGTACATGATCGCCGCCGCGGCCACCAATGGCGAAGTCGTCGTCGACAACGTCATCCCGCAGCACGTTGAATCGCTGACGGCCAAATTGCGCGAAATGGGGGTGCGCGTGGAGACGGGGGAAGATCAAATTCTCGTCTGCGGCACCGACGTTTTGAAAGCGGTTGACGTCAAGACGCTCGTCTATCCGGGCTTCCCAACTGATCTGCAGCAGCCGTTTACCGCGCTGCTGACAAAAGCCAACGGCACAAGCGTCGTCACCGACACGATTTACAGCGCCCGCTTCAAGCATGTCGATGAATTGCGGCGCATGAACGCCAATGTAAAAGTCGAAGGCCGCTCAGCCATCGTCACCGGCCCCGTCAAACTGCAAGGGGCGAAAGTGAAGGCGAGCGATTTGCGCGCCGGGGCGGCGCTTGTCATTGCCGGGCTGATGGCTGAAGGAGTGACGGAGATCACCGGCGTCGAGCATATCGACCGCGGCTACAGCAACCTCGTCGAAAAACTGTCTGACATCGGCGCCACCATTTGGCGCGAAAAAATGACCGATGAAGAAATCGAGCAAGTGAAAAACGCGTAACGTCCAGTCGACAAAGGGGAAGGGGAGAACGACGATGGAACGAAGCTTATCGATGGAACTCGTGCGCGTCACCGAAGCGGCGGCGCTTGCCGCCGCCCGCTGGATGGGGCGCGGGAAAAAGAATGAGGCTGATGACGCCGCGACGTCGGCGATGCGCGACGTGTTTGACACCGTGCCGATGAAAGGCACCGTCGTCATCGGCGAAGGGGAAATGGACGAAGCGCCGATGCTGTATATCGGGGAAAAGCTCGGCAACGGCTATGGCCCACGCGTCGATGTCGCTGTCGACCCGCTTGAAGGGACGAACATCGTCGCTTCCGGGGGATGGAACGCCTTGGCTGTCGTCGCTGTCGCTGACCACGGTCATCTGCTTCACGCGCCGGACATGTACATGGAGAAAATCGCCGTCGGGCCGGAAGCGGTCGGGATGATTGACATTGAGGCGCCGATCATCGACAATTTAAAGGCGGTGGCGAAGGCGAAAAACAAAGATATTGAAGACGTCGTCGCGGTTGTTCTCAACCGTCCGCGCCATGAGCGTCTCATTCATGAGCTGCGTGAAGCCGGCGCCCGCATTAAGCTCATCAATGACGGCGATGTCGCCGCCGCCATTAACACGGCGTTTGACCATACCGGCGTTGACATTTTGTTCGGCTCGGGCGGCGCGCCGGAAGGAGTGCTCGCGGCGGTCGCGTTGAAATGCCTTGGCGGCGAACTGCAAGGGAAGTTGCTGCCGCAAAACGACGATGAAGTCGAGCGGTGCAAACAAATGGGCATTGACGTCAACAAAGTGCTGCGCATGGACGATTTGGTGAAAGGAGACGACGCGATTTTTGCCGCCACCGGCGTCACCGACGGCGAGCTATTGCGCGGCGTGCGGCTGAAAGGGGCGTACGGCCTCACCCACTCCGTCGTCATGCGGGCCAAGTCCGGCACGGTCCGCTTCATCGAAGGGCGGCACAGTTTGAAGAAAAAACCGAACTTAGTCATCAAATGATATCCTACCATCCGGCCGGGCGCCGGAGCCGCGCCTGGCTCGGAAAAACAAAAAAATATTGATTAAAAAGAAGAAAAAAGGGTAAAATAGTCGTGTTGCTTATGCAAAAATAAGCTCTGCCATTCTACTTCTTTATTTCATTTCAGCCTTCATCATCTTCGAAATGAATCCCTTCGCCTGTCGAATTGATGACCAATACGTCCGAACACGAACGATGGGAGAATAGGAAAATTTGCAAAGTGTGGTGTCAAGATGGAATTAACGTTAGCAGCACTAGAAAACATGAAATTGAAGGAGCTGTATGAGCTCGCCAAGCAATACAAAATTTCATACTACAGCAAGTTGACGAAAAAGGAGCTTATTTTTGCGATTTTGAAAGCGCGTGCCGAACAAGACGGCCTCTTTTTCATGGAAGGCATCCTCGAAATCATTCCGTCGGAAGGATTCGGCTTTTTGCGCCCGATCAACTATTCCCCGAGCTCGGAAGACATTTACATTTCCGCTTCCCAAATCCGCCGTTTTGATTTGCGCAACGGGGATAAAGTATCCGGCAAAGTGCGGCCGCCGAAAGAAAATGAACGCTACTTCGGCTTGCTTCATGTCGAAGCGGTCAACGGCGAAGACCCGGAAGTCGCCAAGGAGCGCGTTCACTTTCCAGCGTTGACGCCGCTTTACCCGAATCGGCAAATGAAGCTGGAGACAACGCCGGACAAGCTGTCGACCCGCATCATCGACTTGATCGCTCCCGTCGGCTTTGGCCAGCGCGGGTTGATCGTCGCGCCGCCGAAAGCTGGCAAGACGATGCTGCTGAAGGAAATTGCCAACAGCATCACCACAAACCACCCGGATGTCGAGTTGATCGTCTTGCTCATTGACGAACGGCCGGAAGAAGTGACCGACATCGAGCGGTCGGTGCAAGGCGATGTCGTCAGCTCGACGTTTGATGAGGTGCCGGAAAACCATATTAAAGTGGCCGAGCTTGTCTTAGAACGGGCGATGCGATTAGTTGAGCATAAGCGTGACGTCGTCATTTTAATGGACAGCATCACCCGCCTCGCCCGGGCGTACAACTTGGTCATTCCGCCGAGCGGACGCACGCTCTCAGGAGGGATCGACCCAGCGGCGTTTCATCGCCCGAAGCGGTTTTTCGGCGCGGCGCGCAACATCGAAGAAGGCGGCAGCTTGACGATTTTGGCGACCGCCCTCATTGACACCGGGTCGCGCATGGATGACGTCATTTACGAGGAATTTAAAGGCACCGGCAACATGGAGCTCCATCTTGACCGCTCGCTCGCCGAGCGCCGCATTTTTCCGGCGATTGACATTCGCCGCTCGGGAACGCGCAAAGAGGAGCTGCTCATCCCGAAAGAACATTTGGAAAAGCTGTGGGCGATCCGCAAAACGATGGCCGATTCGCCCGACTTTATCGAGCGGTTTTTGAACAAATTGCGCCGGACGAAGTCAAACGAAGAGTTTTTCGCCTTGCTCGATCAGGAGTGGAAACAGGGCGGCCCGCCCCGTCTGTAGGCAGTTGGCGGAATTTGCCGCGAATCGCCCGTTGCAAACTGACAGAAAAGCTGTTATAATCTTAACATGTGTGTTTTGGCTATCGCCTTTTGGTTTGTGCGATCCGTGATTTGCACCGGCTGGGTTCGCTTCGGTGGAGTCCCAGCTGTTCCATGCGCTGCGCCTTGCCAAACGGGCGGGCGCGCATAAGCATGAAGCGTTCCATGCTACGAATCACTCTGTTTCGATAAGATACAGGGCGGAAGGAGATGAAAACGATGAAACAAGGCATCCATCCAGAGTACAAAAAAGTCATCGTCCGTTGCGCATGCGGCAACGAATTCGAAAGCGGTTCGGTCAAAGACGAGCTGCGCGTGGAGATTTGCTCGGAATGCCATCCGTTCTTCACGGGCAAACAAAAATTTGTTACGGCAGCGGGCCGCGTGGATAAATTCAATAAAAAATACGGCCTTAAGTAACAAGGACGTGACGAAAGCAGGCAAGCGAAACTTGCCTGCTTTTTCGTGAGAGCAGATGGAAGGCCGGTTGCTTATCAAGCTGATCCCGCTGATCGTTGCGATGGCAGACGGCAAGGAGCGGCCGATGGTTTGAGGACAGTGTTGTGTGAAAGGAGAGGCCCCGATGTACGTGATGACGCAGTCCGGCTGGCTTGAGCTCATTTGTGGATGCATGTTTTCCGGCAAATCAGAAGAATTGATTCGCCGCGTCCGCCGCGCTCAGTTTGCCAAGCAGGAAGTGAAAGTGTTCAAACCGACGATCGACAATCGTTATAGCGAAGACGCAGTCGTGTCGCACAACGGCAATTCGGTGATCGCCATTCCTGTTTCCTCGCCGAAAGAAATTTTTGACCATATTTCCGAGAAAACGGACGTCATTGCCATTGACGAAGTGCAATTTTTTCCCGATGACATTATTGAAGTCGTTCAAACGTTAGCGGATCGCGGCTATCGAGTGATCGTTGCGGGGTTGGATCAAGACTTCCGCGGCGAACCGTTTGGCCCCGTGCCGGCGCTGATGGCGATCGCTGAGTCGGTGACGAAGCTGCAGGCGGTTTGCACGGTATGCGGTTCCCCGGCCAGCCGAACGCAGCGGCTTATTAACGGCGTTCCAGCGTCTTATTATGACCCTGTTATTTTAGTAGGGGCAAGCGAATCATACGAGCCGCGCTGCCGCCACCATCATGAAGTTCCTGATAAACCAACGAAAAAAAGCCAAACCAATAACCATCTTGCCCGTTAGTCGGTGAATCCTGCCATCTATATTTTTAAGAATGCGGGAAAACCTAACAGCAGGGAGGCGACAAATGATGAGAAGCTTACTGCTGTTAGGTTTTGCTATTGTTCTTTCTGCTTGTTCGATGAATCCAAACCATTCTTACCATCAGCAAAGCGAAGATAAAAATGGCACGAAGCTGATTACAGATGATAAAGCGCAAAGCGATTATGACCGCTATTTATATAACAACTTTGACGACCCGGAAAAAACGCGGCAAAATCCGAATTTCATCAGCATCGCAGACGGCAGTGGAAATGATCGCGCCAATGTCCGTAAAGCCGTACAAGTCATCGAGACATATACCGATTATGAATTAGGGTCTGTTTGGATGAATGGAAACAATATGTACGTGACTGTTCACGTCCCTTCCTCGATGTCAGAGGAAAAACGGCAAACAGAACAGAAACGGATTCATCAGCTGCTTACAAAAGCCATTCCAGCGTACGATATTTATGTGCGTTTAGATTAAAGATTCATCTTCTGAGAAGAAGATGGATCTTTTTCTTCATCAAATATTGTAATTTGATGGTTAGTTATGCTTTTTTATACGTTTTTGATTAAAAAAGAAAAATTTGGCTAAATTCGACGGAAAAGAGGTATCCAATTTATTATATGTCGAGAATACACCTAAATTGATATAATTGAATGTAGGAATATACATAATGGTGTCGAATAAAATATCCTTTAGATGACTTTGACAATTTTTTGGTTAGGTGGGTAATATGAATATTCATAAATTCGTGATGCCGGAGATCATTTTTGGGAATGGTGCTATTGAGCATGTAGGGGAAAGCTGTTTGCGGCTTGGAGCAACTAACGTTTTAATTGTCAGTGACCCAGGAGTGATCGAAGCCGGATGGTTGGATGTCGTCGTAAAAAGCTGCAAACAGGCGAATTTAAAATACACGATATTTCACGATGTAACGGTTAATCCAAAAGATATCGAAGTGGAAAAAGGATGCAAAGTTTACATAGAAAATGAATGTGATGCGATCATAGGAATTGGTGGAGGAAGTCCTTTAGATGTGGCGAAGGCCATTGCCATTTTGGCCACCAATGGAGGAAAGATTCACGATTATGAAGGGGTGGACAAAATCAGAAACCCATTGCCTCCACAAGTGATGATTCCTACAACGGCTGGATCGGGTTCTGAAGTATCGCAATTTTCCGTCATCGTAGATACATTAGGACAAAAAAAGATGACGATTATTTCCAAATCCCTTATTCCAGATATTGCAATTATTGATCCAGAAACATTATCGACAAAAAGCGCCCGTTTAACTGCTTCAACCGGCTTAGATGTTTTAACGCATGGTATTGAATCATACGTAAGTTTAGCCGCAACCCCATTAACCGATGTTCAAGCAAAAAACGCTATTTCTTTAGTATCAGAATATTTGCGTCCATCTGTTGCTTCAAAAATCAACAAAGAAGCGAAGACACATATGGCAATGGCTAGTTTGCAGGCTGGCCTTGCGTTTTCTAACTCCATTTTAGGCGCGGTGCATGCGATGTCGCATGCGGTCGGAGGAAAGTATCCCGTTCTTCACGGCGATATTAATTCTATTTTACTTCCATATGTGATGGAATATAATCTATTGGCCAATCCGAAAAAATTTGCGGATATCGCGACATTTCTCGGTATTGATATTCGAGGATTGTCACACATGGAAGCGGGAAGAAAAGCAATTGAGTATATCAAACAATTAACAATGGAGATTGACGCTCCGCAACGATTATCCGATATAGGATTAGAAAAAGACGAAATACCGCATATGAGTGTCATCGCCCTCCATGATGCTTGTATGATCACCAATCCTCGAGATGTCACAGTAGAAGATATTGAAGAAATATTTAGAAGGGCATGGTAGAGATGGAAGTAGAAGATCGGCAACAAATGATTAACTTATTAACTGGCGTTCAGTCTTCGAAAAAAAGTTACTATAACGAATTAAAGAAAACGGTGATTGAGCTCAAAAAGAAAAATATGCAGCTTGAAATTATTAATGATGTAACAAAAAGTTTTAATGTCGATATGTCCATCGATGAAATGTTGAAAAACGTTTTTGATAAGCTGCAAACGATTTTTCCAATCGAAAGAATTAGTTTATCTATGTATGAAAATGAAAAATTGATTTTAACCAATGTTTATCCTCCTCACTCATTGTATTTTCCGATTGGATTTGAGTTGTCAAAAGAGTATTCCCTTTATTGGAAAGCAGTTGAATCACTTGAAAAAATCTTTTATCAAGTAGATTCCAATAAAGAAAACTATGAAGACTATATAGAAAATAAAGTATATGAATCTTTAGGAATTCGCAGTGTATTGTTAGTCCCGCTTATTCACAAAGGGAAAGTCATCGGTGTGCTCTGCATAGGAAGCAAAGAAATCATAGAATATGACGAAGATGATTTGACCTTTTTCCAACAGTTTTGTGACCAGTTAGCCGTGTGCATCGAAAACGCTCGTCTTTATAACGAGGTTCTCACTAGCAAAAAGGAATGGGAGGAAACATTTCGCGCGGTTTCAGAGATGATTTTAGTCGTTGATTTAGAAGGAAATATTTTGAAATATAATGACGCAGCGAAAGATTTTTTCCAGCTGCATTTATATAAAAGTGAGAAACGAAACTTTCATCAACTTTTGTCGATAGACGTTCATAACAGTCCCGTGCTGAAAATGGTTCAAACAAAAAAGCCTGTCTATCAGGAGATTCATTTTCAAAAGCGAATATGTGAATTGCGTGCTTATCCAGTATTCAATGAAAGTCAACACATCTATGCCATTATTATTTATATTAATGACATTACGGAAAAACTCCGGATTGAAGCGCAATTAGTCCAATCAGGAAAGTTGGCCGCGATCGGAGAGATGGCAGCGGGAATCGCCCATGAATTGAATAACCCATTGACGGCTATTTTAGGCAATGCCCAATTGCTGTTAAGAACGGCATCAAAGGATGATCGATCCTACAAATTGCTTTCCGATATTTATTCATGTGGAAAGAGATGTAAAACGATTATCCAAAATTTATTGACTTTCTCCCGGCAAGATGAATATATGTTTGAAGATTGCTCTGTCAATGAAGCGGTGGAGCAAGTGCTAGGGTTAATCGGTGATCAAATTAAGAAACAAAATATCACCATTCAGAAAAAATTAGATCATTCACTGGAATTGATTGAAGGAAATATTCAGCAAATCGGACAAATTGTTTTAAATCTTTTAATTAATGCAAAAGACGCATTGGAAGAGATGGATATTCCAAAAAAAGTCATTTCCATTGAAACAAAATCGGTGACGGAAGACGGCAAAAAGTGGGTGCTTTTATCGGTTCAAGATAACGGCAAAGGAATTGAAGAACAATACTTGCAAGAGATTTTTAATCCTTTCTTTACGACGAAAAGGCCCGGGAAAGGAACGGGACTTGGATTATCCGTCAGCTTAGGAATCGCGCAAGCTCACGGAGGGACCATCGAGGTGATAAGCCATCCTGGAAAAGGAAGTACATTTATGTTAAAGCTGCCGGCAAAGCAATAAACGTGGGAGTGAACAATTAATGCCCAATGTGTTAGTGATTGACGATGAACGAGAAGTATGTACATTTTTTCTTCATTTGTTAGAGGGAAAAGGATATCATGTCAAGTTAGGATGGAACGGCAAAGACTTTTTAAAATTAATTCAACAATATTCATTTGACCTTGCCTTAATTGATGTAAAGCTGCCAGACACAAATGGGTTGGAGCTGTTAAAACAGTTAAAAGCCGTTCAACCATCGTGCAAGGTCATTATTATGACGGGATACAGCACTGTGAAGACTGCGGTAGAAGCAATTAAGTATGGCGCAAGTGATTATATTGAGAAGCCATTCGATGATATTGATGAGTTAGAAAAAACTATTGAAGAATTAATGGATAGTGAAATCCATTCGTCTCAACATGATATGTATAAGTTGGCGGAAGCGCTCGGTTTTGTTATCGGAACGAATAAAGAAATGAACGATTTAATCAAGCTTGCTTATAAAATCGCCAAAAAAAACGTAAACGTGTTAATTGAAGGAGAGACCGGAACGGGAAAAGAAGTGCTCGCGCATTTTATTCATCAAGCAAGCATGCGTTATAACCAGCCTTTTATTGGAATCAACTGCGGGGCGCTGTCGGAAACGCTGCTTGAAAGCGAATTGTTTGGCCATGAAAAAGGGGCGTTTACGGGAGCGTTGAAAGAAAAGAAAGGAATTTTCGAGATCGCGAACAGAGGAACATTATTTTTGGACGAAATAGGGGAAGCATCCTTAGCTACACAAGTAAAATTATTACGTGTGTTGGAAACGGGAGAGTATATTCGCGTCGGTGGCGAAACCGTCCGTAGAACCAATGCTAGAATTATCGCCGCTTCCCATGTCAATCTCAGTCAGGCGGTAAAAGAGAAAACGTTTCGTGAAGACTTATTATACCGGTTAGATGTAGTAAAATTAACGATCCCTCCTTTAAGAGAACGGATAGATGATTTACCTATTTTGATCAAGCACTTTTTAAAAAAGCTGAATTCTACTCTTATTTTTTCCGACGATGCCATTTTGCAAATGAAACAATATTCATGGCCGGGAAATGTGAGAGAGCTTTTTAACGTCGTAAAAAGAGCGGTGACGTTGGCGGAAGGCGAAACGATGGTCATCACACCTGATTATCTTCCAGAAAAAATAAGAACGGAAACGAATATATCTTCGATTCCATCAAGTGAAATTAAAAATAACAACGAGATGGATTTAGAATCTTACTTGCAAAACTGGACCGGCTATATTTTATCATTATGGAAAGAAAACAATGAGCGGCTTGAACTTCAACATGTTTTAGATGCCGTAAAAGATTTAGAAACACAGATCGGACGATTTTTCGTTTGGAAAACGTTGAAGGAAACATTAGGAGATAAAAAAGAAGCGGCAGAACGGTTAAACATTACGGTGCGCCAGCTTCGCTATTTATTGAAAGAAAAAGGGACTGCTTTAAAAGAATAAAATTTAAAAGCAGTCCCTTTTTAACATATTATTTTTATTTTTCAGAAAAATCCCTGGGCTTTTGGGCTGTAACTTACCAATAAGTTCTTTGTTTGTTGATAATGGGATAGCATCATTTTATGTGTTTCCCGTCCAAATCCAGATAGTTTATAACCGCCAAATGCAGCATGGGCTGGATACGAGTGATAACAATTCGTCCATACCCTACCAGCTTGAATACCTCTACCAAAACGATAGGCAAGATTAATATTTCGTGTCCAAACTCCTGCGCCTAAGCCATATAATGTATCATTGGCAATTTCTAATGCTTCCTTTTCATCTTTAAATGTAGTAACAGATACAACCGGTCCAAAAATTTCTTCTTGAAAGATTCTCATTTTATTATGACCTTTAAATACAGTCGGCTTAATATAATATCCATTTTCGAATCCTTCAATAATGTTTTTTTCTCCACCGATGAGGCATTCTGCTCCTTCTTGTTTACCAATTTCAATGTAAGAAAGTATTTTTTCCATTTGTTCGGATGAGGCTTGTGCACCCATCATTGTATCAGTATCTAATGGGTTTCCTGTTTTAATATTTTTTACTCTCTCTAACGCTCGTTCCATAAAATCATCATAAATTGATTCATGAATGAGCGCTCGAGATGGGCATGTACATACTTCTCCTTGGTTGAGAGCAAACATCGCAAATCCTTCAATGGCTTTGTCTAAAAATTCGTCTTCTTGATCCATCACGTCAGGGAAAAATATGTTTGGAGATTTGCCGCCTAGCTCAAGAGTAACTGGAATGATATTTTGGGAAGCATATTGCATAATAAGCCGACCTGTTGTCGTTTCTCCGGTAAAGGCGATTTTGGCGATACGTGAACTCGAAGCTAGAGGTTTTCCAGCTTCAAGACCAAATCCATTAACGACATTTAGTACTCCTGGTGGCAATAGATCACCGATAAGTTCCATCAGCACCATAATGGAAGCAGGAGTTTGCTCTGCTGGTTTTAACACAATGCAATTGCCCGCTGCCAGTGCGGGAGCGATTTTCCATGCAGCCATTAATAACGGAAAGTTCCAAGGAATAATTTGTCCAACAACGCCTAACGGTTCATGGAAATGATAAGCTACTGTATCATCATCAATTTGGCTGATCGTGCCTTCCTGGGCGCGGATAACTCCGGCAAAGTAACGAAAATGATCAATACATAACGGTAAGTCAGCATTCAATGTTTCTCGAATAGGCTTACCATTGTCCCACGTTTCAGCTACCGCGAGCATTTCTAGATTAGCCTCAATGCGATCGGCAATTTTATTTAAAATTAACGCTCTTTCCGCTGGAGAAGTTTTTCCCCATGATTCTTTTGCAGCATGGGCAGCGTCTAACGCTAACTCAATATCTTCTGCTTGGGAGCGAGCGACTTCACAAAACACTTCGCCAGTTACAGGGGTGATATTTTCGAAATATTGCCCTCCAATAGGCGGAACCCATTCACCATTAATATAATTATCATATCTTGTTTTAAATTGTACTTTTGCGTCTTTTTCTCCTGGGCGGCTATAAATCATGCTTTTTCCCTCCTATAATGTCATTTTGAATAGGGAGCGGTCAAAAAGACCGTCTCCCGTGTGGATCATATGTTCCATTAACGGTTTACACCGATTGTTAAAACGACCCGGCCGTTAATTTTTCCTTTTTCCATTCTCTCAAATACTTCATTGATTTGTTCTAGTGGAGCGGTTTCTACAATAGGGCGTACTTTTCCTCTCGCAGCGAAATCCAACGCTTCTTGCATATCTTTTCTCGTACCGACGATCGATCCTTTCACCGTAATTCCATTTAATACCGTATCGAAAATAGGGATTGGCAGTTCATCGTTAGGCAATCCAACAACAACAAGGCATCCGCCGCGTCTTACAGATTTATAGGCTTGTTCGAACGCTTTTTTCGTTACGGCAACACTAATAGCAGCATGTACTCCGCCTACTTTTTCATGAATAGCTTCGACTGGATCCTCTTTTAGTCCATTAATAGCAATATCCGCCCCTAATTGTTTGGCAAGATCGATTTTTTCATCGCTAATATCGACCGCGACAACGTTGAATCCCATTGTTTTCGCGTATTGAAGAGCAATATGCCCTAATCCTCCGATTCCGTAGATGGCTACCCATTCTCCCGGTTTGGCGTTAGACACTTTTAGCGCTTTGTATGTCGTTACTCCCGCGCAGAGAATTGGCGCGACTTCGACTGGATCTAAATTTTCTGGGATTTTTGCGACATAATCGGCAGGTGCTTTGCAGTATTCCGCATATCCCCCATCGACGGAATATCCACCGTTTAATTGATGTGGACAAAGTGTTTCTTGCCCGCTCAAGCAATATTCACATTCTCCGCAAGCGGAGTATAGCCATGGAATACCGACACGGTCTCCTACTTTAACGGATTTTACTCCTTCTGCTACTTCGACAACAATCCCTACCCCTTCGTGTCCAGGGATTAAAGGCAATTTTGGCTTGACTGGCCAGTCTCCGTGCGCAGCATGCAAATCAGTGTGGCAAACCCCGCAAGCTTCAATTTTGACAAGTACTTCTCCATAGTTTAGTTTTGGTTTTTCCACCTCTTTAATTTCTAATTGTTGCTTAAATTCAGTGACAACCGCTGCTTTCATTCTCCCTACCCCTTTCTAAATTTCAAACAAGTTCCACTAGTTTATCCTGCAAAAACTGTGCCAATAGAAAAAATGACTTTTCTGTGACAAATCCACATGGTTTTGCCGAATTTTTGTTAAAATTGGACGAAATCTCGATAATTTTTGACTAATTTTCGTAATATTGATTTTAATTGGCTTGTGAAGCTCTCTTCACTATGCACCCTTTTCTATTTCATATATTTGGGATATAATAATAAATCAGACTGTGCATCGAAAAACAGAGGTGAAAAACGTGTTTGAACGTCTGGAAGCAGTAGAAGAACGTTATGAAAAATTAAATCAACTGCTAATGGATCCAGAAGTGATTAACGATCCAAAAAAACTTCGCGACTATTCGAAAGAGCAATCGGATTTATCAGAAACGGTACAAACGTATCGCGAATACAAATCGGTCCGCAAGCAGCTGGATGAGGCAAAAGCGATGTTAGAAGAGAAGCTTGATCCAGAAATGCGGGAAATGGTGAAAGAAGAAATTGATGAGTTGGAACAAAAAGAAGAAGAGCTTGTCAATAAGTTAAAAATTCTTCTTCTTCCGAAAGATCCGAACGATGAGAAAAACGTTATTATGGAAATCCGTGCCGCGGCAGGCGGCGAGGAAGCGGCGCTATTTGCCGGCGACTTGTACCGGATGTATACACGCTATGCGGAATCGCAAGGATGGAAAACGGAAGTTATTGAAGCGAGTCCGACCGGGCTTGGAGGATATAAAGAAATTATTTTTACGATTATCGGAAAAGGAGCGTATTCCAAGCTGAAATACGAAAACGGCGCGCACCGAGTGCAGCGCGTCCCGGAAACGGAATCTGGCGGACGTATTCACACATCGACGGCAACGGTTGCTTGTTTGCCGGAAATGGAAGAAATCGAAGTCGAAATTAACGAAAAAGATATTCGCGTCGATACGTTTGCATCGAGCGGACCGGGTGGACAAAGCGTGAACACCACGATGTCGGCGGTTCGTTTGACGCACATTCCAACGGGAATTGTCGTAACGTGCCAAGACGAAAAATCGCAAATTAAAAACAAAGAAAAAGCGATGAAAGTATTGCGCGCCCGCATTTACGACAAATACCAGCAAGAAGCGCGGGCGGAATACGATCAGACGCGCAAGCAAGCAGTTGGAACAGGGGACCGTTCCGAGCGGATTCGCACCTATAACTTCCCGCAAAACCGTGTCACCGACCACCGCATCGGGCTGACGATCCAAAAGCTCGATCAAGTGCTCGATGGGCATTTGGATGAAATCATCGAGGCGCTCATTTTGGACGACCAAGCGAAAAAATTGGAGCAAGCGAACGATGCGTCGTAACGTCCACGAAGTCCTCGCCTGGGCTTCTTCTTTTTTGCGCGCCCACGGAAAAGAGGAGCGGGCGGCGGAGTGGCTATTGTGCCACCATTTGCGCACCGATCGGGCCGGGCTGTTCGCCCGTTGGCGCGAGCCGGTCGACGAAGCGGTATATGAACGATTTGCGGCCGATGTGCGCCGCCATGCGGTGGATCATGTGCCGATTCAATATTTGATCGGCTATGAATCGTTTTACGGCCGGTTGTTTCTTGTCAATCGCCATGTGTTAATCCCGCGCCCGGAAACGGAAGAACTGGTGCTTGGCGTCCTAAAGCGGGTGCCGCGTCTATTTGCTGGTCGGAAGCGGATCGATGTCGTTGACGTCGGCACTGGCAGCGGGGCGATCGCCGTGACATTGGCGCTGGAGAACAAAGCGTTGTCGGTGACCGCAACCGATATTTCCGAAGCGGCGCTCGCGGTCGCCCGTGAAAACGCCCGGCGGCTCGGGGCGAACGTTTCATTTTTGTGCGGCGATTTGCTGCAGCCGATCATGGCCATGGGGTGGACGGTCGATGTCGTCGTTTCCAATCCGCCGTACATTCCAGAGACGGACGCCGCTATGCTTTCCCCGGTCGTCAAAAACTATGAGCCGCACACGGCGCTCTTTGGCGGCCGCGATGGGCTCGATTTTTACCGCCGCTTCGCCCGCGAGCTGCCGCTTGTGCTCGGCGCGCCGGCGCTTGCCGCTTTTGAAGTCGGCGCCGGGCAAGGGGAAGCAGTGGCGGCGCTCTTGGCCGCAGCGTTTCCAGAAGCCGAAGTGGAAGTCGATTTTGACCTCAACGGCAAAGACCGGATGGTGTACATGACGCGGCCGAAAAACGGGAAAAAGTGTTAGATTGATAGGTTTAAAAACGAGCGGCGCCGTCCACAATGAAAGGTGAAAGGACGGTGCCGATGATGACCATCAAAGGAAATGCCATTGCCATATGTTTATATATCATTCTATTAACGACAGGCGTACTCGTCGAGCTGTACGGCCACAAGACGGACGCCGGGGCGAACGCGGCGGTCGCCATCCCTGATGAGGCAATCCGCCTGCGCATTTTAGCCAACAGCGACGCCGATGAAGACCAACAATTGAAGCGAAAAGTGCGTGATGCGGTCAATGCGCAAATCAACGGCTGGGTGGCCGAACTCACTTCGTTTGAGGAAGCAAAGCGCGTCATCCGCTCTCACCTGCCGGACATCGAGCGGACGGTCGCCCGCGTGTTGCGCGATGAACAAAGCGATCAAACGTACAAAGTGGAGTTTGGCCCGGTTCATTTTCCGACGAAAGTGTACGGCAACTACGTATATCCGGCTGGCATCTATGATGCCGTGCTGATCACGCTTGGGGAAGGAAAAGGAGCAAACTGGTGGTGCGTTCTGTTCCCGCCGCTTTGTTTTCTCGATTTTTCCAACAGCGATGCCGTCATGATGGAGGCGAACCGATCGCCTGCAGGAACGAATGAACCGGTGTCGGCTGAGAGCGTCCGGTCAATGGAAGCCGGGTCGAAGCAAAACAGCGAGTCGGCCGAAGCGGAAGCTGAGGCGATGCGAAGCGGCGAGCAGGCCATCGAGCCGGACGAACCGAAAGAGGAGAGGGGTGCGATGGCGGAAACCGAAGATCGCGCCGCTTCGTCCATCCATGCGGATGGCGAGAAGGACAAAGGGCACACTGATGATCAAGAATCGTCCTTCGTCGTCATGGCCGAGCCGGAACAGCCGGTGGAAGTAAAATTTTTCTTCAAAGAGTGGCTCAGCCATCTCATTCCATAAGCATCTATCCACAAAGTTATCCACAAAAACAACAAGTTTATTCACAATTTGTGTATAACTGTGGAAAGGCATCGGGCGGCGATCTGACGCTTGTAAAAAAAGCCGCCATTTTCAAGGCGAATCACGGCGATGGAGAAGGTGAAACGATTGAAAACGCGTGTTTGGGTTGTGGATAATATTGTTGATAAACAGCAAGTTTATCCACAAATACGAGAGGCGGTTGAATGGCTGCGGGCCGGGGAAGTCATCGCATTCCCGACGGAAACGGTGTACGGGTTGGGGGCCGATGCGGCCAATACAGCCGCGGTGGAAAAAATTTTCGCCGCCAAAGGGCGGCCGAGCGACAATCCGCTCATCGTTCATGTCGCCAGCATGGCCCAAGCGGAGGCGGTAGCCGCCTCGATCCCGCCGATGGCGAAAACGTTGATGGAGCGGTTTTGGCCGGGGCCGCTCACGTTAGTATTGCCAAAACGGGCCAAAGCGGTGTCTGAACGGGTGACGGCTGGGCTGCCGACGGTGGCGGTGCGCATGCCGGATCACCCGCTGGCGCTGGCGTTGATCGAGGCGAGCGGCTTGGCGTTGGCCGCCCCGAGCGCGAATCGGTCAGGAAGGCCGAGTCCGACGACGGCGGCGCACGTGCTTGCCGATTTAGACGGGCGGATCGCCGGGGTGATCGACGGCGGGCCGACCGGCGTGGGCGTTGAATCGACGGTGCTCGATTGTAGTGGGGGCGTGCCGACGATTTTGCGCCCGGGAGGGGTGACGAAAGAGGCGCTTATTGAAGCGATCGGCCGCGTTGAAGAGGCCGCTGCTGTGGACGACGAGGCGGCGCCGAAAGCGCCGGGGATGAAATATACGCATTATGCGCCGAAAGCGCCGCTTTGGATCGTCGCCGGCCCGCCCGCGTTTTTGCAGCGGCTTGTCGATGAAAGCCGGGCGGAAGGGAAAACGGTCGGCGTGTTGACGACCGAGGAGAACTGGGATCAGTATGCGGCCGATGTCGTGCTGCCGTGCGGAACGCGCCAGGCGCTTGAGACGGTCGCGAGCCGGCTGTACGACACGCTGCGCCGATTTGATGAAACGAACGTCGATCTCATTTACAGCGAGGCGTTTCCGGAAGAAGGAATCGGCGCGGCGATCATGAACCGGCTCCGCAAAGCAGCCGGCGGACGCGCCATCAGCGAACAGCGGAAATGAAAGGACGGCCGTCTGTATAGATGCAGCGAACAAGTTTCACATATCCTGGTCGAAAAAGCAGCTTGTCTATTTTTTGACGGTCGGAGGCAAGCCGCAGGCTTCTTCGTCGCGCCTTGGCGTGACGGAAGACCGAACGGAAACGCGCTTCACAGATCCATGTATGGGTTTGGAAGCGGCGTTGTTCGGTCGTGCGACAGTCGAGAAAACGGCTCTGCAAACGGTAAGGTTCAAATTGCAACTAGAGGATTTGGGGGATGCCGTTTCCAAGCGCTAAACCGGTCTGTTGTGGACCGGTTTTTTCTTTTCCGTCCGCCCGTCAATCAGGCGGCGCCCATTGGCTGCCCGCTCTGCTTCTAAACTGCCCTGGACGTGCATATGTTTAGCAATAAGGCCGGTCCGGGAGGGAAGAAACATGGGCGCATTCATCGGCGAAATCATCGCGCTGTCAATGATGGCGCTGGCGCTGGGCATGGACGCGTTTTCAGTCGCTTTAGGAATGGGGCTGTTGCGCCTCCGGCTGCGGCAAATGTTTTATATCGGGTTGACGATCGGCTTGTTTCATATTCTCATGCCGCTTGCTGGCATGGCGGTCGGCCGCCTGCTGTCGCGCGAGTTCGGAAGTGTCGCGACATACGCGGGCGGGGCGCTGCTGTTATGGCTTGGCGGGCAAATGATCATCGCCTCGTTCCGGAGGGACGATGGCTCACCGCTGTTTCCTCGTGGGGTGGGGTTGCTTTTTTTTGCGTTCAGCGTCAGCCTAGACAGCTTTTCCGTCGGGCTGAGCCTCGGCATTTTCGGAGCGCGGACGATGGTGACGATTTTGCTGTTTGGTCTGTTCAGCATGGTGCTGACATGGGTTGGGCTTTTTGTCGGCCGCCATTTTCAGCAATGGCTCGGTTCTTACAGCGAAGCGCTCGGCGGCAGCATTTTGCTGGCGTTCGGGCTCAAGCTGCTTTTTCTATAAACGGCGGCAGGCGGTTTTCCTTCAATGGAAAAAAGCGGACTGCCTGCTTTTTTTGCGGCTCTTCACCAAAAGTTGTACTTGATTTTTTCTGAGCATACCCTATTTACGCTTGTGAGGGAAAATCAGCACTTTTTGCTTATCCTTACGCAGGAAACCGCATTGCTTGTCAAGTACATGTTGTGGTGAAGAGCCTTTTTTTGCTCTTTTCCCTATGGTATATTGATGGTAAGTCATTGATGTGAAGAGGTGGTTGTATGCCATACCGCATTTTGTTCGTCTGCACGGGCAATACGTGCCGGAGCCCCATGGCCGCTGCATTGTTGGAGAATAAGCAGCTGCCAGGCGTCGAGGTAAAATCGGCCGGCGTGTTTGCGGCGGAAGGGAGCGAGGCGTCGGTTCACGCCAAGACGGTGTTGAAGGAAAAAGGAATCGAAGCGGCCCACCGCTCCTCGCAGCTGAAAAAAGAGCATATCGACTGGGCGACGCACGTGCTGGCGATGACATCCGGCCATAAAGAAATGATCGTCGAGCGTTTCCCAGAAGCGAAGGACAAAACGTTTACGTTGAAGCAGTTCGTCTCGGGAACAGACGGCGACATCGCCGATCCGTTCGGCGGGCCGATTGAAGTGTACCGGGCGGCGCGCGATGAGCTGGAGACGCTCATTGACCGCTTGGCGGAAAAGTTGCAAACAGAACAATGAGCTTGAGAAGTGAGGGGGAACACAAATGGGGGGGACAAGTCATCGGTTCGGTTTGCGCCTGAAGCTCGTCGTCTTTACGACAGCGTTGGCGCTGATCACGTATTCAACGAGCGCCTTTTTCTTGTACGTTTTGTATGATCAGTGGTTCGCCTCATGGAACAAAAGCGTGTTCACGATGATCGTGTTGCTCCTTGGCATCTTTTGGTCCGGAGTGCTTGCCTATTTGGCCGCTGGCTGGATTACAAGGCCGCTGCAACGGCTCGAGGAAGCGGCGGCAAAGGCGACGGAAGGGCATATCGATGAGGATGTTCCGCTGCCCTCTTCCCATGACGAAATTCGCTCGCTGGCTGTCGCGTTCAACCGGATGCTCGGCCATTTGCGCGCAGTCGTCGCCAATGTGGAAGAGAGCGCAGCGCGCACGACTGAAAAGACGGCGGAAATGAGGCAGGCGTCCGAAACAGCGTCAAACCGTGCACGCGATATTGCAGCGACCATTGACGACATTTCCAAAGGGGCGGCGTCTTCGGCCGAGGCGATCCAAGAAGCGGCTGCGGCGGCCGAGGATGTGCTCGCCATCGCAGTACAAGTAAAAGAAACAGCCGAGCGTGCGGAACAGTCGGTATATGGGATGGCCGAAACGCTGAAGGCAAGCCGCGATATCACCCATTCGCTTGTCAGCGGCATCGATCAGCTGGCTGACGATCAAGAACTGTCGCGGGCGGCTGTCAAGCAGCTCGAAGCACACGCCAATCAAATCGGCAACATTACGTTGCTTGTCGCGGACATCGCTGAACAGACGAACTTGCTTGCGCTCAATGCTTCCATTGAGGCAGCCCGCGCCGGCGAGCACGGCCGGGGGTTTGCCGTCGTCGCTGAGGAAGTGCGCAAGCTGGCTGATGAGAGCGCCAAGGCGGTCAAGAAAATCGCGGAACTGGTCGGCAACATTCAAAATGAAGTCGCCCGTGTGGTGGCGCAAATGGACAAGCAGGTGGCCGCCGCAAACGCTGAGGCGGCGAAAGGGGAGCGCACGAATGAGGCCATTGCGGCCATGGCGGCCTCAGCTGATGAAGTGATCCGCGCCGTCCATGACATCGCTGAGTTGGCGAAGCGTCAAATGGGGCATATGAAGCGGGCCGCGGCGCAGACGCAAGAAGTGGCGGCGATTGCTGAGCAGACGTCCGCCGGCGCGCTCGAAGTTGCGGCGGCGACCGAGGAGCAGGCCGCATCGATCAACGATGTGCATAAACTGGCTGGCGAGTTGGTTGAACAGGCCGAACAATTGCAGGCGGCTGTCGCCCGGTTCCGCACCCGTTGATGCACATGCAAATATGATTCATCGAAAGGAGGAAGGGCGATTCCTCCCTGGCTTTCGCTATCACTGCGAAGCCTAGGGCTCCCCGCCCGAACGTGATGAAAGTCGCTATTGCTTCTGACCATGGTGGAATTCGCATTCGTGAGGAAATTAAAGCACTGTTGGATGAAATGGGAATCGAGTACACCGATTTTGGCTGCGATTGTGAAACATCGGTCGATTACCCGGATTACGCGCTTCCCGTCGCTGAAAAAGTGGCGCGCGGCGAATTTGATCGCGGCATTTTGATCTGCGGCACCGGCATCGGCATGACGATCGCCGCCAACAAAGTGAAAGGGGTGCGTTGCGCCCTTTGCCACGACGTCTACAGCGCCAAGCTGACGCGCATGCATAATGACAGCAACATTCTCGCGATGGGGGAGCGCGTCATCGGCCCCGGCCTGGCGCGCGAAATCGCCAAGGCATGGCTTGAGACCGAATTTGAAGGCGGACGCCATGCGCGGCGAATCGGCAAAATCGCCGACTATGAAAACAAGCATTTGTAGGCAGAACCAGGGCCGCATCGGAGCGGATGCGGCCTGCGAGCCATAAGCGGAAGACGCCGTGCAGCCCCATGCCGGCCGTGGGCGTCTTGCTTCATGAGAATGGCGGCAGCAAGGGAGTGTATAGAGATGCAACGAAATCGTTTAACATATTCTTGACGGAAAAGTGGCTCATCCATTTTTGACTGTCGAAGGCAAGCCATAGGCTTGCCTCTGTCACGCTAAGGCGTGACGAAAGACCGAACAACGACTCGCTTCACAGACCCATTCATGGGTCTTTAAGCGGTGTTGTTCGGTCACTCGACAGTCGGATGAAATGATCGGTAAAAACGAAGAATGTAAAAGCTTTCAATTGCATTTATATAATTTTGCTGTTTTGGTAAGACAGCTGAACCGTGGGACGCACGGGGATGGCTTGGTGAACAGCCTGCCGCAGGGCGGGTGTTCCCAAGAATCTCCCACCTCTAAGCGTGAGCGTAGGTGGGAGAGCGTTCAAAAAGTCAGGCGTGTTGATTAATCAATAAAAACCCGTTGAGAAGGCTCTGTTCCCAGCTTTTCTGCTGTAGTCGGCAAGCGTTTCGTTCTCTCCACTTGAGAACTGTCGATTCAGGGGAAACGGTTGTTTTTTCATCAGCCTTCTAGGAAAACTCCATATTCGTGAGTATCGCAGGCATCCCCGGAGCCGGACTCGGTTTTGACGAATCACCGTCGAAAGTGCCAGTGTTCGTCAACGGCAGCGTGGATAAAAACGAACGAAGGAGGGGAAGAGGACATGGACGCACGATTGACCGAATGGCGGCAGCAATGGCAAGCCATCTTGCATGAGTTTCGCAAACAGGCTCCGCTTGGCCGCGGCGATGTCGTTGTGATCGGCTGCAGTACGAGCGAGGTGCTTGGCGAGCGGATCGGCACGGCTGGATCGATGGACGTTGCCGCCATGCTGTTTGCCGAGCTTGACGCGTGGCGGCGCGAAACCGGCATTGCGCTCGCGTTTCAATGTTGTGAACATTTAAATCGGGCGCTTGTTGTCGAACGGGAAACCGCCAAAACTCACGGGCTGGAGATCGTTTCGGTCGTTCCGGTGCCGAAAGCGGGTGGGGCGATGGCCGCCTACGCCTATCGAAAGTTCGCTGACCCGGTCGTTGTCGAGGCGATTCGCGCCGATGCCGGCATTGACATCGGCCATACGCTCATCGGTATGCATTTGAAGCCGGTTGCCGTTCCCGTGCGCGTTTCGGTGAAGCACATTGGATCGGCGTGCGTGACGCTGGCGAAAACGCGGCCGAAGCTGATCGGCGGCGCCCGAGCGGTCTACTCGTTGGAAAATCCGAATGATTCCTGTTCTTTCTAGCGGTTTCATTCATTTTTTCTTTGAATTTGCCTAGCTGAAGCTGATAAAATAAAAACGAATATTCACTGATTTCGCATAAGGGGGAGCTATTGATGAATTACTTGCCACAACAAGATCCGCAAGTGTTCGCCGCTATTGAGCAAGAGCGGAAGCGGCAACATGCGAAAATTGAACTGATCGCCTCGGAAAACTTTGTCAGCCGCGCGGTCATGGAAGCGCAAGGGTCGGTGCTGACGAACAAATATGCGGAAGGCTATCCGGGACGCCGCTACTACGGCGGTTGTGAATATGTCGACATCGTCGAAGATTTGGCGCGCGAGCGAGCGAAGCAGTTGTTTGGAGCGGAGCATGTGAACGTCCAGCCGCACTCCGGAGCGCAGGCGAACATGGCCGTTTATTTCACCGTTCTTGAGCACGGCGACACGGTGCTTGGCATGAACTTGTCGCACGGCGGCCATTTGACGCACGGCAGCCCGGTCAATTTCAGCGGCATTCAGTACAATTTTGTCGAATACGGCGTCGATCCGGAAACGCATGTCATTGACTATGACGACGTGCGCGAAAAAGCGCGCCTTCACCGGCCGAAGTTGATCGTCGCCGGCGCGAGCGCCTATCCGCGCATCATCGACTTCGCCAAGTTCCGCGAGATTGCCGATGAAGTCGGCGCCTATTTAATGGTTGACATGGCCCATATTGCCGGTCTTGTTGCGGCAGGTGTTCATCCGAATCCAGTGCCGTACGCCCATTTCGTTACGACGACGACGCACAAAACGCTGCGCGGTCCGCGCGGCGGGATGATTTTATGCCAGGAGCAGTTCGCCAAACAGATCGACAAAGCCATTTTCCCTGGCATTCAAGGCGGCCCGCTCATGCATGTCATTGCCGCCAAAGCCGTCGCGCTCGGCGAAGCGTTGCAAGACGACTTTAAAGTCTACGCGAAGCGCGTCGTGGAGAATGCCAAACGGCTCGCAGCCGCCTTGCAAAACGAAGGATTCACTCTCATTTCCGGCGGCACGGACAACCATTTGCTGCTTGTCGATTTGCGCCCGCAGCAGCTGACCGGGAAAACGGCGGAGAAAGTGCTCGATGAGGTCGGGATTACGGTCAACAAAAACACGATTCCGTACGATCCGGAAAGCCCGTTTGTCACAAGCGGCATCCGCATCGGCACGGCCGCGGTCACGACGCGCGGCTTCGGATTGGAAGAGATGGACGAAATCGCCGCCATCATCGGCCTTGTGCTGAAAAACGTCGGCAGCGAACAAGCGCTTGAGGAAGCGCGCCAACGCGTGGCCGCTTTGACGGAAAAGTTTCCGCTCTATCAAGATTGACGGAAAACAGCGCCCCGCCGACATGCCGCCGGCGGGGCGCTCCGGCTTGTCCGGGACTGAGCGAAGGCACACTGCCATCCATTCCTTGGCGCTGTGCCTTTTTGTTTGTTTCAACGGTTGAACAGGCGCCCGTTTTCCAGTAGAATGTATAGAAGTGTACCGCATACATACGGAAGAGGAGAGTTGCCTAATGGGAAAAGTGTACGTATTTGACCACCCGCTCATCCAGCATAAATTGACCTACATTCGCGACAAGAATACGGGCACGAAAGAATTTCGCGAGCTTGTCGACGAAGTGGCGACGTTGATGGCGTTTGAAATTACGCGCGACCTTCCGCTTGAGGAAGTTGAAATCGAAACTCCCGTCAGCAAAGCGAAAGCGAAAGTGATCGCCGGCAAAAAACTGGGCGTCATCCCGATTTTGCGCGCCGGCATCGGCATGGTTGACGGCATCCTGAAGCTCATCCCGGCGGCGAAAGTCGGCCATATCGGCTTGTACCGCGATCCCCAAACATTAAAGCCGGTCGAATATTACGTCAAGCTGCCGAGCGATGTCGAAGAGCGCGATTTTATCATCGTCGACCCGATGCTCGCAACCGGCGGATCAGCGGTGGCGGCGATCGATGCGCTGAAAAAGCGGGGAGCGAAAAGCATTAAATTTATGTGCCTGATCGCGGCGCCGGAAGGAGTCAAAGCGGTGGAAACGGCCCACCCGGATGTGGACATTTACATCGCTGCCCTTGATGAGCGGTTGAACGACCACGGCTATATTGTCCCTGGTCTCGGCGACGCCGGCGACCGGCTGTTTGGCACAAAATAACAGTTGCAAGGCGCTCCGCGCCGCGCGGGGTTCGCATTCCATCGAGCGGCGGAGAGGGTGCCTTGCCCATGCGTCAGTTAAGCGCTTGCATCGAATAGGCCGCGGCAGAAAGATGGCGCTGAGAAACCGCTCCGTTTGCAAAGCCAAGTATATATATAGATGCAACGAAGAAGTTTAACATATCCTTGACGGAAAAGCGGTTTGCCCCTTTTCGACTGTCGGAGGAAAGCCACAGGCTTCTCCGTCACGCCTTGGCGTGACGGAGGACCGAACAACCGCCTGCTTCACAGACCCATATATGGGTCTGGAAGCGGCGTTGTTCGGTCGCCCGACAGTCGATCAAATACTCGGTAAAAACTGCAAATGGTAAAGCTTCAAATTGCATCTATATAGAATCATGAAAAGGAAAATAGGCTAAAAATAAAATATATCATTATACATCATCATTGTGAGAAGAAAATGAGAAATTGTCACAAATTATTAATATTTGCCCTATGTGAATGAGGTTTTACGTGGAAACACATTGACATTGACCAGGCCGTATTGTATCCTTTACAAGGGGTAGATTGAGAAGGTTTTCATTATGTTAAAGGGTGTGTTGGCATGTCCCCAAAACAGCGCCACCCGTTTCAAGCCATGGCGTTGATGTCCGCCATCGTCTCCCAACTTGTCGGTTCGATTTTGGTCGGCGTTTTCGGCGGGAGATGGATCGATGATCGATTTGGCACCGAGCCGATCTTTTTGATCGTCGGCCTTTTGCTCGGACTGGCGGCCGGCGTGTATGCCATGTTGCGCTTGATCCGCCAATATTTCTCTGAGGAGTAATAAAATGGGAAGTCTTCAAACGGTGTTTTTGCGGCAAGTTAGGTATATATTGTATTTGCTCGCCATCTATACGCTCGGCTTTGGATTTACGCCGTATAAAACCGTTTTTCTCAGCTTGATTCTCGGCACATCGATCAGCCTCCTCATGGTTTGGAACTTAACCTGGAAAATCGAAAAATTCGGACAAGCGGTGGCGGCGCGCAAAAAAGTGCGCACATTAGGCACCTTATCGCGTTTGGCGCTTGCCGCGTTGGCTGCTGTCATTGTTCTGACGTATCCGCAATATTTCCATATCGCGCCAACCGTTTTGGGATTAATGACATCCTACATTGTCATTATAATAGATTTCTTCTTTCACAAATGGAAAAACGACAAGCTGCAGGTATGAAAGCGAGGTGAGAGAGGATGGAGCATAAAGCGCCGCTTGTCGAATTTTTAGGCCTTACGTTTAATTTATCTGATATGTTGATGATTACGATCACGAGCTTGATCGTTTTCATCATTGCTGTTGCGGCTACTCGCTCGCTTCAGCTGCGCCCGACGGGGATGCAAAACTTTATGGAGTGGGTCTTTGACTTTGTCAGAGGCATCATTAACAGCACGATGGATTGGCAAACGGGCGGCCGCTTTTTGACGCTGGGCGTCACGCTCATCATGTATGTGTTTGTGGCCAATATGCTTGGACTGCCGTTTTCCGTCCACGTAAACGGTGAACTTTGGTGGAAATCGCCGACCGCGGATGCGACCGTTACGTTGACGCTGGCGGTGATGGTCGTCGGCCTCACCCACTACTATGGCGTCAAAATGAAAGGGGCGTCCGACTATTTGCGCGATTACACCCGTCCAGTCGCCTGGTTGTTCCCGCTTAAAATCATCGAAGAGTTTGCCAACACGCTGACGCTCGGTTTGCGTCTTTTCGGGAACATTTACGCCGGGGAAATTTTGCTTGGCTTGCTCGCCAGCCTTGGCACGCATTACGGTGTGCTTGGCGCTGTTGGCGCAGCCATCCCGATGATGGTGTGGCAAGCGTTCAGTATTTTTGTCGGAACGATTCAGGCGTTCATTTTTACGATGTTAACAATGGTTTATATGGCTCATAAGGTCAGTCATGACCATTGAGCATTCCTTTTCATTAGAGCAAGACTTGAATGAAACATTACTTTAAACATTGCGAAGGAGGATCTATCAACATGAGTTTGGGTGTACTTGCAGCTGCGATTGCGGTAGGTTTGGGGGCGTTAGGCGCCGGCATCGGCAACGGGTTGATCGTCAGCCGTACCATCGAAGGGATTGCTCGTCAACCAGAATTGCGTCCGGTTTTGCAAACGACGATGTTCATCGGGGTCGCGTTGGTTGAGGCGCTTCCGATCATCGGTGTCGTCTTCTCGTTCATTTACTTAGGTCGATAAGAAATCGATATGGAAAGTGATGGCGAAGTTCGTGTCAACGACCACCTTCGCCATTCCTTTATGTGCGGTTTTGCGAGATCGCGTCGGTGCGATAGCTGTCGAAAGGAGTGAAACGCGGTGTTGTGGAAGGCAAACGTATGGGTGCTCGGCGAAGCGGCGCATGGCATCAGCGGCGGCACGATTATTTACCAATTGCTGATGTTCATCATTTTGCTGGCCTTGTTGCGCAAATTCGCTTGGCAGCCGTTAATGAATATCATGAAACAACGTGAAGAACATATCGCGAACGAAATCGACCAGGCGGAAAAACGCCGTCAAGAAGCAGAAAAACTTCTTGAAGAACAGCGCGAACTGATGAAGCAGTCGCGCCAAGAAGCGCAAGCGCTCATTGAAAACGCGCGCAAGCTGGCTGAAGAGCAGAAAGAACAAATTGTCGCCTCGGCCCGTGCGGAAGCGGAACGGGTGAAAGAAGCGGCGAAAAAAGAAATCGAGCGTGAAAAAGAACAGGCGATGGCCGCGCTCCGCGAACAAGTGGCCTCGTTGTCTGTCTTGATCGCCTCAAAAGTGATTGAAAAAGAGCTGACCGAGCAAGATCAACGCAAGCTGATCGAAGCGTACATCAAAGACGTTCAAGAGGCAGGAGGAGCGCGATGAACCAAGAAGTGATCGCCAAACGGTACGCGTCCGCTTTGTTCCAAATCGCGCTCGAACAAGGACAGCTTGATCGAATCGAAGAAGATGTTCGCGCCGTGCGCCAGGCGTTGGCGGAAAACGGCGAGTTTTTATCGCTTCTTTCGTATCCGAAACTTTCCTTGGATCAGAAAAAAGCGCTCATCCGCGAAGCGTTCGCCGGTGTGTCCACCCCGGTGCAAAACACGCTTCTCCTTCTTCTGGAGCGCCATCGCTTCGGCCTTGTGCCCGAGCTGGCGGAACAGTTTCTCGCCCTAGTCGACGATGCGCGTGGCATCGCCAAGGCGGTCGCCTATTCGGCGCGGCCGTTGACGGACGAAGAACTGCGGGCGCTTTCCGACGTCTTTGCCCAAAAAGTCGGCAAACAGACGCTTGAGATTGAAAATATCATTGATCCGGAACTCATCGGCGGCGTGAAGCTGCGCATCGGCAACCGCATTTACGACGGCAGCGTCAGCGGGCAGCTTGAACGGATTCGGCGGCAGCTGATCGGCTAACATTTGAAGACAGGGGTGAAAGGCATGAGCATTCGAGCGGAAGAAATCAGCGCGCTCATTAAGCAGCAGATTGAAAACTATGAATCGCAAATCCAAGTGAGCGACGTCGGCACCGTCATCCAAGTCGGCGACGGGATCGCGCGCGCTCATGGGCTCGATAACGTCATGTCCGGCGAGCTCGTCGAGTTTGCCAACGGCGTGATGGGCATGGCGTTGAACTTGGAAGAAAACAACGTCGGTATCGTTATTTTAGGACCGTACACCGGCATTAAAGAAGGGGACGAAGTGCGCCGTACGGGCCGGATCATGGAAGTGCCCGTTGGGGAAGCGCTCATCGGCCGCGTCGTCAACCCACTCGGTCAGCCTGTTGACGGATTAGGGCCGGTGGAAACGACGGAAACGCGCCCGATCGAGAGCCCGGCGCCGGGCGTTATGGACCGGAGATCGGTGCATGAGCCGCTGCAAACCGGGATTAAAGCGATCGACGCGCTCGTGCCGATCGGCCGCGGCCAGCGCGAACTCATCATCGGCGACCGGCAAACGGGGAAAACGTCCGTCGCCATTGACACGATCATCAACCAAAAAGACCAAAACATGATTTGTATTTATGTCGCCATCGGGCAAAAAGAATCGACGGTCCGCACCGTTGTCGAAACGCTCCGCAAACACGGCGCGCTCGACTATACGATCGTCGTCACCGCTTCGGCGTCGCAGCCGGCTCCGCTTTTGTTCTTGGCGCCGTATGCCGGTGTGGCGATGGGCGAGTATTTCATGTATAAAGGCCAACACGTGTTAGTGGTCTATGACGATTTATCGAAACAAGCCGCGGCATACCGTGAATTGTCGCTCTTGCTTCGCCGTCCGCCGGGCCGTGAAGCGTATCCGGGGGATATTTTCTACTTGCACTCCCGCCTGCTTGAGCGCGCAGCGAAATTGAGCGATGCCAAAGGCGGCGGTTCCTTGACCGCGCTTCCGTTCGTCGAAACGCAAGCGGGCGATATTTCCGCGTACATTCCGACGAACGTCATCTCGATTACGGACGGGCAAATTTTCTTGCAATCGGACTTGTTCTTCTCCGGCGTCCGCCCAGCGATCAACGCAGGGTTGTCCGTTTCGCGCGTCGGTGGGGCAGCGCAAATCAAAGCGATGAAAAAAGTAGCCGGGACGCTCCGTTTGGACTTGGCCGCTTACCGTGAGCTGGAGGCGTTCGCCCAATTCGGCTCCGACCTCGACAAGGCGACGCAAGCGAAGCTCGCCCGCGGGGCGCGCACGGTCGAAGTGCTGAAGCAAGATTTGCATCAGCCGATTCCGGTCGAAAAACAAGTGTTGATCATCTATGCATTGACGCGCGGCTTTTTGGACGACATTCCGGTTGAAGATGTGCGCCGTTTCGAGAAAGAGTTTTACTTGTGGCTCGACCAAAACGGCCAACACTTGCTTGAGCACATCCGCACGACGAAAGATCTTCCGAACGAAGACGATCTCAATAAAGCGATCGAAGCGTTCAAGAAAACGTTTGTCGTTTCACAATAAGGCCGGCGGGGGCATATCGCCCCCTCACGCCTGTTAGAACCCGTGCAGCAAAAAGGTGGTGAAACCTTTGGCATCGTTACGCGATATTAAAACGCGCATCAATGCGACGAAGAAGACAAGCCAAATTACAAAAGCGATGGAAATGGTCTCGACGTCGAAGCTGAACCGAGCGGAGCAAAACGCGAAATCGTTCGTTCCATATATGGAGAAAATTCAAGAAGTCGTGGCTAATGTGGCGCTTGGCGCCGGGGGGGCTTCGCATCCGATGCTCGTTTCGCGCCCGGTGAAAAAAACCGGGTATCTCGTGATCACGTCGGATCGCGGTCTGGCTGGCGCGTACAACAGCAACGTGCTGCGCCTCGTGTACCAAACGATCCAAAAACGCCATGCTTCTCCGGACGAATATGCGATCATCGTCATCGGCCGCGTCGGGTTGAGCTTTTTCCGCAAGCGGAACATGCCGGTCATTCTCGACATCACCCGCTTGCCGGACCAGCCGTCGTTTGCCGATATTAAAGAAATCGCCCGCAAAACGGTTGGGTTATTCGCCGACGGTACGTTTGACGAGCTGTATATGTATTACAACCATTACGTGAGCGCGATCCAGCAAGAGGTGACGGAACGGAAGCTTCTGCCGCTCACTGACTTGGCGGAGAATAAGCAGCGCACGGTGTACGAATTTGAACCGTCGCAAGAAGAAATTTTGGACGTCTTATTGCCGCAGTATGCGGAAAGCCTCATTTACGGCGCATTGCTCGATGCAAAAGCAAGCGAACACGCCGCCCGCATGACGGCGATGAAGAACGCAACGGACAATGCGAACGAGCTCATTCGCACATTGACGCTTTCCTACAACCGCGCTCGCCAAGCGGCGATTACGCAAGAAATTACGGAAATTGTCGCCGGAGCAAACGCCTTGCAATAGGGGACTAGCAAGTTAGGAGGGAAAACGATGACAAGAGGACGCGTTATCCAAGTCATGGGTCCGGTTGTAGACGTCAAGTTTGAGAACGGCCACTTGCCGGCGATCTACAACGCCCTGAAAATTCAACATAAAGCGCGCAACGAAAACGAAGTCGACATCGACTTGACATTGGAAGTCGCCTTGCACCTTGGCGATGATACAGTACGGACGATCGCGATGGCGTCCACAGACGGCCTCATCCGCGGCATGGAAGTCATCGATACCGGTGCACCGATTTCGGTGCCGGTCGGCGAAGTCACGCTTGGCCGCGTGTTCAACGTCTTGGGCGAGCCGATCGACTTGGAAGGCGACATTCCGGCTGACGCCCGCCGCGACCCGATTCACCGTCCGGCGCCAAAATTCGAGGAATTGGCGACGGAAGTCGAAATTTTGGAAACGGGGATTAAAGTCGTTGACTTGCTTGCCCCGTATATTAAAGGCGGAAAAATCGGTTTGTTCGGCGGCGCTGGCGTAGGAAAAACGGTCTTGATTCAAGAGCTGATCCACAACATCGCCCAAGAGCACGGCGGGATTTCCGTCTTTGCTGGCGTCGGCGAACGGACGCGCGAAGGAAACGACTTGTACCATGAGATGAAAGATTCCGGCGTCATCAGCAAAACGGCCATGGTGTTCGGACAAATGAATGAGCCGCCGGGGGCGCGGATGCGCGTCGCCTTGACCGGCTTGACGATGGCCGAATACTTCCGTGATGAACAAGGCCAAGACGTGTTGCTCTTTATCGATAACATCTTCCGTTTCACGCAGGCCGGTTCGGAAGTGTCGGCGCTGTTAGGCCGCATGCCGTCGGCCGTTGGTTACCAACCGACATTGGCGACGGAGATGGGTCAATTGCAAGAGCGGATCACGTCGACGGCGAAAGGATCGATCACCTCGATTCAAGCGATTTACGTCCCGGCCGACGACTATACGGACCCGGCTCCGGCCACGACGTTCTCGCACTTGGATGCGACGACGAACCTGGAGCGGAAGCTCGCGGAGATGGGGATTTATCCGGCCGTTGACCCGCTCGCTTCGACATCGCGTGCGTTGGCGCCGGAAATCGTCGGCGAGGAGCACTACCAAGTCGCCCGCAAAGTGCAGCAAACGCTGCAACGTTATAAAGAATTGCAAGACATCATCGCCATCTTGGGGATGGATGAACTGTCGGATGAAGACAAACTCGTCGTTCATCGCGCCCGCCGCATTCAGTTCTTCTTGTCGCAAAACTTCCATGTGGCGGAACAATTCACGGGCCAACCGGGTTCGTACGTGCCGGTTAAGGAAACCGTACGCGGTTTCAAAGAAATTTTGGAAGGCAAATATGACCACCTTCCGGAAGAGGCGTTCCGCTTAGTCGGCCGCATTGAAGAAGTCGTTGAAAAAGCGAAAGCGATGGGTGTCGAAGTGTGACCCGGGATAGGGGGATTGGACAATGAAAACGATCCACGTGAGCGTCGTTACTCCTGATGGCCCGGTGTACGAAGACGATGTTGAGATGGTCAGCGTCAAAGCGAAAAGCGGCGAGCTCGGCATTTTGCCGGGGCACATTCCGCTTGTCGCCCCGCTCGAGATCAGCGCGGCCCGGCTGAAAAAAGGCGGCAAAACGCAATACATTGCCGTCAGCGGCGGCTTTTTGGAAGTCCGCCCGGACAAAGTGACGATTTTGGCTCAAGCTGCTGAACGGGCGGAGGACATTGACGTCCTCCGCGCCAAAGCGGCGAAAGAGCGGGCGGAGCGCCGCCTGCAAAGCCAGCAGGATGACATCGACTTCAAGCGGGCTGAACTGGCGTTAAAACGCGCCATGAACCGTTTGAGTGTTGCGGAAATGAAGTAAAAAGCAGGGGAAAACTCCCCTGCTTTTTTTGATGAAAACAGAAGAATCGTCCGTCAAGGAGAGAGGCAAACGCTCTCTCTTTTTTCGTTCCTCGCATTCCGTCGTTTCAACAAAGATGAAGCGCTTACATGAATGGATACAGTGTTGACAGTGTTAACTTGAAGTTTTGCTGACACGGCTGGATATAAATGTTATAATGAAATCGAAGGAATTATTGAAAAATTTCATCATTAACACCATACGTATGTAGTAAACCGGAAGGGGGCGAGCTGGTTGAGCAACATCTATGCAAACAGTTATTTGATCATCTTCGTCTTCCTTTGCCTCGGTGTGTTGCTGCCGATCGGGGCGCTCACGGCCGGGCGGTGGCTGCGGCCGCACGTGCCGAGTGATGCAAAGGCGACAACGTATGAAAGCGGTAACAATCCCTTTCACGACTCGCGCGTTCAGTTCCAAGTTCGGTACTACCTATTTGCCTTGCTGTTTGTCATTTTCGATATCGAGACGGTGTTTTTGTACCCGTGGGCTGTTGTCTATGACCAACTCGGTTTGTTCGCGTTGGTGGAAATGATCATTTTCATCGTTTTGCTTGCCATTGGCCTTATCTATGCTTGGAAAAAGAAGGTGTTACGATGGATGTGAAATGGGAGGGTTTTTCTGGCGTCGAAATGGAAGAAGTGAAGCGAAACGTCTTTTTGACGACGTTGGAACAGTTGAAAGGATGGGCCCGAAGCAGTTCGCTTTGGCCGTTGACGTTCGGCCTTGCCTGTTGCGCTATCGAGATGATGGCGGTCGGCGGCGCCCATTACGACCTCGACCGGTTCGGTTCGTTTTTCCGCGCCTCGCCGCGGCAGGCGGACGTCATGATTGTCTCGGGCACGGTGACGAAAAAAATGGCGCCGCTCTTGCGCCGGTTGTATGACCAAATGCCCGAACCGAAATGGGTCATCGCCATGGGTTCGTGTGCGACAGCCGGCGGCCCGTACGTCAAATCGTACAGCGTCGTCAAAGGCGTCGACCAAATTGTCCCGGTGGACGTGTACATACCAGGCTGTCCGCCGAACCCGGCAGCGCTCATCTACGGTATTCATAAATTAAAAGAAAAAATCCGACTGGAAGCCAAAACGGGGAAGAAGGTGCTGTAACCGATGGATGAAGAAAAAGATTTGGCCCAGCGAAAAAAAGAAGCCGCTGAGCGGGCAAAACAGCTGGCGCGCGAACGGCTCGCGGCTAGGCAGGCAGATGAACAGGCCAAGTCAGCCGCCGAAACGGGCAGTTTGAAAACGCCCCCGAATTCGAATGGCAGCCAGCTCGAAACAACGAAGGGAGAGGCAACGGAACCGGCATCGGCCGACGATCTTGCATTGGCGAAAAAACGAGCAGCCGAGGAAGCGCGGGAGAGGGCCGCCGAACTGCGAAGACAGCGGGAAGCAGCCGCGACAGGCGGCGCGACCGAAGGCGACCTCGAGGCGGCGAAGAGAAAGGCGGCGGAGGAAGCGCGGGCGAGGGCGGCGGAGCTGCGAAGACAGCGGGAAGCAGCCGCGACAGGCGGCGCGACCGAAGGCGACCTCGAGGCGGCGAAGAGAAAGGCGGCGGAGGAAGCGCGGGCGAGGGCGGCGGAGCTGCGAAGACAGCGCGAGGCCGCTGCGTCTGGTGCGGCGACCGAAGGCGACCTCGAGGCGGCGAAGAGAAAGGCGGCGGAGGAAGCGCGGGCGAGGGCGGCGGAACTGCGGAGACAGCGCGAGGCCGCTGCGTCTGGTGCGGCGACCGAAGGCGACCTCGAGGCGGCGAAGAGAAAGGCGGCGGAGGAAGCGCGGGCGAAGGCGGCGGAGCTGCGAAGACAGCGCGAGGCCGCTGCGTCTGGTGCGGCGACCGAAGGCGACCTCGAGGCGGCGAAGAGAAAGGCGGCGGAGGAAGCGCGGGCGAAGGCGGCGGAGCTGCGGAGACAGCGCGAGGCCGCTGCGTCTGGTGCGGCGACCGAAGGCGACCTCGAGGCGGCGAAGAGAAAGGCGGCAGAGGAAGCGCGGGCGAGGGCGGCGGAACTGCGGAGACAGCGCGAGGCGGCGGAAAGCGGTGCGGAGGATGATCTTGAGTTGGCGAAGAAAAAGGCAGCTGCGGCCGCGAAGGCGAGAGCTGCTGCATTAGCCAAACAAAAAGCCGCTGAAGCGTCGGGCGACGATGACGAGCTAGCCAAGCAAAAAGCGGCCGCCGCGGCGAAAGCGAAAGCTGCGGCCGCGGCAAAAGCGCGGGCGGCGGCCTTGGCGAAGCAACAAGGCGGCGCTGGCGATGAGGGGGCGAAACAAAAAGCGGCAGCGGCCGCCCGGACAAAGGCCGAAGAAACTGACGGAGGAACCGGACGGTATGCCGCTCCGTCGCCGAACGATCCGCTGCTTGAGAAATATGTCCGCATCATTCATGAGCATCTCGGTTCGGACGTGCTCGAGGATGCATACATCAACCGGCTGGCGAAAGATGTGCCGACGCTTGTCGTGAAAAAAGAGGCGTACTACAAAGTCGCCGAGTTGTTGAAAGGCCATGAACAGCTTCGGTTTGATTATTTATCCGAGCTGCACGGCACCGATTTTCAAACGCATATGGAAGTGTACGTCCATTTGTATTCCTATCCAAACCGGCAGCCGGTGGCGCTGAAAGTCAAAATCGAGCGCGACAACCCGGAAGTCGATTCGCTCGTTCCGCTTTGGCCGGGGGCGAACTGGCCGGAGTGCGAAGCGTACGATTTGCTTGGCATCCGTTTCCGCGGCCACCCGAACTTAATCCGCATCTTCCTAGGGGAGCAATGGGTCGGGCATCCGTTGCGCAAAGATTACGAGCCGTATGATGCGGAGGTGTAGATGATGCTGCGCACAGAAGAAATGATTTTAAACGTCGGCCCTCAACACCCGAGCACGCACGGGGTGTTCCGCCTCATTTTAAAAATTGACGGCGAGATCATTCAAGAAGCGACACCGGTCATCGGCTATTTGCATCGCGGAACGGAGAAAATTGCCGAAGGGCTGCAATATACGCAAATCATCCCGTACACCGACCGGATGGACTATTTATCAGCGATGACGAACAACTATGTGCTTTGCCATGCGGTCGAAACGATGATGGGCATTGAAGTGCCGGAGCGGGCCGAATATTTGCGCGTTCTCGCCATGGAGCTTGGGCGGATCGCCAGCCACCTTGTCTGGTGGGGGACGTACTTGCTTGACCTTGGCGCGACGAGCCCGTTTTTGTACGCGTTCCGCGAACGCGAAATGATTATTAATCTATTAAATGAGCTGTCTGGAGCGCGGTTGACGTTCAACTATATGCGCATCGGCGGGGTCAAATGGGATGCGCCGGACGGTTGGATTGACAAAGTGAAGCAGTTCGTTCCGTACATGCGGGAGAAACTTCACGGCTATCATGAGCTTGTCACCGGCAATGAAATTTTCCGCCAGCGCGTCACCGGCGTCGGGCGGTATACGAAAGAAGAGGCGATCAGCTATTCGCTGAGCGGCGTCAACTTGCGGTCGACCGGCGTCAAATGGGATTTGCGCAAAGATGAACCGTATTCGATCTATGACCGCTTTGATTTTGACGTGCCGGTGCGCGAGGGCGGCGATTGCCTCGCCCGCTATGAATGCCGGATGGCGGAAATCGAACAGTCGCTCCGCATCATCGAGCAGGCGTGCGAGCAATTTCCGCCTGAGGGGCCGATCATGGGAAAAGTGCCCCGCATCATTAAAGCGCCGCCGGGTGAGACATTTGTCCGCATCGAAGCGCCGCGCGGCGAGATCGGCTGCTATATTGCGAGCGACGGCAAAAAAGAGCCGTACCGCCTCAAATTCCGGCGCCCATCGTTTTACAACTTGCAAATACTCCCGAAGCTGCTCAAAGGGGAAAACTTGGCCAATGTCATCGCCATTCTTGGGTCGATTGACATTGTGCTTGGGGAGGTCGACGGATGATGGAACAATGGCTTGAATCCACGCCTGGCTGGTCGAACATCGCCCTGTTTTTCGGGCTTGGGGCGCTGCTTTTGGCGGTTGTGCTCGCCTTTGTCACATACGGCATTTTGGCCGAACGGAAAGTGATGGGGTTTATGCAAGGGCGCATCGGCCCGAACCAAGTCGGCGGCCGCTTCGGACTGCTGCAAACCGTTGCCGATGTGTTGAAGCTGCTTTTGAAAGAGGATACGATCCCGAAAGCGGCCGACCGTCCGCTCTACGTGCTGGCGCCGATCATCGCCTTTGTGCCGTCGTTTATGGTGTTGGCGGTATTGCCGTTTACCGATGCGTTCCGGTTCGCCGATATTGGCGTCGGCCTTCTGTATTATATCGCTGTCTCCGGCTTGACGACCGTCGGCGTTGTCGCCGGCGGCTGGGCGTCAAACAACAAATACGCTCTGCTTGGCGGCATGCGGGCAGCCGCGCAAATGATTTCCTATGAGATTCCGCTCGTCATGTCAGCGCTTGGCGTCGTGCTTTTGGCTGGAAGCATGAATTTAGTCGACATCGTTGCGGCGCAAAAAGACGTCTGGTTCATTTTCGCCCAGCCGTTGGCGTTTTTGATTTTCCTCATTGCCGCGGTGGCCGAGTTGAACCGGACGCCGTTTGACTTGCCGGAGGCGGAGTCCGAGTTGGTCGCCGGCTTTCATGTCGAATATTCCGGATTCCGTTGGGCGTTCTTTATGCTCGCCGAGTATGTGTATTTGTTCGCCATGGCGGCGCTTGTGACGATTTTGTTTCTCGGCGGCTGGCATCCGGTCGCCTTTCTCGGCTGGATTCCTGGCGCGGTCTGGTTTGCGCTGAAGTTTTGTGCGGTTGTTTTCGTCCTCATTTGGTTTCGCGCCACATTTCCGCGCGTGCGCGCCGACCAGCTGATGGAGTTCGCCTGGAAAGTGCTGCTTCCGCTTTCGCTCGTCAACATTGTGCTGACGGCGGTCGTTAAAGCGTGGTTTTTCTAAAAAAGCCGGTGATTTAGTGAAAAGTCGCGAAAAACGGACTTTTCTCAAATTGAGAAGTCCTGTAAAATCAACGCCTCTCTTTCAACCAAAAGCAACGGATTCGGCGAAATCGGTCGTTTTTCGCCAGTCCTCTAAAGAAACAAAGCAACTTGTCTTGCCAGGAAGGGGGCAGCCGCCCATGAGCATGGCCTCCTCCTTCGGGCAGAGGTCGTGTCGGAACGCCACTTTTCCCATGAGAGGGGTAGACGGATGATAGGGTTGATGAAAGGATTGGCGTATACGTTAAAAGAGTTGACGCGCGAAAAAGTGACGTACGATTACCCGCACGAACCGCTCCCGCTCCCGGATCGGTTTCGGGGCATCCAGAAATTTTATCCCGAAAAATGCATCGTGTGCAACCAGTGTGTCAACATTTGCCCGACCGAATGCATCCAGCTGACCGGGAAAAAACATCCCGATCCGACGAAAAAAGGGAAAGTGATTGAGACGTACAACATCAACTTTGAAATTTGCATTTTATGTGATTTGTGCACGGAAGTATGCCCAACGGAAGCGATTGTCATGACGAACAACTTTGAGCTCGCGGAATACAGCCGCGACGCTCTGTATAAAGATTTGGCCTGGCTTGATGAAAACGATACGAACATAAGAAGGGAGAATAAGCCGTGAGCGGAACGGACATCGCCTTTTTCTTGCTCGCCCTCGCGGCGATTGCCGGGGGAGTGACGATGCTCCAGCTGACGAACGTCGTCCATATGGTCATCGCCCTCGTCATGACATTTTTGGGCATTGCCGGGCTGTACGTGCTGTTGTCCGCCGAATTTGTCGCTGTTGTGCAAGTGCTCATCTATTCCGGAGCCATCACGATCATCATGCTGTTTGCGATCATGCTGACGCGCCATCACACAGACGAAAGGGAGCGCCAAACCACCGGCGGCGTCTGGCATAAAGCGGTTGCCGCCCTCTCCGTCATCGCCTTCGGCCTTGCCGTCTACTTCGGCATCCGCCAGCTCGACTTCGGCGCTGACGGCAGCGCGCTGGCGGGCGACAACGCTAAGGCGATCGGCAAGTTGCTTTACTCGTATTATACGATTCCGTTTGAAATCGTGTCTGTCATTTTGCTTGTCGCCTTAATTGGCGCGATCGTGTTGGCGAAAAAAGACGGCAAGGGGGCGGAAGACGAATGACATTATCGGCCTATTTAGCGTTGGCGCTGATCTTGTTTTGCATCGGGCTGTACGGGGCGCTCACGAAGAGGAATACGGTCATTGTGCTCATCTGCATTGAGCTGATGTTGAATGCGGTCAACATCAACTTCGTCGCGTTTGCCAAATACGGCGCCCATCCCAGCGTTCACGGGCATGTGTTCGCGCTGTTTGCGATCGCCGTGGCGGCGGCGGAAGCAGCCGTCGGCTTAGCTGCGCTCATCGCTTTTTACCGCAGCCGGAAGACGGTTCAAGTCGATGAAGCCAATTCGTTGAAACATTAGAGAAGGGGATGGGAACGATGATGAACCTAGCTTGGGTCGTGCCGCTGTTCCCGCTTGGTTCGTTCATTCTGTTGCTGCTGTTCGGACGGAGATGGAAACAAGCAAGCGCCTATGTCGGCATCGCCGCGGCGTTCTTGTCGCTGCTTTTGGCGCTCGCGGTGCTTGTGGACCGCCTCGGCGGGTCGACGTATGAGGCAAACTGGACATGGATGACGATAGGCGGCGTGACGTTGACGGTCGGGATTTCCGCCACCGCCCTAAACGCTTGGATGCTCGTCGTCGTCGCACTCGTCAGCTGGCTCGTCCATGTGTATTCGCAAGGGTACATGGCTGGCGATGAACGGTTTTCCACCTTTTACGCGTATTTGGGCCTGTTTACGTTTGCGATGCTCGGTCTTGTGCTGTCGCCGAATTTGCTGCAGGCGTACATCTTTTGGGAGCTCGTCGGGCTTGGATCGTTTTTGCTGATCGGTTTTTACTTCTATAAGGAAGAAGCAAAAGCGGCGGCGAAAAAAGCGTTCATCATGACGCGCATCGGCGACGTTGGCTTTTTCATCGGCATGATGTTGCTCTTTTGGCAAACGCACAGCTTTGATTACGACGACATTTTCCGCGCCGTCGGCGACGGGACGCTGTCGCCGGGGATGACGACGCTCGCGGCGATCTTGATTTTCATCGGCGCCATCGGCAAATCGGGGCAATTTCCGCTCCATACATGGCTTCCAGACGCGATGGAAGGCCCGACGCCGGTGTCGGCGCTCATCCACGCTGCGACGATGGTGGCGGCCGGTGTGTACCTTGTGGCGGCATTGTTTCCGCTGTATGAGGCAAGCCATGCAGCCATGATGACTGTGGCGACGATCGGCGGGGTGACGGCGATTTTCGCCGCGACGATCGGCTTGGTGCAGACGGACATTAAGCGCGTCCTCGCGTATTCGACGATCAGCCAGCTCGGTTATATGATGTTGGCGCTTGGCGCCGGCAGCTATGTCGCGGCCATCTTCCATTTGACGACGCATGCGTTCTTTAAGGCGCTCCTCTTTTTGGCCGCCGGGAGCGTCATTCATGCCGTCCATACCCAAAACATCGAGGAAATGGGCGGACTTTGGCGGCGGTTGCCGTGGACCGCGCCGCTGTTTTTGATTGGAGCGCTGTCGATCAGCGGGGTTCCGCTATTCTCCGGCTTTTTCAGCAAGGACGAAATTTTGGCTGCCGCTTGGACGAACGGGCCGCGCCCTCTCTTTTGGCTCGCGGTCGCTGCCGCGCTGCTGACGTCGTTTTATATGTTCCGTCTCTTTTTCCTCGTCTTTGCCGGAAAAGCGCGCCGTGATGAAGAGGTGCATGAAGCGCCGGCATCCATGGTTGGTCCTATGCTTGTGCTCGGCGTGTTGTCGATCGTGGCGGGGTACGTGCAAACGCCGTGGTTTGGCCCGTTCCTTGGGGAATGGTTGACGGATGGAGCGTATCGTCATGAAGCGGCGCCGGGATGGATTGCTGTGGCGGCGGCAATCGTCTCGCTTGCCGGGATTCTCCTCGCCTGGCTCATGTATGGGGCGCGGAAGGTGCCGCGCGATTGGCTGTCCGCGCGCGTTCCGTATGTTGATGAGCTGTTGCGCCGCCACTACTATATCGATGACATCTACCGTTTGACAGTTGTGGCGCTCGTGTCGCTCATCAGCCGTTTGTTGGTGTATGTCGACCGCTTCCTTGTTGAAGGGATCGCCCGGCTTGCGGCCGGCATCGTCGGCGCGGCTGCCTCGGCTGGGTCGCGTGGGCAAAACGGGCAGGCGCAGACATATGGGGCGGTGACGGTGGCCGGATTGGCGATTTTGGTCGTCATCTTCGCCTTAACAGGGGGGTACTGGCTATGATGTTTTTATCACTGCTCGTCTTTTCACCGCTGTTAGGCATCGTGTTGTTGATGTTTGTCCGCAAAACGGATGAACGAATGATTCAATGGCTCGGAACGGCCGCCACCGTACCATCGCTCATTTTGGCGCTGTTTGCTTTCATCCAGTCCGGGCGTGGGTTTCGCCTCGAGCAGCTCGATGAAGCGCGGGACTGGGTGCGGCTTGCTGACCTGCCATTTTTGACGGACGCGGCGTACGTCATCCGTTATGAGCTTGGCATCGATGGGCTGTCGCTTGTTTTTATCGTTTTGACTGCGGTGTTGTCGACGTTGGCCGCTTTGGCGTCGGTGCTTGTCAAAACGGAGAAAAAAGGGTATTTTCTTTGGCTGCTGGCGCTCGAGATTGGTATGCTCGGCGTATTTTCCGCCGCCAATTTCGTTTGGTTTTTCCTCTTTTTAGAAGTGACGTTGGTTGCCATGTTTTTGCTTGTCGGCAAGTGGGGCGGATTTGAGCGCGAGCGGGCGGCGTACAGCTACTTGTTGTACAACGGTCTTGGTTCGGCCTTACTGCTTGTCGTGATCGCGGTGTTGGTCGCCCGCGCGGGAACAGCGAACTTTGCCTTGCTCCATGAGATGTTACATAATCCCGTTGCCCAAGGGCAGTGGATTGCGCCGCTTTCGGAAGAGGGGCGTCGCTGGCTGCTGGGGGGGCTGCTGCTGGCGTTTGCGATCAAGCTGCCAGCCTTTCCGTTCCATCGTTGGCTCATCCGCGTTCACGTTGAAGCGCCGCCGCCGGTTGTCATGCTTCACGCCGGGGTGCTATTGAAAATTGCGGCATATGCGATGATTCGCTTCGGGGTCGGCTTGTTTCCGGGCGAGTTCCGCTCGTTTGCCGGCGTTCTCGCTCTATTTGGCGTCATCAACGTGTTGTACGGCGCGCTGTTGGCGCTTCGCCAACGCGAACTGAAGCGCGTGCTCGCCTACTCGAGCGTATCGCATATGGGGGTTGTGCTCATCGGACTCGGCGCGTTGAATGAGGCCGGTATTCAAGGAGCGGTCCTGCAATCGATCGCACACGGGCTCATTTCGGCTTTGTCGTTTTTGCTTGTCGGCGTGCTCGCCGGGCGAACGGGAACGACGGATCTCAACCGGCTTGGCGGACTGACGAAAGCGATGCCGCTCTTTTCCGGGTATTTGCTTACAGCAGCGCTCGCCTTGCTCGGCTTGCCGGGCATGGCGGGGTTTGTCGGTGAATTCACGTCGTTTCTCGGGCTGTTTCAAACGAAGCCGGTCCTCGCCGCCGTAGGGGCGCTTGGGTTGATCTTAGCTGCGGCTTACTCGCTCAAGGCTGTTCTTGACATCACATTCGGCCGCGACCGTCGAGGGGCGGTCATGAATCCAAGATCGACGGCGGAGGCGATCGAGGTGCATCAGGCTGCCGTCGACTTGCGAGGGAAAGAAGCAGTGCCGGCGTTCATCCTCGTCGCGTTGATCGTGGCCGTTGGCGTCTATCCGCAGCTATTGGCCGCGCCGCTTACAGCCGTCGTAGAGACGATGATGAACGGGCTAGGAGGGTGATCACATGAACGATGTATGGCAATCCGATTGGGGCATGATGACGCCGGAATGGATCGTTCTTGCGGTTGCCATTGTGCTAGTAGTGATCGATTTGGCCCTGCCAAGCGGCCGAAGCCGGCGTCCGCTCGCCTGGGGCGCCGCGGCGGCGGCGGCATTGGCCATGATCGCGACAGCGGCGATGATTCCGGCCGAGCCGGCATCCATTTTACATGATACGTTCCGGCTCGATGCGTTCGCCAAAGCATTTAAGCTCATTGTGCTGGCTGGCGCCGCATTCGCTTTGCTTCTGACCGCCGATTGGAAACCGAAAGAAGACAGTCCTCACCGCGGCGAGTTTGCCTATATGATGCTGTTTGCCTTGCTTGGGGCGATGATGACTGCGTCAAGCGGCGACTTGCTGACGCTGTTCGTCAGTATCGAGCTGCTGTCGGTATCATCCTACATTTTGGCCGGCTTACGCAAAACAGCGCCGGAGTCGAATGAGGCGGCGCTCAAATACGTGATCAACGGCGGCATCGCCACCGCCATCATGCTGTTTGGCATGAGCTATCTGTTCGGCTTGACCGGCACGACGAATCTCGGCGGCATTGCACGCCGTTTGCAGGAGACGAACGAGCCGTACATGCTCGCTTTGGCGTTTCTCCTTTTGCTGATCGGGGTTTCGTTTAAGCTGGCGACCGTTCCGTTCCATATGTGGGCGCCGGACGTGTACGAAGGAGCGCCCGTTCCTGCGACGGCGTTTTTTGCCGTCGTGTCGAAAACGGCCGGCTTTGTCCTTCTTCTCCGTTTGCTCGTGACGATCTTTGCCGCAGCGCCGTCTGAAGGGCGGGACCCATCATCGCTTCTCTTGTCGATGCAGCCGGTCATCACCGTGTTAGCCGGATTGACGATGATCATCGGCAGCGTTGTGGCGCTTCGGCAGCGGAGCTTAAAGCGGCTGCTCGCCTATTCAGGCATCGCCCATGCCGGCTACTTGCTCGCCGGGTTTGCCGCGATGTCATGGACGATGATCGATTCGCTTTGGCTGTATTTGGTTGTCTATACGTTCATGAACATCGGAGCGTTTGCTATTGTGGCCCATATTGTCAATGAAACGGGATCGGATGATTTGGATGGACTCACCGGCTTGTACCGGCATCGTCCGCTGTTGGCTTCAGCGCTCGGGCTGTTTTTGCTCTCGCTTGCCGGCATTCCGGGAACGGCTGGGTTTATTGCCAAACTGTATATATTCATTGGCCTTGTCGTCACTGAACCGGGCCATTACGTGCTCGCTGTGGTGATGGCCATCACGACTGTCATCTCATACGTGTATTATTTCCATTTGATCGTTCAGCTCTTTTTCCGTCCGGCGTTCACGGCACCGCTTGGCCGGCTTCCGGCCGGTTTGTCGACCGCCGTCATCCTTTGCGCGCTTGGAACGTTGGCGATCGGCTGGGCGCCGGGGCTGGCTTACGATGTACTCGCCCAGTTTGGGCATTTTGGCGATTTTTTGCCGTAACGGTAGAATAAAGGGAGAGGGAGAATGCCTCTCCTCTTTTTTTGCGCCGCTGGCCTCGTTTGGAAAGGGGGGATGCGCTGCCTGCTTTGCGAAGGAAAGATTCATGAGCCATCCTTTTTGCTTTCCACCCAGCAGGAAGTTTCAAGGCTTGCGCATTTTCTTTAGAAAAGGTCCATAAGCGCATTCGCACTCCACTCGGTATGAAAATGTTCACTCAAGGCGCAGCATTTTCACGGAAAAGTGTAGGTTCAGATACTATCGTATCTGACGGCAATTCCTCCCCCACTTATCGTTGGGCTATCGCCCTGCACACGATTGAAGTGGGGGTATCCTTGCCGATTTTAGATGAAGCGCCCTGGCTGCTCGCCGCGTTTCGGAAAAGAGAGAATGCTTCGTATGCACCGTTTCACATATGCTGGAGAAAGAGGTGAAACTTGATGATGCCGGTCATCGGCCAACAAGCGTTGATTTCGATTATCGTTCATTTGGCGTTTCTAGCGGTGACGTGGTGGACGCTGCAGGCAGTGAGGCTCGAGGTGTTGCTTCGGCCGAACCGTGTCGTTCAAGGGCGGTTGTTGTACATTTTATTGACGATTGCCATCGGCTCGACGGTGGCGAACTTTTTCCTCGACTATTGGGCTTGGTCAACCGATTTGCCGTATTTGTTCCGCGAATAGCGAGGCTTGGGGCGCCGCATGGCTTCGGCTTCCCCTCGCTTGCCTCGCCCTCTGTTCGGCCGTCAAGGGGCCCCGCCCTTGACGGCGTCTCTTTGCACGCTGTCCCTTTTTTCCACCGATTCTCCGCCGATTGCCCTTCGCTTTGATGTTTGAAAACGGTTTCAAAAATCACCGATTGTCGATTTTTTTGACGTATGTTCCCTTGCTCAGCGGCAACAATAACAAGTAAGGAGAGGAAGGGAACGAAGATGAGAAAAAATCCAGTCTGTTGGCTAATGGCGCTCGTCGCCGCGGTCTCGTTGTTGGCCGCAGGACAATACCGGACGGAGGGCGCCGGGGGGAACGAATGGTCCAAGCCGTTGGAAACGATGGCGCACACATTGGTGCAACATGGTGCCTCGCTCGGCCGTTGGGTCGTGTACACAAGAGAGTATGCCCACGATATTCAAAATGATGCGGACTTTTTCAAAAAAATGGCGGAGTTCAAACAAACATACCGCTCCTTTCGCTGGACGTTCCACCAAGCTAACCATTGGCAAAAAGTGATCGGCACGAACGACCATTCCTTCTTTCGTGAACAAATTCAGCTTGTGATGACCGTCACAAACGGAATGCCGCAAACGTATATCCTCTATGAAGCGACCGGTCCGATGTGGAGCCAAGCTAGGTGGAAAGAAGCAGCACAGCACATTGAAAAAACGACGAACAGCCTATTTGTGAACCACCCTACATTTTTTGCTTGTATTGAAGGCGAGTTCAGTGGTAATATGAAAGGTGGTTTGTTCGACCAAGCCTCTCAATTGCTTCGTGATTTTCAAGCGACGCCTGTCGAGTGGTTGCGGGAAGAGTCACTCGTTTCCCTGTCTGCATATACTGGGCAGTGGAAGAACGTTCTCCCGGCCGCCAATCATCAGCCGATCAACCTGCAACTCGCCTTGAGAGAAAGATTGGGCGGCAAGACGCGCGTCGTTGCTGGAACCCCAATCATTACCATTGAATATTAATATAGAGAAATTGGACGCGGAGGGGAATACCTTGGAAAAGATCATCGTCCGTGGCGGAAACCGGTTGAGCGGCACCGTCAAAGTGGAAGGCGCAAAAAATGCCGTTTTGCCTGTCATTGCTGCCACTTTATTGGCTACGAAAGGAACGAGTACGATTCATGATGTGCCTGCTCTTTCCGATGTATATACAATCAGCGAAGTGCTCCGCTATTTAGGCGCCGACGTGCACATTGCCGGCGAAACGGTCACCGTCGACGCCACCGGTCCGTTGACGGTGGAAGCGCCGTTTGAATACGTGCGAAAAATGCGCGCATCGGTGTTGGTCATGGGCCCGCTGTTGGCGCGCAACGGCCGAGCCCGTGTAGCGCTGCCGGGCGGCTGTGCCATTGGCTCGCGCCCCATTGATCAGCACTTAAAAGGATTTGAAGCGATGGGTGCATCCGTGAAAGTGGGCAACGGCTTTATTGATGCGGAAGTGAATGGACGGCTCCGCGGCGCCAAAATTTATTTGGATTTTCCAAGCGTCGGGGCGACGGAAAATATTATGATGGCCGCCGTCCTCGCGGAAGGAACAACCGTGATCGAAAACTGTGCGAAAGAGCCGGAAATTGTCGATTTGGCGAACTTTTTGAATGCGATGGGCGCTAAAGTGCGCGGCGCCGGCACCGGAACGATTCGAATCGAAGGGGTCGACGAGCTCGTCGGCACCACACATACGGTCATTCCGGATCGCATTGAAGCTGGCACGTTTATGGTGGCAGCGGCCATCACCGGCGGCGACGTCCTCGTGCAAGGGGCGGTTCCAGAACATTTAGGCTCGCTGATCGCCAAACTCGAAGAAATGGGCGTAACGGTCATTGAAGAGGAAAATGGGGTGCGTGTCATTGGTCCGGAAAAGCTGAAAGCCGTCGACATTAAAACGATGCCATATCCGGGCTTTCCGACCGACATGCAGTCGCAAATGATGGCTCTCTTGTTGAAAGCGGAAGGCACAAGCATGATCACCGAGACGGTGTTTGAAAACCGCTTTATGCATGTTGAGGAATTCCGGCGCATGAACGCCGATATTAAAATTGAAGGTCGTTCGGTCATGATCAATGGTCCGTGCCAGCTGCAAGGCGCGGAAGTGGCGGCGACCGATTTGCGCGCAGCGGCAGCGTTGATTTTGGCTGGACTCGCGGCAGACGGCTACACGCGCGTAACCGAGCTTCGTCATCTCGACCGCGGGTACGTCCGCTTCCATGAAAAGTTGGCTGCGCTTGGGGCTGACATTGAACGCGTCCGTGAAGAAACGGAACAATTCGACCACATTCAAGCGATCCAATGAAACGGATCAGGAGCGAGAAAACGACCGTGAACTGCCTTCGAGCAGGAAATGGTCGTTTTTTCTATCCGCACATGGCACGCGCCTGAGGCTGCTATATGGCCAAGCTGGGTCGTCGTTTTCATGTTCCGGTGGAGGGCAGACCACTGCCCATGGACCTTTTCCGTGAAAATGCAGGACTGACGCGGATTTTCATCCCTGGGTGGAGGGCAAAACGTTGCCCATGGACCTTTTCTATGAAAAGAAAACTGTCATACATACTTGTCCGAGCCCATAACTATAGTAACGAACCGAAGCCAATGCAGGCATTTGTTCGCAATGTCCGCTTGTGCTTGGAAAACGCATATTGGGGGCTCGGCTATGGTGAAACGATTGAAACCCGTAATGGTGCTCGCTTTCTTGCTATTTGTCGCCATCCTCGTCATTCCGACAGCGCTCGTTCTTCCCTTTTATGACGGGAAGGTGGCGAAATTGGCCGAACAACTGCACAAGCAAGAACAACTTCAGCGGTCGCAGGCAGCCGAAGGGCCGTCCGTCGAGGTGGCGGTCTACCGAAGCAAAGAACAACGTGTCGAACATATTCCGCTCGAGCAATACGTCATCGGCGTCGTCGCAGCGGAAATGCCGGCCGAATTTGAGCTCGAGGCATTAAAGGCGCAAGCGTTGACGGCGCGCACATACATTGTCAAGCAGCTGCTTGCCAACCAGCCGTTTCGCCTGCCAAAAGGAGCGAATGTGACCGACACGGTGGCTCATCAAGTCTATTACAGCGATGACGAGTTGCGAAAGCTGTGGGGCAGCGATTATGATTGGAAAATCAAAAAAGTGACAAAAGCCGTGTTGGAAACGCAAGGACAAATTTTGACATACAACAACGAGCCGATCGAGGCGCTGTTTTTCTCAACAAGCAACGGGTATACCGAAAATTCGGAAGCCTATTGGCAAAGCGATTTTCCCTATTTAAAAAGCGTCGCCAGCCCATGGGATAAACAATCGCCGAAGTTTTACCAGCGGAAAACGATGTCGGTGGCGGAATTCGAGCGAAGGTTGGGGATCGAACTGCCCGCTGACGGCTCAGTCGGCGTCATTGTATCGCGCACTCCCGGCCGCCGCGTCGGCGAAGTAAAAATCGGCGGCAAGACGTTTACGGGCCGTGATGTGCGCGAACGGCTCGGGTTGCCGTCGAGTGATTTCACTTGGGTGCGCAACGGAGATGACATCATCATTACGACGAAAGGTTACGGCCATGGCGTCGGCATGAGCCAGTACGGGGCCAACTTTATGGCGAAAGAAGGGAAAACGTACGCTGACATTGTCAAATATTATTACCGCGGTGTCCATATTTCGTCGGCGACGGCGTTTTTGAACAAGCTGACAGCGAAAAACGGATGAGTCGGGGGATTTTGCGCCCTCGACTTTTTTGTCCCTTTCTCAGGGCCAAAGACAGGGAGGCGCCCCTCATTTTTTGTGTATAAAATCTAGCCGAATGTCAAAAAATAAGTGAAAAAATTGGTTTTGATGTGTATATCTTTTCCTCTTTCTGTTCAAAATGGTTGCTGAGGTGATGAACATGAGAGAGGAACAAAAACAATCGTCGCTGAAGCGTCTGTTTCGCAAACGCTGGGTATTTCCGGCCATCTACTTATCATCTGCCGCATTGATCGTCGCTGGCGCCCTTTGGTTCCAGGCAAGCAAAGAGGAGAATATAGGTAAAGACAACGTGGCGAAAAACGGCACCGCCCAACAAGAAAATCCGGCTGTTCCGGTCAATGAAACGGTCGAAACGATTGCGATGCCGGTGCTTGATCCAAATGCGGTGCAAGTGAAAACGCCGTTCTACGATGACAAAGCATCGGAAGCAGAACAGGAAGCAGCCCTTGTCTTTTATGATCATACGTACCATCCGAACCAAGGCATCGACTTAGTTCGCCAAGACGGCAAAACGTTTGATGTCACCGCTTCCTTAAGCGGCACGGTGACGAAAGCGGAAAAAGACCCGATTTTAGGCTACGTTGTCGAAATCAACCATGAACAAGGGGTCACGACCGTCTATCAATCGCTCGCTGACGTGAAAGTGGAAGCCGGCGATACGGTGAAACAAGGCGAAGTGATCGGCAAGGCGGGGCAAAGCGAATTCAACAAAGAAGCCGGCATCCACGTCCACTTTGAAATTCGCAAAGACGGCCGGGCGGTGAATCCGATTGATTATGTCAACAAACCGTTGACGGCTTTGACTGACAAAGCGGAAGACAACGCAGGAAGCGACCGCGCCGCCACGAACAAGGAAAAAGAATTGATGCCAAGCGATGAAACAACGCCGGCGGATGAAAATCCAGCGAATGAACAGCCATCGGCTGATGACCATTCGACGACGCCAAGCGACAACAATCAAGACGAAAACAACGACGCTTCATCCTACAAAACGCCAGACGCCTCGATCGGCATGGCAAGAGCGTAATCGACAAAGCGTCTAGCAGAGGAAACGAAAAACGCGACGAAAAGGCCTGTCCGTTTGCCAAGACGAGCGGATGGGTCTTTTTTTCATCGGCATGTTGCGCCATAGGGGGATGAAAAAAACTTTCAACCTTGCAGCCGGAGCGGGTATAATGATAGAAAATGGATGCTAGGCGGGTGACAAGGCAGTGAAATTGGATGACATCGACCGCAAAATTCTGGAACTGTTGATTGAAGATGGCCGAATGTCATACGTCGATATCGGGAAAAAGCTAAATCTCTCGCGCGTCGCCGTCCGTGAACGGGTCAATCAGCTCGTCAAGCACGGTGTCATTGAGAAATTTACGGTCGTCATTAATTCAGAGAAATTTGGCAAGCAAGTTTCTGCGTTTTTTGAGGTCGACTGCGAGCCAGCGTACTTGGTTGAAGTGGCACAAAAACTGGCTGAAAATCCAAACGTGGCGAGCTGCTACCAAATGACCGGCCCGAGCACGCTCCATATGCACGTTCTCGTAGAAGATTTTGCCGCCCTTGAGAAATTCATCAATAACGAGTTGTATGCGTTGGAAGGCATTACGAGAGTGGAAAGCCATATTTTGCTTCGCCGCTTTAAGAGTCGGACGGGGTTGAAGTTGTAGCGGTCATCTATAGCAGAGCGATGAAACACGGTAGAAAGCGTCCCGTAAAGGGGCGCTTTTTTATGTGTATAAATAAAAAATTCATTTTTTTTAGAGAATTATATGGAAAACTGATTCGAATTCCTATATAATCATAAAAAACAAAATAAAAATTAACTTTGTTAAATATGATGTTAATTTTAATTAACAAATGCATATAAAATTCCTTTTTATATAAACAACAGAAAGGAGTGAGTATGATGGCTGGGATGATTGTCAGAAGATTTTTTCAACTCATCCTCCTGTTGGTCGGTATCTCGTTTCTCGTTTTTACGAGCATGTATATCGCCCCGGGGGATCCAGCAACGATCATTGCTGGTCCGACCGCATCACAGTCGGACATCGACGCCATCCGCGAAGATTTAGGGCTTAACGACCCGTTCCTTGTTCAGTATGGTCGTTACATAAGCGGAGTGTTTCATGGCGATCTTGGTTATTCGTATCAAACGAAGCAGCCGGTGTGGGACGCGATCATGACGCGGTTTCCCAACACACTTAAGCTGGCCATTGCCAGCATTATCGTGGCTGTCATCATTGGTGTCGTTGCCGGCATTATTTCTGCCATTCGTCAAAATTCATGGTTTGACGTCTCCAGCACCGTCTTTGCTTTGGCAGGCATTTCGATCCCAAACTTTTGGCTTGGCACTGTGCTCATTTTGATTTTTGCCGTTCACTTGCAGTTGCTGCCTGTCGGTGGGCTCGATCAGCCATTTTACACGGCGGAAGGGTTGAAGCAGCTCGTGCTGCCGGCCATTACGCTCAGGACTGGGTCAGCGGCAATGATTGCGAGAATGAGCCGTTCGTCGATGCTCGAGGTGATACGAGCCGACTTTATTCGGACAGCACGAGCCAAAGGCTTACGAGAGAGGACAGTCATTTGGGTGCATGCCTTGCGCAACGCCATGATCCCAGTCATTACGGTTATTGGGCTAAACTTTGGTTTTTTGCTCGGCGGCACGATCATCACCGAACAGGTTTTTGCCATTAACGGCGTTGGCCGGCTGATGGTGCAAGCCATTGCCGCCCGGGACTTCCCGATGGTGCAAGGCTCCGTCTTGCTTGTTGCTACGCTGTTTGTCTTAGTCAACCTGATTGTTGACATTATTTATACGTTTATTGATCCGCGTATTAGTTACGATTAAAAGAACGATAGAAAGGGGACAATCGATGCAAACCGACGCTGCAGTGAACACAGGCCATGCCACAGCCAGCCTTGGACGCAAGAAAGAAAAAATGTACATCACCACGATCAAGCGGTTGCTGAAAAACAAGTTAGCAGTCGCAGGGCTTGTTATCATCGCGATTCAAGTACTCATGGCTATCTTCGCCCCGTGGCTCGCTACTCATGATCCGGTTAAGCAAAATTTGTCAGCGGCTGAGTTGCCGGTTTTTTCCGATGGGCATTGGCTTGGAACCGATAATTATGGGCGGGATATTTGGAGCCGCATCGTGTATGGCGCCCGCATTTCCCTCGTTGTCGGCATCGTTTCCGTCAGTTTGGGGCTGATCGGTGGGGTGGCGCTCGGGTTGTTGGCGGGGTATTACAAAAAACTCGACGGACTGATCATGCGGATTGTCGATTTGCTGTTTGCGTTTCCGGGCATTTTGCTGGCGATGCTGATCATTGCCATTTTAGGCACAGGTTTAGTCAATGTAGCGATCGCCATTAGCATTTGGTCGATTCCGACGTGCGCCCGCATCGTCCGCGGCAGCGTCTTGTCGGTGAAAAACCGTGAGTACATTTTAGCAATGAAAGCGCTCGGGGCCAGCAACACCCGCATCATCATTAAGCATATTTTGCCAAACTGTCTGGCACCGATTATCGTCTTTGCGACGATGCGTATGGCGACAGCGATTTTATCTGCTGCCTCGCTCAGCTATTTGGGGCTCGGCGCTCAGCCGCCGACGCCGGAGTGGGGGGCGATGATCGCCGCTGGACAGGCGTTTATGTGGACGTCGCCGCACATGACAATCGTTCCAGGTATCGCGATTATGCTCGTCGTCTTCGCCTTTAATGTCGTTGGTGACGGGTTGCGCGACGCGCTGGATCCAAACATGGATGTCCATTAATCAAATATATATAAACAAGTTTTGGGGGGAAGAACAGTGAGGAAGAAGTATTGGTCTTACATCGTACTTATTCTCATGCTTGCCATTTCCGGAGCATTGGCTGGATGCGCAGGCAAATCCGCTTCTAACAATGCCTCGTCCGGCTCGCAAGGGAAAGGAAACGTCACCCAAGAGCTGACATATGCGACAACGTCCGATGTCGTTGGCCTTTCGCCCATTTTAACGAACGATTCCGTCTCGTCAGCAGTTATCGAGCAAGTGTATGAAACATTGTTTGTCCGCGATCCAGAGACAATGGAAATCAAACCGCATCTGGCAGAATCGTATGAAACTCCCGATGACAAGACATGGATTATTAAATTGAAAAAAGGGATTAAGTTCCATGACGGCACTGATTTTAACGCCCAAGCAGTCAAATATACGTTTGATAAATTGCGAGATCCGAAAACGGCGGCGCCGCGGGCATCGCTGCTTGAGCCGGTTGAATCGGTCGAAGTGAAAGACGACTATACCGTTGTGATCAAAACGAAATATCCGTATGGTCCGATGCTCGCTGCCCTGTCGCATACGAATGCTTCCATCGTCAGTCCGACCGCTGATCAAAAACAGGATCTAATGAAGCAACCAGTTGGCACCGGCCCGTTTAAGTTCGTTGAATGGGTGCCGGGGGATCATGTGACGCTGGAGAAAAACGATAACTATTGGCAAGGGGCGCCGAAATTAGAGAAAGTAACGTTTAAAGTCGTTCCGGAAGTAACGACCGCCATTTCGATGCTGCAAACCGGCGATGTGCAGTTTATCGACAATATTCCGGCTGAACAGTTGTCTCGCGTCGAATCGATGAAAAACGTTCAGTTCATCAAAAAAGAAGGCACACCAGTCTACTATTTAGGGTTTAATATGAAAAAGAAACCGATGAACGAACTCGCCTTCCGCCAAGCCGTTTCGTATGCGATCAACAAAGATGAATACATCCAACAGTTAAAAGGTCTCGGCGTGAAATCAAACAGCGTCATCGGCCCGAAAGTGTTCGGCTATGACGAGTCGTCGGAAAACGTCGCTTACACCTATAATCCAGAAAAAGCGAAACAACTCATTGAAGAGCATGGATATAAAGGAACGAAGGTAAAAATTTTAGTCGCCAATACAGCAAGCTACATGAAGATGGCAGAAATTGTCCAAGCCCAATTGAAGGAAGTCGGAATTAATGCTGAAATTGAGTCAATGGAGTGGGGAACATTCTTAGATTCAGCGAGACAAGGGAAATATGATATCACATTCTTAAGCTGGGCGAACCTCACTGCTGACGGCAGCGAACTGTTTTACCCGAACTTCCATTCAAAGAATGCAGGGGCAACGAACCGTATATTCTACAACAATCCAACCTTCGATAAGCTAGTCGAAGAATCACGTATGACCATTGACCCGGAAGTGCGGAAACAAAAATTGAAAGAAGCGAACGAATTTTTGTTGAAAGACGCTGCTGTTGTCGTGATGAACCATGGTGTTGTCACGGCGGCCGTTGATCAATCGGTGAAAGGGTTGGAGATCGATCCGACAGGACAATGGTCGCTCTATCACGTTCATAGAGAGTAGGGGAGAGCATGGCTGAAACACTGCTGCGTGTCGAGAACCTTGTCACGACCTTCAGCACGGCGGAGGGAAAAGTCTCCGCCGTGCGGGGGGTTTCTTTTTCCGTTCGCAAAGGGGAGACGCTTTGCATCGTCGGCGAATCAGGCTGTGGAAAAAGCATCACCTCTCTTTCAATTATGCGGTTGCTCCCCAATAACGGGAAGATTGAGAGTGGATCGATCGAGTTTGCTGGTCGCGACTTGACGAAACTATCGGGAGAAGAAATGCGCCGCATTCGTGGAAATGAAATTTCGATGATTTTCCAAGAACCAATGACGGCGCTTAACCCAGTTTTTACAATTGGTTACCAAATTCGAGAACCGCTCATGCTCCATCAAAAACTATCGAAAAGGCAGGCGCACGAGCGGGGCATTGAGTTGTTGAAGCAAGTCGGCATTCCGTTTCCAGAAAAGCGGATGAAACAATACCCGCATGAGTTAAGCGGTGGGATGAGGCAGCGCGTCATGATCGCCATGGCGCTCGCTTGCCGCCCAAGTCTGCTTATCGCTGACGAGCCGACGACTGCACTGGACGTGACCATTCAGGCGCAAATTTTGGATTTGATCAATGAGTTGAAACAGAAATTGAATATGGCCATCATTTTGATCACTCATGATATGGGAGTGGTCGCGGAAATGGCCGATCGAGTGATGGTCATGTACGCTGGTGAGAAAGTGGAAGAAGGCGATGTCGAAAGCATTTTCGCCAACCCGCGTCATCCGTATACAAGAGGGTTGTTGAAATCGGTACCCAGCGTGGAGGACGAGGGGTATTCTCTCGAACCGATTCCAGGGACATTGCCAAGCCTGCATGAACAAATTCATGGCTGCCGGTTTCACCCGCGTTGCCCGTTTGCGACCGATCGATGTCGGACGGCATCGCCGCCAGAGAAAACGATCAGCGCCAGCCATTCTGTTCGTTGCTGGCTAGAGGAGGGATCTTACAGCCATGAGTCAGTCCAGGCAGCCACTTCTTAAGTTGGACAACGTCAAAAAATATTATCCGATTAGAGGGGGACTGCTGCGGCGTATTCAAGGCTATGTCAAAGCGGTCGAAAGCGTCTCGTTCGATGTGTTTGTCGGAGAAAGCATCGGCATTGTCGGTGAATCGGGATGCGGAAAGTCGACGCTCGGTCGGACGATTCTCGGCCTTGAAGAAGCGACGGGAGGCGCCATCTTCTTTCGAGGGGAAGAGATTAGCCGCTTGCCGGAACGGCAGCGAAAAAAGTGGAAAAAAGAGATGCAGATGGTATTTCAAGATCCGTACGCGTCGCTCAACCCTCGTCAACGCATCGGACACGCCTTGGAGGAAGCGTTTATCATCCATATCAACATGACAAAAGCGGAACGTGAGGAGCGGGTGTTGCAATTGCTTCAAGAAGTCGGGCTTCGTCCCGAGCATTATGATCGTTACCCGCATGAATTTAGCGGTGGACAGCGGCAGCGGATCGGCATCGCTCGGGCGATTGCCTTGAATCCATCGCTCGTCATTTGCGATGAGGCCGTCTCCGCGCTAGATGTATCTGTCCAAGCGCAAATCATTAAACTGTTAAAAGACATCCAAGAAAAACATGAACTGACGTATTTGTTTATTTCCCATGATTTGGGGGTCGTGCGCCATTTTTGCAACCGGGTGCTTGTGATGTATTTAGGCCATGCAATGGAGTTGGCTCCGTCGAGGGAACTATATGCCCATCCGCTCCACCCATATACGAAAGCGTTATTATCCGCTATTCCGCGGCCGAAGCCGGGCGCGAAGCGGGAGCGCATTCGTCTCGAAGGAGATTTGCCGAATCCGGCCAATCCGCCGAAAGGCTGCCCGTTCCATACGCGCTGCCCGGTGGCGACCGAACGATGCAAACAAGAGCGGCCGGAGTGGAAAGAAACATCTCCAGGCCATTTTGTCGCTTGCCATGAAGTGAAGTAAGGAGGAACTGCCATGGACTACTTATACCACCCCTATTCATCGCAGCGGATGACGGTGTTCGCCAAAAACGGCGTTGTGGCGACATCGCAGCCGCTCGCGGCGCAAGCGGGGCTTGAGGTGTTGAAAAAAGGCGGCAATGCCATCGATGCGGCGATCGCTGCGGCTGCTTGCTTAACGGTTGTCGAACCGACCTCGAACGGCATCGGCGGCGATGCGTTCGCCCTTGTGTGGACGAACGGGAAACTGTATGGACTGAATGCGAGCGGCTATGCGCCGAAAGCGATCTCGATTGAAGCGCTGAAAGAGCGGGGCTATACGGAGATGCCAAAATACGGCTTCGCTCCGGTGACGGTGCCGGGGGCGCCGGCGGCGTGGGCGGCGCTGTCAAAGCGCTTCGGCCGCCTCCCGCTTGTGGAGGCGCTTGCGCCGGCGATCGCCTATGCGGAAAACGGCTACCCGGTGTCGCCGGTGCTCGGAAAGTACTGGGCCGCGGCGTTTCGTACATACAAGGAAGCGCTCCGCGGGCCGGAGTTCGCTTCGTGGTTTGCGACGTTTGCGCCGGGCGGCCGCGCGCCGAAGATCGGGGAAGTATGGGCGTCGCCTGATCATGCGGCGACGCTGCGCTCCATCGCCGAAACGGAGGCGGAAAGCTTTTACCGCGGCGAGCTGGCGGAACACATCGCCGCCTTCTCGAAGCAGTACGGCGGCTTTTTGACGCTCGAGGATCTCGCTGAGTATGAACCGGAATGGGTCGAGCCGATTTCTGTCTCTTACCGCGGGTATGAGGTATGGGAAATTCCGCCGAACGGCCAAGGGCTTGTCGCGTTGATGGCGCTCAACATCATGAACGGCTTTGACGTGCCAAGCATGCCCGATGTCGAGACGCATCACCGGCAAATCGAGGCGATGAAGCTGGCCTTTGCCGATGGGAAGGCGTACATCGCCGACCGCCGCTATATGGACTACAATCCAGACGAGCTGTTATCGGAATCATTTGCCGCCATGCGCCGGGCGCAAATCGGCAAGGAGGCGCTCACACCGGAGCCGGGAACGCCGCCAAAAGGAGGAACGGTCTATTTGGCCGCCGCAGACGGTGAAGGGAATATGGTGTCCTATATTCAAAGCAACTACATGGGCTTCGGCTCCGGCCTCGTCGTTCCGGGCACGGGCATCGCCTTGCACAACCGCGGCCACAATTTTGCTTTCGATGCGGGCCATCCGAATGGGCTGGCACCAAGGAAAAAGCCGTACCATACGATCATCCCCGGCTTTTTGACGAAAGGCGGCACACCGATCGGCCCGTTTGGCGTCATGGGCGGATTCATGCAGCCGCAAGGGCATCTGCAAGTCGTTATGAACACGGTTGATTTTGACTTAAACCCGCAAGCGGCGCTCGATGCGCCACGTTGGCAGTGGATGGAAGGAAAAACGGTGCTCGTCGAGCCGCACTTCCCGCGCCATATCGCCGAAGCGCTCGCTCGCAAAGGGCACGACATCCGCGTGGCGCTTGACGGCGGCCCGTTCGGGCGCGGGCAAATCATTTGGCGCGATCCTGACACCGGCGTGCTCGCCGCCGGGACGGAGCCGCGCACAGATGGAGCGGTCGCCGCTTGGTGAAACTCACAATAAAGGAATGACAACAATGAATCAATGGCATTTGTTTCTCGCCTTTTTTCGCGTCGGCATGCTCGGGTACGGGGGCGGCCCGTCTTCGATTCCGCTCGTGCGCGCCGAAGTGGTGACAAAATACCGCTGGATGACGGACGAAGAATTCGCCGAGATTTTGGCCATCGCTAACGCCTTGCCCGGCCCGATCGCCACGAAGCTTGCCGGCTATATCGGCTACCGCGTCGGTGGCGCCCTCGGCTTGGTGAACGCCGTGCTGGCGACGACGGCTCCGACGGTCGTGTTAATGATCGTGCTGTTGGCCGCCTTATCTTCGTTCAAAGACACACCATGGGTCGCTGGGATGACGAAAGCGGTCGTGCCAGTCGTGGCTGTGATGCTTGCCGAGATGACATGGCAGTTCGCCAAGCAGGCGCGCACTGCCCTCGGCGTCTGGCCGGCGACCTTGCTTCTTGCCGCTTGTTTTGTCGCCTTGCAGTGGCTCGGGCTTCATCCGGCGCTTGTGATCGCCGTGTTGCTTGCTGCGGCGTTTGTCGGCCGAAGCAAGCCGAAGGCGGTGGATAGAGACAAAGGCGGAGAAAGGAGGGTGTCGTCATGATCTATTGGCATTTGTTTCTCGCCTTTTTTTGGCCAGGCATTCTCGGCTACGGCGGAGGTCCGTCATCCATCCCGCTCATTGAGCATGAAGTCGTTGACCGTTACAAGTGGATGACAGTCAACGAGTTCAGCGAAGTGCTGGCGCTTGGCAACTCGCTTCCCGGCCCCATTGCGACGAAAATGGCCGGTTATATCGGATATGAACAAGCCGGTGTTCTTGGTGCTGTCATCGGGGTGTTTGCCAGCGTCGCTCCGTCGCTCGTTTTGTTGTTGGCGCTGTTAGGGTTTTTGTACAAATGGAAGGACGCGCCGCAAGTCAAGCGGCTCACCGCCTACATCCGCCCAGCGATCGCTGTCATGCTTGGAATCATGGCCATCGACTTTTTCCGCGAGTCATACGAAGGGGCCGGGTTCGGCCAAACGGTGTTTCTTGCTGCCGCCAGCACTTTTTTGCTGTTTGGCAAATGGCGCATTCACCCTGCCTACGTCATCGCCTTGTCGCTTATGTACGGAGCCGTCTTCTTGTCGTAATATTCCGGCGCGCCATGCCATAGGGGTGTCCCAAACGCAACGGGGCGCCCTTTTTGCTCGACGCATATACGCCTGAAACACCTTCATATGCATTTTCCGCGAAGATCGTTTGCCTCCGCCCCTCTGTTTGCGATAACGCAGGCAAGAAAGCGCAACCAAGACAGCGAATTCGATCGGAAACAGCACCGGACGGTGGACGCGCCTGCCGCCGTGAAAACGAACAGCGCCTTCACTCGACCGTAAATGTCACCTTCGCCCGGGCGTTCGGCCAGTTTTTATCGGCGAGCCACCACTCAAGTGTATACGTTCCAGGTTTTAGGCCGCGGAACGTTTCCTGAAAGGACAGTTCTTCCCCTTGTTTTAACGTCCGCTCTTCGTAAATTTGCGCAAACATTTTTCCCTCGCTGAACTGCTTCACCTTTTTGCCATCGCGGTACAAAATGTAGTCGTATTTTTTTCCGCTCGTGAATGTTACGGTTTGCACGCGTTCGGTTTGGTTTTTCACTGTGAAGGTAAACACATAGACGCCGTTTTTCTTCTTATATGTCAATGACGGCTCCAACGTCCCGGCGATGATTCCCTTCCTGCCGGCCTGTTCCGTTTTGCCGGCTGGGGCGGGGCCAAGCAAGTCATCTTTTGCCTGCGGGCGCTCACCGCCGTTCGTATACATAAACAGCGCGCTGGCCGCCGCCGCCCCGACCAATGCCGCCGCAATGCCGAACGCTTTTCTTTTGCCCATATCGGACTCCTCCTTCTGCCTCTTTTTATTAATAGTCGTTTCCCATTTCCCTCTCGTTACAACCGGCAAAAAATTGTGAAAAAACCGTTGTCCGCCTTGATATTTCTGGTATATATGCCCGATTTGTCTAATAAAATGTTACAAATTGAACAGCAATGAGAGTGGTTGAGGTGGGGATCGTTCACAACCGGCAAGCGACGCGGCGAAGACGCTTCCGAGACATCCAGCGAAAGCGGCGCTCATCAGCGGCAAGACGAGTCTCATTTCACACTTCTCACTTCTCACATCCAACTTAGGGAGGGCGAGTGGTGTGCACGATTACATCAAAGAGCGTACGATCAAGATTGGCAAGTATATCGTGGAGACGAGGAAAACCGTTCGCGTCATCGCGAAAGAATTTGGCGTATCCAAAAGCACCGTCCATAAAGATTTGACCGAGCGGCTGCCGGAAATCAACCCGGAACTGGCCCAGGAAGTCAAACAAATTCTCGATTACCATAAATCGATCCGCCATTTGCGCGGCGGGGAAGCAACGAAGAAAAAGTATAAAAAGCAAACAGTGAAAAACAACTGACTTTTTTCCTTGCCATCTGCCGTTTGCAGTATCATTCCGGCGATCAAATATGGTAAAATAATCAATTAGGAATGATTTTAGGGCAGAGGCAAGGAGGAGCAAGTCATATGTTTTCACGAGACATCGGCATCGACCTAGGCACGGCGAACGTCCTCATTTTCGTCAAAGGCAAAGGCATCGTGCTCAATGAGCCGTCCGTCGTGGCGATCGATAAACACACGAACAAAGTGCTGGCAGTGGGCGAAGAAGCACGACGAATGGTCGGACGTACTCCTGGGAATATTGTTGCCATTCGGCCGCTCAAAGACGGCGTCATTGCGGATTTTGACATTACCGAAGCGATGCTCAAGCATTTCTTAAGCAAGCTCGACCTCAAAGGCTTTTTCGCCAAACCGCGCATTTTGATTTGTTGCCCGACGAACACGACATCCGTTGAACGAAAAGCGATCAAAGAGGCAGCAGAAAAAAGCGGCGGCAAAAAAGTGTACTTGGAGGAAGAGCCGAAAGTCGCTGCCATTGGCGCCGGAATGGACATTTTTCAGCCGTGCGGAAACATGGTCGTCGATATTGGCGGTGGCACGACCGACGTCGCGGTTCTCTCGATGGGGGACATTGTCACCGCCTCTTCCATTAAAATGGCTGGGGACAAGTTCGACATGGAAATTTTAAACTACATCAAGCGTGAATATAAGCTGCTCATCGGGGAACGAACGGCCGAGGAGATCAAGATTAAGGTTGCAACGGTATTCCCAGGCGCACGGACCGAAGAAATCGACGTCCGCGGCCGCGATCTTGTCACCGGGCTGCCGCGCACGATCACCGTTCGATCGGAGGAGATCGAACGGGCGCTTCGCGAGCCGGTGTCGTTGATTGTACAATCCGCCAAAAGCGTGCTCGAACGCACGCCGCCGGAATTGTCGGCCGATATTATCGACCGCGGCGTCATTTTAACGGGCGGCGGCGCCTTGCTTCATGGCATCGATTTGTTGCTGTCAGAAGAGCTGAAGCTTCCGGTGTTCGTCGCGGAGAATCCGATGGACTGCGTCGCTCTTGGCACCGGGATTATGCTGGAAAACATCGATCGGGCGCCGAAATCGCAATTAATTTAAAAGTATGGTAAGCCCTTTGGCCAAGAGATGGTTCATCTCGATCAACCTTATAGAGTCAACTTTTTTGCGTCATTCATACGCCGATCGCTTGGCAGAATGTTTTCCTCATGGCGTGGTCAAAATGGATACAACCGCCAATGGGACAAGCGAGGCGGGCGCAAAAAAGGAATGGCGGGGGATGCCGCGGCTGCCCTTGACCGCTTATAATGACTTCTAGAGCGGCAGGGCAGCGCGCCGCCCGCTTGACCATAGGGAACACCCCATTCGCCGCTGCCCGAAGAGCGGCCGCGGCTTTTTCTAACCAATCGGACAGGCGAGGTGCTGGTCATGTTGAGAGGGTTGTACACCGCCGCGAGCGGCATGTTGGCGCAAGAGCGGCGCGTGGATTGGCTGACGAACAATTTGGCGAACGCCGAAACACCGGGATACAAAGCTGATGCGGCCGCGATGAGAGCGTTTCCGGAATTGCTGATGAGCCGCCTCGAGGATCAACCGATCCCGACCGCCTCAAAGCGCGCCATCCCGACGCAAACCGTCATTGGGCCGCTCAATACGGGTGTGTATATGCAAGAGCTCATCCCGAACTTCCGCCAAGGGGATGTGAAAGAAACCGGCTTGGCGACCGATATCGCCCTTGTGGACGGACAAGTCCCCGTCGACCGGACGAGCGGTCAGCGAGGCGCGCTGTTTTTTGCCGTCGCCAACGGTCAAGGGGAGGTCCGCTACACAAGAAATGGTCATTTCACCTTGAGCCCGGACGGCTACTTAACGACGCAAGAGGGCTGGTATGTGCTTGATGCCAATGGTGAGCGCATTCCGCTCTCAAGCGAGCGGTTTGCCGTCCACGACGACGGAACGATCATCGATGAGAATGGGACGACCACCCGTCTTGGCGTCGTGTTCGCCGCCAATCCGCAAACGTTGGTCAAGGAAGGAAATGGATTATTCCGCAACACGACAGGACCATTGCCGCAGGCGCCGGGCAATGTGACGTATACGGTGAAACAGCGCTTTCTTGAGCGGTCGAACGTCGATGTCGAACGGACGATGACCGACTTGCTCGCTGCCTACCGCACGTTTGAGGCGAACCAAAAAATCGTCCAAGCGTACGACCGCAGCTTAGACAAGGCCGTCAACGAAGTCGGCCGCCTGAAATGATGACAAAAGGGGGACAAGCCCGTGCTTCGTTCGATGCTCACCGCCGCCAACACGATGAATGCCTTGCAACAGCGGCTCGATACGATCAGCCATAACATCGCCAACAGCAACACCGTCGGCTTTAAACGGCGCGAAGCGAGCTTTGCCGAGCTCTTGACCCAACAAATCGACCGCTTGCCGAACGACAAAGCGCCCCGGCAAACGCCAGAAGGGGTGCGCTATGGCAACGGAGCGCGTCTCGCTTCGACGATGCTCATCTCCTTGCAAGGGGCGCTTGTGGAGACTGGCCGCCGCTTGGATTTTGCCTTGACGGCCGAAAACCAATGGTTCCGCGTCCGTCTGGCCGACCCAAACGGCGCGGCAACGATCGGCTACACCCGCGCCGGCAACTTTTCGCTTGCGCCCATGAACGGCGAGCTTGCTTTAACGACAAGCGACGGCTTGTTTGTGTTGAATGAAGCCAATGCGCCGATTATGCTTCCCGCCGATGCGCATGACGTGCAGATGTCCCCGACGGGGACGTTGACGGCAACCAATGCCGACGGCCGCGTCGTCGCCCGCGTCAACTTGGGCGTCACTATGATCCGCCGTCCGCAGCTTCTCGAAGGGCGCGGCGGCAACGTCTATGCGCTTCCTAATGCCCCAGGCGCAGCGGAAGAGCTCAACGGCAATTTGCGCGGCCAAATCAGCATCAGGCAAGGCGCGCTCGAACAAGCGAACGTCGACCTTGGCGAGGAACTGGTCGGCCTGATGGCGACAAGCCGCGCCTATCAGCTCAACGCCCGCGCCATTTCTCTCTCGGAACAAATGCTTGGGCTGATTAACAACATGCGCTCCTCCTAAGGAGAGATCACGATGAGCGAAGAAACGCAACAGCCGTCATCCCGCATCGAGCGGCGAAAGCAGGGGAAGCGCTCCTTCCCCCCGAGCGGCAGGATCATGGCCCAAACCAAACCGCCGCAAGAAGAGAGTGAAGAGCCGCGGACGGATCGTGCACCGGATGAAGAGGAACGAGGAACCAAGCCGCGGCGCTTTGCGCGCACCCGGCTCATCCCGATTTGGCTGCGGCTCATCATCATTGCCGTTTTGATGGCTGCCAGCCTCGCGATAGGCGCGGTTGTCGGCTACAGCGCCATCGGCGACGGAAGATGGCTCGATGTATTCCGCCCGTCGACGTGGCAGCACATCCTCGACTTTGTCGAAAAAGGGACATAACGGAGCCGCTTGCCGCAAAGTGCGGTTTGATGGCGGCATATTCTCCACCACAATGGAAAGGGGCTCTTCGTATGCTGGATATCCAACAAATTCAGGCGATCATTCCGCATCGCTACCCGTTTTTGCTCGTGGACCGCATTCTTGAGATCGAAGAAGGGAAGCGGGCTGTCGGCATCAAAAACGTGAGCGCCAACGAATCGTTTTTCGCCGGCCACTTCCCCGAATATCCGGTCATGCCCGGCGTGTTGATCGTCGAAGCGCTCGCCCAAGTCGGCGCCGTCGTCCTCTTGCAAAGCGAGGAAAACCGCGGCCGCCTCGCCTTTTTCGCCGGCATCGACAACTGCCGTTTTAAAAAGCAGGTGAAACCAGGCGATCAGCTTCGGCTGGAAGTGGAAATTCTCCGCGCTCGCGGCGCCATCGGCAAAGGCAAAGGCATCGCCACTGTCGACGGCGAGCTCGTTTGCGAAACAGAGCTCATGTTTGCTTTAGGGGAGAAATCTTCCAGTTAAACGAAACGCGTTCCCTCTGGGGCGCGTTTTCTTTTTCGGTTCTTCACCAGAAGTTGTGCTTGATTTTTTCAGAACGGGCTCTACTTACGCTTGTGAGAAAAAGTCAGTAAATCAATGGCTTTGGAACATCCTTGTTCAGGAAACCATATCGCTTGTCAAGTGCAGGCTGCAGTGATGAACCTCTTTTCTTCCCAGCCGCCATTTGCGTTCCTTTTGCGGGCGGTGCCCCAAGATGGAAAACGATTGACGCTTCCGTCCACCATGCATGAAACGCACGGTTCTGGGCAAGATAAGCAAGGACCGGTCTTACATAAGGTCACCACAACCAATAGAAAGGAGCAGATAGGATGAAGAAAAAAGCGTTGCTGATCCGGCTGTTCAGCGCCCTTGTCGCCCTCTTTTTGGCGGCTGGATGCAATATGAACCGCGACAACAACCCACCGCCGCCAAACAACCAAAACGATGTCAACGACCAAGACATGAATCCGGCCGATGACATCAACCAAAACGATAACGTCGACAACGACAAAGACAACGACGGCATCCCGGACACACGCGATACCGATTTGAACGACAACCAAAACAATCAACTCCCGCCGGGAGACGACACGAACAACGGACCGGGCGACGATGAGCGGGACAGAGTGCCGGACCGCGAAGACCCGATTGAAGATCCGCGGGATGCGAATGACAAGGACAATAAAGACGAGTAGAGCAAAACAAGGATGCCCAAAAAGGGATGATGTAAAAAAGCCTCCCTTTTTGGAGCATCCCTGTTTCGTTTATTTATTTCACTGCTGTTGCCTTCAGCTCAAGATGTTCTTTTAACTCATTCGAAACGGCCAACCGTTCGCTTTCCGGCACGATTAAGTAATAGATGCCATGAATTTTTGTCCCTTGGCCGGTAATGTGCAGTTGCTTAATGTGTTTGCGAGCATCTTTGTAGTTCGCCTGAATCTCTTTCATTTCCTCAAACGTTAAGTTTGTTTTGATGTTCTTCCCGATCGCCGCGAGTACATCGCTGTAGTTCGTGAGCGACGAGAAACTTGCCCCTTTTTCAATAATGGCTTGAATGATTTGTTTCTGGCGGTCTTGGCGCCCGAAATCGCCGCGTGGGTCCTCTTTCCGCATGCGCGAATATTTCAGCGCTTCGTCTCCGTTTAGCGTAATTTCCCCTTTCGGAAAGTACGTGCCTTCATATGTAAAGGCAAACGGGTTGTTCACCGTCACTCCGCCGACCGCATTGACGATATCGCGGAAGCTTTCCATGTTGACTTTAATGTAATAGTCGATCGGGATATCCAAGAAATGCTCGACCGTCGCCATCGTCATCTCGACTCCGCCAAAGGCGTACGAGTGGTTGATTTTGTCCTTGATGCCTTTCCCGACGATCTCCGTCCTTGTATCGCGCGGGACGCTGACCATCTCAATCGATTGTTTGTTTGGATTGACCGTCATGACGATGAGTGTATCCGCACGTCCCTTATCTCCTTTCCGCTCATCGACGCCAATCAACAAGATCGAAATTGGCGTCCTTCGTTCGAATGATACATCCTCTTGCCGTTTTTCCGATTTCCAGTTGATGTCCTCGTGCATTTGGTTCGCCGTCTGTTTCACATGATGGTAAATCGAATAAGCGAATATTCCTGCTCCTATGAGCAACACTATGCATATTCCCAGCAACCATCGAAGCCATTTTTTCTTTTTTCGGCGCTTTGTCCTCATCGACACTCTTCCTTTATAGAATTTTCAATTGTATCAACTCGATTATAGAATGTTTGTTATAAGAAAACAACCGGAAGCAGTGAGCGGCTTCTATCCAATCTCCCCAGCTGTAGGTTTTATCCCTAAATGGGAAGTATCCTTCAAAGTTTAGTGGGGTCATGGAGAGCGGATAAACATTTATAGAGGGTTCATTGAAAAGGATGATTAGGGGTACATGCAGAGGTCATCAGTAGGAAAGATGGCTCCGTAGAAGGGCGGTTGTTTCATCCTCTCAAGCCGAGAAGGTCTCCGCTTCTCAACATGAGTGGAAGGGAGACGGGAATCGGCGTCCTCATCATCGATGTTCTCCCTGCGCCGCCTGCAGGCGGGATTGTTTGGAAAGAGATGATCCATTCCCCGCCTGCCGCAGGGCGGGGGCTTCGAAAGAAAAATCTCCCACCTCTCCGCGGTTGCGCAGGCGGGAGAAGGATCAAAGGTATTTAATCATGGCCGTTTCATCGCAACAGTCGAGCTTCGGGCAATTGACACAGTCAATCCATACTTTTTCAGGCAACGTTGCTTTTTCCGCGATTTCAAACCCACATTTTTTAAAAAACTCGATTTGGTATGTGAAGGAGATTAATCGTTTTACTCCGAGTCGGACTGCCTCGTTCGTAATATGGTCAACGAGCATGCGGCCGATTCCTTTTCCCATATGATCAGGGGATACGACTAACGAACGGACCTCCCCGAGATCGTGCCCCAAGATATGTAATCCTCCTACTCCAACGATTTGCTTGTTCTCCTTTGCCACATACATGCATTGCAAGTGCTGATAGATCGATAATAACGAGCGGGGCAACACCAATCCCTTTTCCGCAAAGTGTTGAATTAACGCATGGATTTCTTTTACATCGCTCGTGACGGCATGGTCAATGTGCATTGGGCTCCCTCACTATCGTATGATCATAGATTCTTTTTTATAAATATACGATATTTTGTGTTTATATGCAATTGTTAATTTTTCGGCCGAGACGTCCTGGTTTGTGCCCGATGTCTTACGAGCGAGCCCTAAGAGGAATTGCCGTGTTTTGCTGTGGCTCGAGCGGGTATGAAGTTTCCTTATCTCTTTTTCATTGCCGATCCTCTTTTTGGATATCTTCCAATCCTTTTTTGTGGCACTGTTCACTTCTTTTTCATTTTTCTTAGGCATTATCCCGCTTAGATCATTCGATGAAAGTTTGTGGTAAAAGCAAAAGAAGAATCCCCCACCTTTTTCGTTTCGTGCAGGTGGAGGATGGTTCATGTGTTTCACGGTGGATCAACGAGAGCGGTTATTTTCCTACCACTTGTTTCGCTTTCGCGGGATCGACATAAACGTTTTCGACGGAAGGGAATTGGGACAGTTTATAGGCTAAAATCTTTCTCACGGATTTGTTGATTCGTTCTTCTGACAGTTTTCCGTTTTGGACGGCGTCCCATATGCCGTCGATCACTTCTTTTTGGTGGTCAAACGTGTGGCAGACAAGCAATAAGTCAGCGCCAGCCGCTATGGCGCGATAACCGAGTTCCCGATAGGTGAAATACTTGCTTACCGCTCCCATCTCCAAATCGTCTGTCACGACAATGCCTTCATAGCCTAATTTCTCCCGCAGCAATTGTTGAATAATCGCAGAGGAAAGGCTGGCTGGATGTTCTTTGTCGTATACCGGGTATTTAATATGTGTGACCATTACAAAGAAACGGTCATGGTTGATGTTTTTGATGATTTGTCGAAATGGAAGAATGTCTTTGTTTTCAAGATCCTCCATCCCGGCTTCAATGGAAGAGGTGTCATGGTGCGGATCAACTTGGCTGCGCCCGTTTCCCGGAAAGTGTTTCAAAACAGCCGTCACACCCGCATCAGTCAGTCCTGCCACCACTTGTTGCCCCAACCGTCCTGCCAACACAGGGTCTTCCCCAAACGAACGGCTGTCAGTCGCAGAGAGATCAAGCACTGGCGCGAAGTTGATTTGAATGCCCATCGCGGCCAGTTCGGTTCCCGTTCGGTGGGCGATTTGATACACTTTGGCATCGTCTTTGCTTTGGCCAAGCTGCTGTTGGGAAGGGATTGGGGAAACGTATTGCCGCATTCGGACAATCTTTCCGCCTTCCTGGTCAACGCTAAAGACGAGCGGGATTTTGAATCGGTTTTCCAAGGCCACTCGCTGCAAATCATTCGTCAAGGTGGCGACTTGTTCCGGTGTTTTCATATTGCGATCGTATAAAATGGCCCCGCCCACATGATAGTGGCGAATCATTCGTTTCACGTTTTCATCAGGCTCGGTCGATGGAAATCCGACCATGACCAGTTGGCCAATTTTCTCTCGAAGGCTCATTGTCTTCATGATACGATCAATTTTTTCGTTTTGATCAGACGACGGCTCAAAAAAGGTGATGCTTGTTTGGTGGGATGAGCCGTTTTCGTTTGGTTGCGTCTGTTGGCCGTCTGGTTCTGCCGGTTCGTTTGCTTGCGGCTGTTGACTGTTCCCGTTGTTTCGTTTTTCAGAGTTGCTGCTCGGGGAAACCGTCTTTGAGTCATATAGTTCTCGGTTGACTAAAGCATAAGCAGACAAGCATAGAGCGACAGAAAGTAGAGAAAATAAGAGAATGGATGTCGGTGAGATTTGCCTTTTTGCCCTTCTTCGAGAACTTCTGGAATGCTTCATTGTTTTTCACCCAGTCCAATTTTTACTATTCGCTTCGCCAAGCACTCAACGTCCATTTTCCTTCAAGACATGCTAGTATATCCGCCTCATCTTCGTTGCCAGTGAAGGATGTTGGTTCAATATATGAGATATTTCTAATAGTAATAACGTCGATTGTATTCCATTCGTTTCTATATACATGCTCATTAAAATTGAAAAGTTAACCTTCGCCTAAGTAGTACCTGCCCGGTGATACTGTTCCTAAGGAAAGCGATCGGAATCAGACATGAAACAGCTCAAAATCATCCATGACCGCGGGTGGCCGTCTCAGACATTTCACAAGCAGGGACGGGAGATGAAAAATGTCCATCTTCGCCAGTGTGTGGTGGTGACTCGTCTTGTCATGGAAAGTTATGATGGTGAGAGAGTTCTTGCGGAAGGAGGGACCGTGTTTTCGCTTTATCGTTTTCCGACAGAAGACTCCTACTTCAATTTTGTGCAGGGCGTAGCCCAAAAATAAGTGGGAGATGAATGTCGGTTGGCGATAGCCAAAACACCTGTTTGTATGGTATCATATTCCTGTACATGTTCTTTGAAAACTGGATATATGGGGTTGTGACAGGAAAGGCTCTGTCATGTAAAATATCCAAGCATCAATTCGTCTACCACGCACACCGAAGTTGCGAAAACCAAGCGAAAGTAGGGTGCGTGGCAAGAGTCCAATGTACAAGTTTGCAATACTTGCAGGAGGCTTACGCCATTGGTACTGCTAACCGTCGGTGCGACGGGGATAGCCTGCTAAATAACTGAGGGATACCTTGGTGTTCGCAGGAATCTCCATCTTCAAATTTCGTCAGAAATTAAGGTGGAGTAGTTCAATTTTCTTCCCCTGTATTCACCGCAATTAAATTTGATTTAACGCTTGTGGGGGAAGATACCATCATGGCCGATGTGTTTCCCAACGATTGAAATGATATCGTCTAAGCCATTACCCAGTTTGTGAACGATATCCATGAACGCCTGGGAGAAGTGCCGAAACGCCTGGGGTGGTACAGCGAGAAGTTCACTTTTCAAGGTGCGTCTATATCATACTGCGGTTCTTTCGCCCAACCATCCAGTGCAATCAGGTGTGGGCGGCGAGTGAGATTTGTGGAGGCGATGGCGCAAAACGGTGCGGGGGTGGAAGGTGGTGCTGCCAGTTGGAAGGTTATCGATGGGGGAAGTTGGTTGTTACGAATATGCCTTGGAGCAAACAGCGCGGAAAGATGATGAGGTAAGGCTTAATGAAACAAGAAGAACAGATGCAATGGCTGCTATATACATGCAACATGAAGAGTTAACCTCTCCGTTATCCTGCACACCCTAAGCGCTGCATCATTTCCTCCAAAGATCCTGTAGGCTCAACCTGCAAGCTGAGCCATGGGAGAGGAAGCTCGTTGCAGGAGAAGCCAAATGTTAATTTTTCAATGAGCATGTATATAGAAAGTAGACACGTCGAGATCGAATGTTTAAAGAAATTGTGAAAAGTCTCAGTTATACAAAAGAGAAATTGTTAGCGATCATCATCAACCCTAGAAATTACAACGAAGAGACGATTGAAAAAGCATGGGATCATTTGAAAATGATCGACGAAGGGCTGTTGGCGAGAAAAGACGCGATCCTTTCATTGAAGATCCACCATTTGCTCATCGAGATCAAGAAGGAACTGAAAAAGATGAAGAAGCTACAGGGGGGACGGGAGCGGGCGCTATCCCGAGATCAAGGGGATGGGGAATGAGGATGTGGCTTCGGTTAGAAGACCGGTGAAAAACAGCACTCTCTTCACCCCATTGTTCTTCACCGGAGTAAAGAGCTGAGTCCGTGGAGCTTCTCGAATGGAGGAAAACGTTGTTGAGGCACATTTTTCGTTAAATCAACGGCTTTCCAGAGAATTTCAGTGAGAAAACAGGCGGCCTCCTACCCCTGTTGCATAAGGGATGGAGGCTATAAAGCGGATGGGAGTTGCGTATGACCTTTCCTTTATCCTCTTTCTAAACTCGTAGTCAGGTGTCTATCAGTTTGAATTTACTGTTTTTGGATTGCTAGTGGGGACAGTAGATATTTCTTTTTTGGGTATTGCTTTTCCTAAAAGTAGAGTGGAAACTCCTGCCAAGGCAAGTGACAGGGCTAAGAAATAAAAGCCGGCATGGTAGTTTCCTGTTAAGTCTTTAAGTACGCCAAAAAATTTTGGTCCGTTGTAGCCGCCAAGGTTGCCTATGGCATTCTGCAAGCCCATGGCTGCACCAGCTACTTCAGCAGGGATGATGGCCGTTGGGATTGCCCAAAGTGGCCCATATGGTGCATACACACCGATCGCTGTGATTGATAAGAGAATCATTTTTAATACAGGTGTTTCTACAAACTGCCCAATGACCATGGTACAAGCTGCTATAAATAGAGGAATGACGACGTGTTGGATACGGTTCATACGACGGTCTGACCAAGAGGAGTTAACTATCATTCCGATGAGAGCACATGTAAACGGAATGGCCGTCAACCACCCCATGACAGAAGGATCATTGGTAAATTCGCTCACCACACTGGGGACCCACATTGTATAACCGTAAAATCCAGTCATCCATAAGAAATACATCATGACGAGACCCCAAACGGATTTGTTTTTAAATGCTGCTGCATATCCTTCCGATTTTGAAGATTGGCTTTGTTCGGCAGTTAGCAATTGCAGCAACTGATGCTTTTCCTTTTCACCCATCCATTCAGCTTCGACCGGCTTATCTTTAATCATGGCATACCATACAAACGCCCAAGCAATAGGCGGGATGCCTTCCAGAATGAGCACTGTTTTCCAGCTGAGATGATGCAACAACATACCTGTTATGGGCGCCATGAGGATGGCCGAAACGGGAAGACAAGCCATCCAAAATGCGTTAGCTCTTGCTCGTTCTTGAAGAGTGAACCAGTTGGCAAGTAAGACAAGAACAGCCGGCCAAACCCCTCCCTCGGCAACGCCTAGCAAGAATCTCACTAATTTTAACTGTCCTTCTGTCTGGACAAAACCAGAGGCCATAGCTGCCAATCCCCAAAGGATCATTAGAATAAAGATAAACTTTTTGGCTGACCACTTGGTGGCTAAGACTCCGCCAGGGATTTGCAACAATAAATAGCCAATAAAGAAGATGCCGGCGATGTCTCCAGCAGCTGAAGCCGAAATGTTCAAATCCTTTTGGATGTAGGGCATTAAAACTCCTATATTAATGCGGTCCATGTAAGCAAGCATGTACATAACAAAAGCGACAGGAATGATTCGCAACCATTTTGATTTCATAGCAGTTCCCCCAGTTCTATAAAGCGATAGGTTTTCAAGTAATCGTTTCCAAATTTATATATGGAAGCATCGAACAGAATCACTGTCCGACGGCTTCGAGGTCTTTGAGAAATTTATACGGTTTGCAAAGAATGGAACTTTCCAGCATACTTTGCGGCCACTTTGATGCACTCTTCCATGCTGACACTGCTTGCTATTCCTTTTCCAGCGATGTCGAAGGCGGTTCCATGGTCAACCGATGTACGCAAAAATGGTAGCCCATTTGTAATTGAAATGGTTCTTTCAAAATCCGCCATCTTTGCGGCGATATGCCCTTGATCATGGTAAAGGGACAATACAGCGTCGTAACGGCCATTTAAAGCATGATGAAACACCGAATCAGCAGGAACAGGGCCAACTGCATGAATTCCTTTTTCTTGTGCCATTTGGATGCCTGGAAGAATCTCGTCAATTTCTTCTCTTCCAAACAGCCCGTTTTCTCCACCATGTGGGTTTAATGCGGCAACAGCGATTTTACGACTTTCCACCCCAAGACGCCGCAGGGCTTGGTCGCAACGAATTAAATAGTCACAAACTCTTTCTTTCGTCATTGCGGCGATGGCATCTTTTAAGGACAAATGTCTTGTTAAGAAGAAAATACGCATATTTCTTACCTCAAACATTGTCAACGGATCGTTGGTATTGGTCAAAGCAGCTAAGATTTCCGTATGTCCGATAAATGGAATATTGGCGGCCTTCAATGACTCTTTATTGATCGGCGTTGTTGCCAAGGCCGATACTTTTCTGTCTAATGCCAAATGAACAGCTGTTTCAATATACTCATAGGCTGCCTTGCCGCATTGTGCTTGGACTTTTCCCATTTCAAGAGTGTCTATGTTTACGTTGTTTAACGAAATGACATCGATCGTGCCGTGTTCGTATTTACCCTCCGAAGGGTCTTTGATCTCATTTATGTTCAATGAGATATGAGTGATTCCCATTGCTCTTTTCAACACTTCATTGTGACCAATAACAAGAGGATGACAAACCTCATAGATTTTTTGATTGCTCAGGGCTTTCACGACAATCTCTGGCCCGATTCCTGCCGGATCTCCCATTGGAATTGCAATAATAGGCTTAATGTGCACTGACATGTTTCCCACTCCTTTGGCTGTGAATCTTCATTTGCAAAAAGCGCAGGCTTTTGTAGATGGAACGTTGATCGCCGACCATTCCTCCTTTTGTGACTACAGGGAGTCCATCCAAGTATCCCCCCGAAAAGTATCCGAATGAGGTCAGCGGAAGAACTTCGTCTTCAATTTCAATACCGTTAGCCCTTCCTACGGCGCAAAGAGATGCCGTAACATCCCCACCGCTTGTGAAGCATCCACAAATTGGGTATTTGGAATTTTCAATGATTTTTCGGCCGATGACAGCAAGGCCGTCTGTGATTCGTTTGGCCAGAGCATCTTCGGATACTTGCTCAACAGCAGACAGCGCTTTCAAATCGATTAGACTGTTGGCGGGGTGATGAGTTGTAACGATCAAAATATTTTCCGTTTCGAGTCGCTCTAGGCCAACGGCTGTTGCGCGTTCTACTTCCTCGTTCCAGCTGTTTGAGAAGCTTGCCAGTTTTTCTGGATTGACGTATACGGGGTTAGCATTTGTTTTAGCTAACAGATAATGAAGTTGACGACCGGTCAAGGGAGTCACGCTTCCAATGACCATTAGTATTTTATCTGCATGAAGTTGCTGGTGAAAGTATAATCTTGCATAATATGCTGTTAAAGGGCCAGGATCAACTGGGACGATAATTTTTTCTTTGATTTTCGTCATCGTGTAAATTATCACTTTATTTCCGCACAAAAAAGACTCTTTTTTGCACATTCCTTCGGAATATCCCTCTCCCCCTTTCCGAAAGAATGTGCTAAATTTTTTGTGAATTATTTCGGAATGGGACATGGG